>NZ_JBICJO010000040.1:0-24673 GCF_043103185.1 Shewanella sp. YQ_9
CTTTCTGCGTTATCCGACTTCGACAGGCCCCGGCATGCCTTCAGTCAGATGCCTTGAACGCCAATTGCTGTGCAAGCCAGAGTGCCGCGAGGACTTATTCACACCTTCCTTTGTACCGGCTCCAATCGCGTAAATCCCCTCAAATGCCGAGAAAACCTCTTCTCCGGTAGGGCTTCGCAAGCGATTCTCACTGCATACAAAAAGTAGATTCATGGTTAATTTATTTTCTCAGTCTGCATACCAGTTAACAGCGGCTTATGGTCTAAACATAGCCTTACATCTGTTCCTATCTGCTATCGGTTTATTGCTAACGGGATTAACGCTCGTTTACTAATTTCAATGAGTTAGCCTATAAAAAACGGTTCTAAAAGTCTATTCCGCCAGTTATGCGGCAATGCGACTAAAAAACCTAAGTTTGACAAGCATTTTCCCCCAGTATCCGCCCCCTAAGGCACCGGCGGCAACGCATAGCACACAAAACCAGCGCCAATCCCCCTTATCAACCAAGCTGTGCTTCTCTTGCCCCGTCGCTCCGTGGTTTAATAACTTCCGCTGTAACCGAGTCTGGGTCGCCCGGACGGGCAGGGGAAGGTACAAGCAAGTCCCGGATATGCTTGGCTTAAAAGCTGGAGTCCTTGGCAACAGACCGATGAGTCTATAAACCATGCCCTTCCCTGCAGATGGCAAATTCAACACACTCTTGATTAAAAGGAATTCCCGTGTCCGTACGTTTTCGGGTTGAACCCCGCCATTGGTTGATCCTCGCCGCGTTGGCCATTGCTGCCTACGCCTGTTATCTATTGGTCGCTCCCTATCTGGGAGCGATACTGCTGGGATTTATCGTCTCCTTGCTGTTTTTGCCTGTGCACAAGCGCATAGAGGCGAAACTCCCCAAACATCCCAACCTGAGTGCATTGCTTTCCTGCATCTTGCTGACGGTGATCATCTTAATCCCCTTGCTGTTCATGCTGATTTCCGTGATTGAACAGGGCGTCAGCTCCGCCACCCATGCCTATCAATGGCTGACCCATGGTGGTGCCAAGGAGCTGTTGGAACATCCTTGGGTACAGTCGGCACTGGCGCTGGCCAATAAATGGCTGCCGTTTGACAGCATAGAGCCGCAGGAGATATTGCAAAAAGCCACCGCAGCGCTTACGGAGCTCAGCACCCGTCTGGTTGGCTTGAGCACGGCATTGCTCGGCAATATCACAGGTTTCTTTGTCAATTTCTCCCTGATGTTGTTCGTACTGTTTTTCTTCCTCAGGGACAACGAACAGATTATTGCCAGTCTCAGACACGTAATCCCCCTGTCCCGCAGTCAGGAAGACAAAATTCTCGATGAGGTGGAAAAAGTCGCCAAGTCGGCGGTACTCGGCTCATTCCTGACGGCCTTGGCACAGGGTTTTGCCGGTGGTATTGCCATGGCCATAGTCGGCCTGCCGGGATTGTTCCTCGGCTCCATGATGGCATTCGCTTCTTTTATTCCTGTGGTGGGTACCGCACTTATCTGGGTGCCGGCGGCGCTCTATCTGGCATTGACCGGAGACTGGGGCTGGGGGCTGTTCCTTTGCGCCTGGGGCATATTGGTGGTTGGCTCCATTGACAACTTCCTGAGGCCGATTCTGATGCAGGGATCTGCCGGAATGAGCACCCTGTTAATTTTCTTCTCTTTGCTGGGTGGCTTGCAGCTATTTGGTCTAATCGGTCTGATTTACGGCCCGATCATCTTTGCCGTTACCTTGGTGCTGTTCCGTCTCTATGAAGAGGAGTTTCATGAGTTTTTGCAGCAGCAGGACCAAGCCTGAGTCTGCCGCCTAAAGCTTAAAGAGCCCCACATCTGCGGGGCTCTTTAAGACTGATTCTAAGACTGCGTTCTTAAAGCCAATTGCATCTATCAACTGAATGCCAGGAAGGGCGAGATACACAGCAAGATACCAGTGGCGATAATCACGTACAGGCCAACGCCCTTGTATTTGTGCAGCGAAGGTACCCGGTAAACCAAATAGGCCGGGATCAGACAGCCCACCAAACCGAATACCGGGCTGCAGATGGAGGTGAAACTCAGCACAGGGGCATTCAGCACAATCGCACCCCAGGACAGCAGTATGGTGAATACCATGATGCCATACCCCACCAGCTTGGCATTGATCTTCTCCTTGGGCATAACCCGCTGCAGTAGGTTCATGGTGATCCCCTGGCACGCCTCTCGAAAACCCAGATACACCCCGAAGTAAGCCGTCATCACGGCAAAGATGTTCAGCGTCAGGCTCAGGAGTTTCAGCGTCTGGCCAGGCATACCTTGAGCCACCATGGCCAAGGCAGAGATATTTTCCTGCTCGGCCCTCACAGCTTGCTCATGGCCCATCGCCAGAGTGAAAGAAACGGCGTAGAAGAACACGGTAACAAACAGCACACCAAAGGCAATATTCATGGCTCGCATCGCCTTGAAGCGCGCCACTTCAATCGACTTCTCCCGCGAACGATAAGAGATCACCATGGGGCTTAGACTCTGGATAAACAGAATGGAAGTCAAGGTAAAGGGCAGCATCACCACGGCATCACGGATCCAATGAGTCGTAGTGGGCACTGCACCGACATTATTGATATCCCACTTGTCGACCATCATTAAGCCGAGCAGCGCCACCACACCCAACTTGGTGAGCACCATAAGGGTAGAAATTTTAAATAACAGGTTTTCGCCGCGGGAGGCCAATGCGACCAGAAGACAAATAAGCCCCAGACCATAGAAGGGGTTTTCCGACAGCAGGCTCTTGGTGGCTCCAAAGCTTTGCAGGAAAGAGGCACTGTCATTGGTGATCGCCGTCGAGTAGACAAACACCCAGATGACCAACATGACAAAGTAGAGTGCGCCGAGAAATATGCCCCAGTTTTTCCCCAGATAGCCACTGATCACACTGGGATAATCCTGACATTCGCGGGACTCGGCCAGGGTATTGATAAACAACTTCTGAAACATGTACATGGCCGGATAACCCACCACGGCAGACAAAAGAAACACCCATAATCCCATCAACCCCACCTGCACAGGCAAAAATACTATGCCCGCGCCTATGGCCATGCCGATGGACATGATGATCCAGCCCCAGTCAGTACTGTCGAATCGGGTCGCTTCCTTCCAGGCCTGCGTGTCTTCCCGAGTAATTGTTGCGCCCCACTCTGATGTCAAAGTGTCAGTTTTCATATAACAACCTTAGTTATTGTTGGATACCCAACATGTTATTTTTTGCAAATATATTTGAACCAACTGACAGCAGCAACCAGATTTTTGCAACTTTTGCTGATGCCGAGAATTTAACCACAAAACCGCCAACTTATAAGATCACCGTCACACTAAAAGCAATTACAGCCCACCTTTTTATAAAATAAATTTGCAAGAAGATGCCTATTTGCAAATAATTGTGCAGACAAAATCGCTTGTTACTCAAATATATTTGCAAGGAATATCATGAAAAAGACTATCAATGCAGACAAAGCCCCCGCAGCCATAGGCCCCTATTCTCATGCAGCCGCTTATGGTGAGCTGCTTTTCACCTCAGGCCAGCTGCCAGTCTGCCGTGAACAAGGTGCTTTGGTCGAAGGTGGGATCAGTGAACAGTCCCGCCAATCGCTTTTGAATCTGCAATATGTGCTTGAAGCCGCCAACAGTGGCCTGCAAAACGTGCTCAAAACCACCTGTTATCTATCCGACATCAATGACTTTGCCGCCTTCAACGAAGTCTACAAGACCTTCTTCAAGCAAGACTGCCCTGCCCGCAGCTGTTTTGCGGTGAAAGATCTGCCCATGGGCGCCTTGGTGGAAGTCGAAGCCATTGCCCATATCAATCCTTAAACCAGACTCGGTGGAACCTAGTGATGAAACCACAGTGGCAACAATATATAGATATCCTTAATCAAGTTGTGCGTCCCGCGCTGGGCTGCACCGAGCCTATCGCGGCGGCTTATGCCGCGGCCGTTGCAGCCGAAACCTTGGGCGCCAAGCCTTTGAGCCTGGAAGTTCAGGTTTCGGACAACCTCTACAAAAACTCCATGGGAGTATTTGTTCCCGGCACAGGCAAGATAGGCCTGGCCATTGCCGCAGCGGCAGGAGCCCTTGGGGGCGATGCCGATGCCGGCCTTGAAGTGCTGGCGAATATCAACCCGGCACAAGTGGCCGAGGCCCAGGCGCTTATTGACGCAGGTAAGGTCAAGGTATGCCGCATTCAGGCCGATGAGTTCATTTACTGCGCTGTGACAGCTGCCAACGACAAGCACCAGGCCAAAATCGTTATCAGTGGCAGCCATACCCGGATTGCCGAGAAATGGCTCGACGGCCAACAATTGTATCGGGCCGAAGCCTCTGCCAAGGGCAGTACCGCTTCGGTATGCGACGGGGTCGATATCAGCATCGCCTCAATATATGAGTTTGCCACCGGGATAGATGTTAACCGGATCAGATTTATTCTGGCGGCATCGGATCTGAATTCCCGTTTGTCCGACGAAGGCATGAATTCGGCCTATGGCCTGGAGGTGGGCAGAACGCTGAAGAAAAACATAGATACCGGCTTGCTGAGTGATGACCTGCTCAACTCCATAGTCATGTATACGGCCGCGGCTTCTGATGCCCGCATGGGTGGCGCCACCCTGCCGGCCATGAGCAATTTTGGCAGTGGCAACCAGGGGATAGCCGCCACTGTGCCTGTGGTTGTAACGGCCAAGAAGTTCAACTGCAGTGAAGAGCAGCTGGCCCGGGCACTCATCATGAGCCACTTGGGCGCGATTTATATCAAGTCCCACTATCCGCCACTGTCAGCTTTTTGCGGCAATACAGTGACCAGTGCCGCCGCTGCCATGGCCATGGTTTATCTCGCCGGAGGCAGTTTTGAGCAAGGTTGCTACGCCATTCAGAACGTTATCAGTGACAGTGCCGGCATGGTTTGTGACGGCGCCAAAGCCTCCTGCGCCATGAAGGTCAGTACCTCATCAAGCACGGCAGTCAGGGCGTTTTTGATGGCACTCAATCAGCATGCCGTATCGACTCAGGGCATAGTCGCCGCCGATGTCGAACAAACAATCAAGAATCTGGGACAGATGATCTGTGATGGAATGGTGTCGACCGACAGTACCATTATCAGTATTATGTCTGCCTAATCTCCGACGCCCGGCGACTGCCGGGCCATCGCAAGAGGATAGCTGTGAAACTTCATAAGTTGACCCCCAAAGATATGGACATACTCAACGCCATGGGAAACGTGGTTGATGGTATAGCCACCATGTATGGGCAACACACAGAAGTGGTTTTGCACAGTCTGGACCGAGACCACCCTTCAATCATCAAAATAGCCAATGGCCATGTCACCGGCCGCAGTGTCGGCGCTCCCATTACCAATCTGGCATTGGAAAAGCTCAAGAGCGGCCACGATATTTCCGAGGCCTATCTCAGCCAGAGCAGCAACGGCAAGACCTTGAAATCCATCACTACCGTTATTCGCAACGAAAAGCAGATGGCCATAGGCCTTTTGTGTATCAATACGGATATGGATGCGCCCTTGATGTCTGTACTGCGCTCCATGCTGCCGCAGCAATGTCCGCTCACAGAGAGCAGTGGCACATCGGAAGTCTTTGCCCGTAATATCGAAGAGGCGCTGCACAGCACCATAGACAAGGTCAACCAGGAAGTACGCCACAGTGAACTGATCCCGCCATCGAAAAAGAGCCGTGAAATAGTGACTCGCCTCTTCGATGCCGGTATTTTTGAGCTCAAGGACAGTGCCCAAGTGGCCGCCAAGCGCCTGGATATTTCTGTGCACACCATTTACCGCTACCTGAGGGAATTAAAAGCCCCACAGGAGTAACATTGACAATGGGCGGGATCATCGGCGTTAGATGACAATGCCATGGAAGAAGTGAGACCAAGGAGCCGGAATGCCAAATCACAGACTCATACCCTTCGGTGATAACATCTGGATAGTTGCAGGCAAGACAGTGCCTTTCTTTGGCCTGCCTTACAGTACCCGGATGACAGTGGTCAGGCTTGATGATGGCACGCTTTGGCTCCACTCCCCCATTGAGCTCAGCCGCGAACTGCTCGAGGAGGTCAAGGCCCTCGGTGAAGTCAGCTATCTGCTGGCGCCCAACTCATTGCACCATCTGTTTATCAAAGACTGGCAGCAAGCCTTTCCCAACGCCCTAAGCTACGCGACCGAAGAACTGGCAAAAAAACGCAGCGATCTGCATTTCGACCAACTGCTGCTCAGCGAATTGGCAGACTCGCAACACAATGCCAAAGCCCCTTGGCTTGACGAGCTGGACTTCTGCCTGTTTCAGGGCAGCCCTGTGATGCAGGAGGCTGTATTCTTTCATCGCCACAGCCGCACGCTGATCCTGACCGACTTGATTGAGAACTTTCAGCCCGAGTGCTTCAAAGCCTGGCAAAGACCGCTGGCACGCATCAGCGGCATACTGGCCCCTAACGGCAAGACACCTCTGGATTGGCGCCTGAGCTTCAGCTTTGGCAAGCCTCAGGCCCGAAAGGCCCTGGCGACTATACTTGGCTGGCGAGCGGAGAAACTCATCATAGCCCACGGCGAATGTCAGTCCCGGGATGCCGACCGCTTTATCCGCCGTTCATTCTCCTGGCTTGGGAACCTTGACCATTAACAGGCACAGTAATATAAACCAGCAAGACTGCTGACTTCGCTGCTTACCCAAAGACGATAAAAAAGACAGATACAAAAAACAGGCACAAAAAAGCCCAATCATAAGATTGGGCTTTTTTGTTTTGAATGTGGTCGGTATGAGAGGATTCGAACCTCCGACCCCTGACACCCCATGACAGTGCGCTACCAGGCTGCGCTACATACCGATATTTGTCTTGAGCGGCTGGCGCAGTGTGCCGTCTCAACGAGGCAGAACTTTATCAACAGTCGCGAGGCTGTGCAAGCTCCATCTGAGGATTTTTAGTTTAACTGCCTAGTTTGTGGTCTGTTTTTTCTCTATCGTACAGTCTTTAATCCACAGCGCTTAATGGTTGTACAAACGCCGCCCTTCACGCATCACTTCGATAAGTTCCGGGGCACTCATCTTCTTGTCCAGGCGGTTCTGATAAGCCTTGTCATAGATACGATATTGACCGTGACGGTCAATCACAGTGATCTCCGACTGCTGATAGATGGCAAAAATTCTGGCATCACCGACATAGACCCAAGTGAGACTGTCCGGTTGCAGCAAATGACGACCGGCACTGTAATCTGTGGCCGGATTGCTGCACCCCAGCACCTGGCTCATCAAGGTTGGCACCAAACCATAGTGGCTGGTGCGGTATTTAGCCTGGGCGTGGCCGCCGACGGGCCAATGGATCACCAGAGGCACATTGACATTGGCCGGTGACAGGTCGCGCCTGGCTTCATCGGCATTACTGGTGAACACCTTGCCATTGACACCTGTGATAATCACCAGGGTATTTTCCGGCATAGCAGACAAGAGTTGCTCCAGCTGTTTGTCAATAAAGTTCAACGATTGCCGATATTGATTGAACAACACCTTCTGCGCCGGCTTGAGGGCACTGTCGGGTTTTACCGTCTGCACACCGAGGAAACCTACCGGGGTATCATAGTCTTCCGGTGATTTGAGGTTCAGCAGTGCAAACCAAGGAGCTTGTTGCTGGGCCCGCCACTGCTTGAAACTGTCGATATTTTGAATATCGGCCATGGCACTGCCACCCTCATCTTCGGCAATATGAGCGTCGAAGTCGCGGAAAATTGCCTGGGGCCGCGCCTCTGCATAATTGCTTCTGCTGGTAAACAGCCCCAGATTATAACCCTGCTGCTTGAGGCTCTGCCCCAGCAAGGGGCTGGTGTAATTGAGTTCCACCGCGTCCATATAACTGCCCTGCAGCCCATAAAGCAGGGAAAACATGCCGCTGCGGTAGGTATTGCCACCGCTGAGGTGATTCATAAACTCATGGTTTTGTTTGCTGTAGCGGCTGAAAAACGGCATGGTCTGCTCGTCGGCCATATCGGCCCTGAGGCTGTCGATGGCAATAAGCAGCACATTGGGATGTTCTTCGGCGCTGCAGGTCAGCGGCGCTCTTGGGTATTTAAAGCTGGTTTCGGTATCCACCTTCAAGCTGCTGGAGCCATCGATACCGTGATTTTCCATGAAGGTGCGCGCCGTTGCCGGATAGGATAACGGGTAGGCATCATCGAAACGGGTAATTTCAGTGACATCGGCGGCATCGGCCCAGATATGAATAAGATGGCTACTGACAAAGCAAACCCCGATAAAGGCCACCACCTTGTTGCCATAATTGCGCTTTTGAATTTTCTCAATCCGCTTCCAGATAAAGTTGGCGGCGGTCAACTCCAGAGCGAGGATCCCAAGGGGGGTGACGATATAGGAAGTGCCATGCAGCAGACTGTTGAGGTCAGCCCAGGCCAAATCGACTGCGAAGGGACTCAAATGCATACCATAGTCGTCATAGACTATGGTGTCATAAAGCATGATACACAGGCCAAGGGTGGCCACCACTGCCGCGTATCCCCGAAGGATACGCGAGTAAGGCAACAACAGAGTAACGGGAAACAGCAACACCAGATAGACAATAAACGCCAGGAAGCTGAAATGGCCTATGGTACTGACGCCAAGGTAACCCCAACCAATCCAGGTTTCCGGGTAGCCGACACTTTCCAGATATCGACTGCCGACTATCATGGCCAAAAAGCCATTGAAGAAGGCAAACCAGTGCCCCCAATTGATTAGGCGTGAAACCCTATCCTTGCCCAACTGCTTTGTTCGCTCGACCATATGGATCCGCTTTTTGTAAGTTGCCTGTGTATCTTACATTGATTGCTATTATGTGCTTTTTGACTTACAACGCCACTATTTAGCGCATTTCAGTTGTTACAAGTCAACGCAGGGATTGTGTCAATGCCTTGGCAAATTGTTCCGCCACCTGCTGACGGGCTTCCTTGGGCACCTTGGTCGATAACAGATGCGAAGCCGCATTCCCCAGCGCCATCAGGCCAAGATCGGTCGGAGCCTGGTGTTTTTCCAGCACAGCCAGCAATTCGGCGATCAGGGATTCAACTTGAGCATTGGTATATTTTGATTGGATAGCCATAAATAAAAAATGATTCACTCAGATTAGGATTAGCGGCATATAATAGCGGATTTACAACAGAGTATCACTATCGGGGCTTATGAGTATTCACGTCGAACAAGCGATTATTCACGCAATCACCCAAAACGGCGAAGGCCAGCTCAGCTGCCGTCTGCGCCCTCAACCACTGCTGAACAGCCAGGCTGTTGAGACCATGCTTGATGAGCTGCACCAAAGCTATTCCAGCAAAGCGGGAAAAGGCTTTGGTTATTTTGGCGTCCCCGGTGATGATGGCGAAGCCAACCCCGCCTTCAAGGAAGCACTCAAGTCTTATCGCGATGGGCAGCAAGGCTTTGTAGAATTCTCAGCCACTGCCGGCAAACTGCTGCAGGAAGAACTCTCCAAGTATGACTTCAGCCAGGGCGGCTTTTTGCTGCTGGCCTGCTATACCTTTATGGCCAGCGACTACCTGTTTGTGGCACTGCTGAATGCCAAGTCGTCAATGACAGTGCTGGATGATATGGAGCTGTCGCAAAACGACCATCTGGATCTGAATAATATCCAGTTGGCGGCCCGAATCGATCTCACCGAGTGGCAAGCCGACAGTGAGTCACGCAAATATATCTCCTTTATCCGCGGCAGAGCCGGTCGCAAGGTGGCCGACTTCTTCCTCGACTTTATGGGCTGCGTCGAAGGGGTTAACCCCAAGCAGCAGAGCAAGACCCTGATGCAGGCGGTGGAAGACTTTGTCGGTGGCGGTGAACTGACCAAAGAAGAGCGTCAAACCTGCCGCGACCGGGTGTTTGAATACTGCACCTCCCAGGTCGACAGCGGCAGTGAAGTCATGCTCAAGGATCTGGCCGATGAACTGGCAGAATCCGGCATGGATTCCTTCTATGACTTTGCCGTTGGCGGTGATTACGGTTTGGAAGAGGAGTTTCCGGCCGATAAATCCACCCTGAGGCAGTTGAAGAAATTCTCCGGCACCGGCGGCGGCCTGACCCTGAGCTTTGACAGCTCACATCTGGGCGAACGGGTCATCTACGACCCTATCTCGGATACCATTTTGATCAAAGGCGTGCCCGCCAACTTAAAAGATCAACTGGACCGGCGCCTCAAGGGCGAATAAGGCTGTCAAACACATCAAGGCGCTTTCATTGTTCAAGGGCGCCTTGATGCTTTTTCCGGCCGCTATCTTCAGCTATTCATCTTTATTGGCTTGCCCTGTTTGACCACCCAACCATCCCTTTTTATGCAAAACCGCCACCACAGCTAACCTTGGCGAGTACCGATTCGAAACAGGTATTGGATAGCGCTCAAGACAAATATTCAAAAATTATTGTTAAATAAACCATTTAGCTCTAGCATTTGCCATTAACTATTCGTTAACTCCAGACGGGAGTTGAAACTGACTTGACCCACTTGCCCTGGTATCGACAGCCACTGTTGCTGAGTCTGATGGCCGGCCTGATAGGCTTTGCCTGTAATAGCTTCCCTATTCCCTTGTTTGCCAATGTGCAGCTGGTGTTGGGTAATACCCTCTATGTGATTGTCGCCATCTTACTTGGGCCTTGGTATGCCCTGCTCGCCGCCACCATCAGCGTCACCTCGCTGATGCTGCAATGGGACAGCCCGCACGTTTATCTGCTTTTCTGCCTTGAGGCCCTGGCACTGGGGGTTGCCAGGCTCAGGCGCTGGCCGGTATTTTACGCGGGTGTCGGCTTCTGGTTGTTGCTGGGCATGCCACTTATTTATGGTTATCTCCACTTTTTCAGCGACTTACCTTCTGAATACATTCCATTTGTGGTGATCAAGCAATCGGTCAATGCCATGGTCTATATCACCCTGGCCTGCTTGATTGTATTGTTAATCCCTGCATTGACACGCCTGATTGCTCGTCAGTTACCCGCCAAGCGCAGTGGCTTTGGCAACCAACTCTTTTACAGCTTTTTACTGCTGCTTAACCTGAGCCTGATGATCTCTACCCTGGTATTCAATTATTACTGGGTCAATAAACAGCAACAGATCCTGGGTAAACACTTACATGAAACCGCCAAAAATATCGGCCTGGCGGTAGAGCATTATCTCGAGCGGCATAAGTCGGTTATAGCCACCGCCGCCGAGCTTATCAAACACAGTTCACCCACTCCCGATGAATTGCAGCGGATGCTGTCGCGGCTGCACAAATTCAATCCGGGATTTTTAACCATGCTGATTGCCGATCCCGAAGGCAGCATAGTGCAGGCAAGCCCTGTCAGCAGGCTTCAGGGCCTTGAAGGAAATCATGTTCGTATAGATGACAGGGATTATTTCCAGCAGGCGTTTTTCAACGAGCGCCTCTATGTCTCACCGGTATTTCTCGGCCGGGGCTTCGGCTCAGATGCCATAGTCGCCATCAGCAGCCCGCTGTATCTCGCCACAGGCCCACAAGTTATCGGCATATTGGAAGGCTCACTCAACCTCAATCGTTTCAGTGAACTGGATAATGACTTTCTGGAACAAACCAACCAGTTGATGTTTATTGTCGATGAGAACATGCGCCTTATCTATGCCTCCAGGGAGTTGGCCTTGCCAAAACTCGAGCGGCTCAACTATCGCCAAAGTGGCAAGCACTACAGCTCTTTATTGCCCATGCTCAATCTAAAAGCGCTGGATAATGACAGCCCGGAATATGTTTACAGCCACTATCGCCTGCCAAACAACTGGCAAATTTTTGTGCTCGACCCTTACGCCCCATTGCTGCACGAAGTAGAGCGCCAGTTTATGTTCACTTTTGCTCTACTGTTGCTGTTTTTACTCTTGTCGCTGCTGGTCGCCAAGGTGGTGGGGCAGCGCCTGACCATGCCGCTGGAGTTGATTTCAGAGCAGCTCAACAAGGGTAAACGCCTTACCGAGGATAAGTTACTCGATGGCCACAATGTGCCCGTGGAAGTAAGCCATCTCTACAGTGAGCTCAAGGAAAGCCAACGCCAACTGATGGCGCATCAGTTGGATCTGGAGGAAAAAGTCATCATACGAACTCTGGAGCTTGAGCAAGCCAACCGTAAACTCAAACAGTTGGCCCAGACAGATCCACTCACAGGACTTGCCAACAGGCGCCATGCCGAAGCGAGTTTCGCCACTTTGCAGGGTCTGTGTCAGCGCAATCACGAAGCCATAGCCGTGGTGCTGATGGATCTGGACTTTTTCAAGCGGGTCAATGATGAATATGGTCATCTGGGCGGCGATGAGACCTTGAAACGGGTTGCCGATTTACTTAAGACAAAATTCAAGCGCGACTCGGATCTTATCAGCCGTTATGGCGGTGAAGAGTTATTGTTGCTGCTGCCCATGTGCAACCCACTCAAGATAGAGCAGTTTCTGAATGAAATTCGTCAGGCCATTGCCGAGCTTAAGATCATCAACCCCGAAGATCAACGCCTAATAAGTGTCACTGTCAGTATCGGCGCCCTGATTGCCAACGCCTCCTACAGCTCATCTCTCGAGGTGTGGTTGAAAGAAGCCGATGCCAACCTGTACCAGGCCAAGAGCGAGGGGCGCAACCGGGTCATCTGTACTCTGTCGGCTCAGGATCTTGGCTGAAAAAGGCTTCAATCCGCTGCATCTGATAATCGAAGAAAGGGTTCCAACGTTGGCGCAGCATATCCGCAGCCGGAATGCTGATAACACCGCGCTCCCCTCGGGACGCTGCGGCACCAATTTGAATGCGCTCCATGCTGTTCGGCATCTGATTGCCATATAGGCTGTCGTTGGCAGAAAACGGCAAGGCCACATGAGACAGGGAATAGACAGACACGGGCCATTTGAAGTCGAGTTTTTCCACTCCGGTATGAGTACCAAACTCTCTGGCCTGCACCAGATGGCTAAAGCCCACCTGGTTCTCAATCAAAGTTCCCCGGAAAGTCAGGTTGGTTCGCGCCAGTATGCCGCTGATTTCCGCCAGCGGATCCACAGGTGTCATGCTGAGGTTCACTTGACTGCGGTTCATATCATAGATCACCAGTTCATTGGCTCCCTTGGGCAGTTGCAGAAACAGGTTCTCCAGCACAGCTTTCGTCGATACCGAATCATCCACCAACGACTGAAACGCCAAAATCGGCGGCAACTGGCGTTTTTTATCCTCAGGCAAGGCCAACAAACGCTGACTGTTGTGCTGCGCCAGGCGATAAACCACATCACCGGCATTAACGGCAAAAGAGCTGTATTTGAAAGGGTCATACTCGGGTGAGATAGTATTCCAGCTGAGTTTCTCCAGCCCCAGAATATAGCCCAGCTGCGACTGCCACTGCGCGCCCACGGCCATGGGGGCCAAACCTATGGCCGGTGACAGCATCACCACCTTTTCATAGTCCGCAGGCCGGCCGCTGTGAAGGTTTTCCAACTCATGGTTGAGTGCCAAACTGGCACCGGTGGAATAACCTATCACGTAGAGAGGTTTGCCGTTTAGCACCTGGCTCATATGGCGACTGGCCAGCCTGACGGCAGCGGCGAGATCCTGCCATTCCAGGCGCACCAGGCCTGATGGCAGAGTGCCATGTCCCGGTAGCCTCAACGCCAACACATGAGCGCGCCCCTTGAACTGCTCGGCAAACTGATGCATGGCGTAGGGTGAATCTGACATGCCATGAAGCAACAAGAGCCCGAACTGCGCGTCCGCATTGGCCCACTCAAAACTTTGATTCCAAGGCAAAGCCCAGCGCTTGGGATCCGCTATGCTGCCAGTGTGATAACGATTGATGGGAGAACTTATGCCACCAGAAAGCTTGCCAAGTTCCTGATCAAGCTCGGTAAACAGCTGCTGCTCCAACTTGAGATAATCACCGAAGTCCTCGACTCCCTTGTGGCGATCAAACTCATGGCTCAGAAAATGGGTATGCCAAGGACTTAAATCGGCGCGGCCATTGAGTAGCCAGATCCCGGTTACAGTCAACGCCAGCCCTATACCGAAGCAAGCATAAAAAAGCGCGATAGAGAGCTGTTTCCCCGAACTGATAAGCAGAGTTTTCATTGACCTTTACCTTGAACTGCCCCAAAGTGGCGACGCTGGAATGGCATTACACTGAGATTCATTGGCATAAAAGTCTAACAGAGAGCAAACGTGCACGCACACTCAACGCCTTCATTTCCTTTGCGTATTGGTAACGACCTGGCCAAAGCGCGGGTTTATCTGCCCAACCCGCCAACACTGCCGCTTGACTGGCATTGGCAACAGAGCGATGCCGCTGCGGCCTTGATAGCCGCCAACTCCAACCACTGGCGCAAAATCCTGGTGATCTGCGCCAAGATATTTGCCCCGGATGACGACTGGCGTAGCTTTCTGCAGCAGCGGCTCTTTTCCCAGGTCGCACTTGAGATAGCAGCGACCCGGTTGGCAACCGATAGCGGCATAGCTCTTATTGCCGGCAATGAAGCCGCCGGCAAACTCAATATCGCCGACGATGCCGGACAGAAGCTCACTGTTGCCCCCGGGATACAGCGGCTGGATCAGTGGCGCTGGAAAGTCCCCTACTTGGATTACCGCCAATTTCCCAACGCCAGTATTTTGCTGCTGCGCCAAGCGCTGCACTGCAACCCATAAAGAAAACGCCGCGATTAACGCGGCGTTTTACGATTCAATTTGAGCGGTTAATCGTAAATGGTCGGGATAGGCCTGCGCTTATGCTGCGTGGCTTTGTAGATGGCTATGATCCTGCTTTCCACCTCGGCGGAAACCGGCTTGCCCTCAAGGAAGTCGTCTATCTGATCGTAACTCAGCCCAAGGGCGACTTCGTCCTCAAGCCCAGGGTTGTCACACTCAAGATCCGCCGTTGGCGCCTTGCGGACCAGGGTTTCCGAGGCGCCGAGGAAGGCGGCCAACTGCCTGACCTGACGCTTATTCAGGCCAAAAAGCGGCGCCAAGTCGCAAGCACCATCGCCCCACTTGGTATAGAAACCTGTGACATTTTCGGCGCTGTGATCTGTACCGACCACCAGGCCCCCGAGTAAGCCAGCTACCTCGTATTGGGCTGCCATCCGCATTCTGGCCTTGACATTACCCTTCACAAAATCAACCTTGTTGGCATCCGGTAGCGCCAGTTCAGCGCGGTCAAAGCCACTGAGTACATGCTGATGAATGCCGCTAACCCCGTCATGAATATTCACAGTCACCAGTTTGCTGGGGCGGATAAATGCCAGCGCCTGCTGCGCCTCATGTTCATCGCGCTGTTCAAGGTAAGGTAAACGCATGGCCACAAAAAGGTACTCAGCCTCGGCTTTGCCTTCATTTAACGAATCTACCGCCAACTGACATAAGCGCCCGGCCAGGGAAGAATCGACCCCGCCACTGATCCCCAGTACCAGAGTCTTGCAGTGAGCCTCCTGCAGTTTGGCCTTGAGAAATGCTACCCGCCTTTCCACCTCATATTCAGGTTCAATAGCACTCAGTACTTTCATTTCTCTTAAGATCTGTCCTTTCACAGTGGGCTCCAATCTGTTATCGGTATTTATAGGTCTGACTTTGATACCGGCCGTGCAATAATTTACTAGGCGGCCTGGATCACCGACCGCTAAGATAACATAAATTCTTACCCAGGATAGCAAGATGCACGAGGAGAAAATCCATTACTGGCGCGCCCCATCCCATCCCGAACTGGAGATCAGTCGGGCCAGTTTTCAACATTTTCACTTCGAGCCCCATGTTCATCTGGACTTTCATATCGGTGTGGTCAGTCACGGCGGCCAGGACTTTCATTACCGTGGCCAAACCTGGCACCTGAGACCCAATTGGCTGTCGACCCTGGATCCCGACAGCAGCCATGATGGCCAGAGCAGCGAACAACAGGGTTATTGTGCCCTGGTAATGTCCCTGCCCCATGACTGGCTGCAACAACTGGCGCGGGATCTCGGCCTGGGATATTTCAGTTTTGCCGCGCCTATGTTGCATCATCCGGCGCTGTATCGGGAATTTTGCCAGCTGCACCATTTGCTGACCCAACCCATAGCAGCCAATGATCTCCTGGTTCCCGAAGCAGCGGTTATCGCCTTTTTGGAAAAACTGATGCGCCTGCATGGCCGCCAGCTCAATACAGAGAGACAGCCCCATGCCTTGAGTCAGAGTCAGCTCGATAGGTTAAGAGAAGCCTTTCATGCCGATCCCGGTGCGCCATTTAGGTTGCCGCAGCTTGCCAAGGAGCTGGATCTCAGCCAATACCAACTGCTTAGGCAGTTTCGCCAGAGAACCGGCATGACGCCACATGCCTATTTAAAGCGGATCCGCCTGGAATATGCCAAGAAAGCCCTGCTCAGGGGAGACAGTGTGATTTCGGTGGCGCAGCAAGTCGGCTTCTTCGATCAGAGCCATCTGAACAAGGCCTTCAAGCGTGCCTTCCTGCTTTCTCCACAAGCGTTTCAGCGGCGCATGCTGTGAATGCCACACGCCCCTCTCTGGTGGCTGAGCATTTTTACCCCTATACCCAAACACTTTCAGCCTCGTCTTAATGAGGCACTACAGGATAGAGTTGACTATGACAGATCTGCATCTTTTGCTGACCCTGGGCACCATTCACCTGCTGGCATTGGCGAGCCCGGGGCCGGATTTTGCATTGATCCTGAAAATTGCCAGCCGAGAGCAGCGCAGCACCGCACTGGCGGCCGCCGTTGGCATCTCTCTGGCGATATTGGTGCACACTGTCCTGAGCCTCACAGGTGTCAGCCTGGCCATTCAAAGCTCGCATACCCTGTTTGTGCTGGTGCAGCTCTTTGGCGCCCTTTATCTGGGCTGGATGGGACTGGGAGCCTTTGGTGTTCAGGCCTGGCTTAAACGCGCCTTGGCGGCAAGACCACTCGCTGAAGCTCAAACCAATGAATTGCCAACCAGCCGGGCAGCAATCAATGATACACAAGTCATGCAGTCCGAGGAGTTAAACAACAGGGTAGACAATGAGCCAGGTAAAAGTGCGAGCGATAACACCATGTCTGCCGCCGCCGGGTTGCTGCTTGGGTTATCGACCAACCTGTTCAACCCCAAGGCGTTGGTGTTCTTTTTAACGCTGTTTTCCACCCTTATCACCCCAGAGGTCAACAGCCAGACCAAGCTATTGGCCGCCATATTACTGCCGCTGCTCTCGGTTATCTGGTTTGCCATGCTGGCCATGCTGCTGTCTCACGCCCGGGTGCAGCAACGCCTGCTGCGCTTTGGCCATTACATAGACTACCTTTGCGGCGCTATCTTCCTGGCCGTCTCGGTTGCCATACTGCTGAGGTTGCTGACGGCTTGACGCAGAACAATTGAGCCACAAACTTGGTATAAAGCCTGAAGGACTTAACCCTTGGAGCTCCGGGGGTAAACTGTGAAGCAGTAAATAGAATGCATTTTAAATCCAGACTAGAATAGCCCCAACTCAATCGATTCGAGGTTTCTATGTGGTGGCGTGTTGTTTTACTCTGTCTTGCTTATTGGCTGCTGGGAGCCCATTTTCTCAGATACTCACACACAATCGCCGCCGCTATCTGCCTGTTGGCGCCGGCCGTGCTGTTTGTGAAAAGCGCCGTTGTCGTTCGCATCCTGCAAGTCGGCCTATTGGCCGGCGCCTTGCTGGTATGGGCCAAGAGTGGCTTTGAATATGTTGCCATGCGCCAGGCCATGGATGCCCCCTGGCTCAGGCTGGCATTCATTATGGGCGGGGTCACCCTGTTTACTCTACTGTGCGCCTGGAGTGGTAATGGGCTGGCGAGAAACCGTAGCCGCCTGCCATAACGGCAACTCACCACAACCTTTCCAGTTCTTAGACCAATTACTCAACAATCCGCATCAGAGGTCAGCACAGGTTAAGTAAAAGGGCTATACACTCGAGCCAGTGTATAGCCCTGTTTAAGCCAGCCGGGTCTTTGGCCTAAGCCCTTGATTTAGCCCCTCGGCTTGAGCTGTTCCAGGGAACTGCGTACACTGTTTGGATTTCAGTTAAAGGCGTAAAGAATATGAGAATTTTGGTTGTTGAAGACGATCCCTTGCTCTCCCATCACCTCAAGGTACAACTGGGAGAATTGGGAAATCAGGTCCAGGTGGCGGGAACAGCCAAAGAGGGATTTTTTCAGGCGACCAACTACCCCATTGATGTCGCCATTGTGGATTTGGGATTGCCGGATCAGGACGGCATTGCGCTTATCCAACGCCTGCGGGATGAAGATGTCAAAGCCCCTATCCTGATCCTTACTGCCCGGGTCAACTGGCAAGACAAAGTTGAGGGACTCAACGCCGGCGCCGATGACTACCTGGTCAAACCTTTTCAAAAAGAGGAACTGGTGGCCCGTCTCGATGCCTTGGTCCGTCGCAGTGCCGGTTTCGTCAAGCCGGTGATCAACAGCGGCGACCTGTCGTTGGATCTCGCCGCCAAGCAAGTCACCATGAACGGTGAACCAATGGAAATTACCGCCTTCGAATATCAAATTCTTGAGTA
The DNA here is from genome assembly GCF_043103185.1 of Shewanella sp. YQ_9. Taxonomy (NCBI): domain Bacteria; kingdom Pseudomonadati; phylum Pseudomonadota; class Gammaproteobacteria; order Alteromonadales; family Shewanellaceae; genus Shewanella; species Shewanella sp. YQ_9. Next base: position 18,532 of record NZ_JBICJO010000040.1, read on the forward strand.
CCTGATGCGTCACAACCATGAAGTGGTCGCCAAACAGCGCCTGCTGGACGTTATTTACGGCGACAAGGAAGGCGATCCCAACACCATTGAGGTGATGGTGAGCCGACTGCGCAAGAAGTTGACCCGTGACGGTATCGAAAATCCAATAGTGACCATCAGAGGCCAGGGGTACAAATTCAACCTGCCATGCAATTGAGAATAAAACCCAAGAAACGCCTGCTGACGCGGATGTTTCTCACTTCGTTATCGATCATTGCCGTGGTCGGTTTTGGCTTGGCCTGGATGGTCAACATATTGCATGCGCAAAACAGCTATAACGAAGAGACGGCGCAGCTGATAGCCGAAATCCCTCAGGTGGCTGCCGAGCTCAGGGAGCACGACCTGATACCGGACACCAGCTCCTGGCTTGAGGAGAACAACAAACAGGAGCGCTATGTCATCGCCTCCTGTGATGAGAAGTTCAAGCAGGTATGGACCTCGTCGCTGGCGGTGGACAGAGGCCTGTTCGATACCTGTGAACGTTTCAATGAAATCCGCAACGAAGCGCCCCCCTACTACCTCAACATGGCCGATAATCGCGCCTATTTTGCCTATCTGCTGTCGGTCGATATCGCCGGTATTCACTACAACCTGTTGGTGCTCAAGGATGCGGCCAAACTGGAGCAGGAATACAGCCAATTTGCCAAACGCACCTATATTCGCCTGGCGCTGGTATTGGCACTGGCGCTGGTACTGCTTATCAGCGCCGCTTACTGGGGCATGCGGCCACTGGTACAGATGCGAAATGAGTTGAGATCCATCATCAACGGCAAGTCCAAGTCACTCTCGGGCGGTTATCCTGTGGAGCTTGAAGGCGTCACCCAAGCGCTCAACCAACTGCTGCAGCAATCCAGCGCCCAGCAACAGCGCTATCAAAATGCCATGAATGATCTGGCCCACAGCCTCAAGACTCGTCTCGCCGCCGTGCATGCCATCACAGATGATGCCAGCCTGGACAAACAGGCCAGCAGCGAAAAAATCATGGAACAGGTGAGCCAGATGGATCAGCTGGTGAAATATCAGCTCAAGCGCGCCATGCTGGGACGCAAAGGCCTCAAGCAGGAACAGACTCCGATTGCCCCTCTGGTGGAGCAACTGGCACAGATGCTGTTTAAGGTATACCGTGACAAACAGGTGAAGTTCAGCGCCAAAATAGAGGAAGAGCTGCAGTTTCCCGGCAATCAGGGCGACTTGATGGAGCTGTTCGGCAACCTGATGGAAAATGCGTTCCGCCTGTGTATCTCAACCGTTCGCGTCAGTGCCGGTTATCAAGGCAACATACTGCAGATACTGGTAGAAGATGACGGCCCAGGGGTTGATGAGAGCCTTAAACAGAAGATCATCCAGCGCGGCGTGCGCGCCGATACCCAGTCACCGGGACAGGGAATTGGTCTGGCGGTATGTAACGAAATCGTCAGCAGTTACGGCGGCACCCTCAGCATTGAGGATTCAGATCTGGAAGGTGCCCGCTTCCGCATTCAAATTCCCATGCAGTGAGTCTCAGCGCCGGGTTGGCCCATAAAGTTGCTCGGCGCGGTTAAACATGATCCAGGAGGTGGCAATATACTTGTCATCACTCTTGGGACGATTCCCCCTATGACTATGGGTAAATCCCGCCGGGGCTATCACCATGGTGCCCTTCTTTGGCACAATTTTGCGCTGCTGATAAAAGAATTCAGTCTCCCCGCCTTCGGCCACATCATTGAGATAGAACATGTAGAGCACCACTCTGTGAAGGGCGTCGTTGTGACCGGCCTGGGGAAACTGCTCAGAATGCCAATGAGGATAACCACCGACATCGCGCTGATATCTTTGCAGATTGATGGTACCACTACGATAAAGGTATTGTACCAGCGCCTCGGCTCGGGGGGCTCCCAGACGAGCATAGTTATCCGGTGTCAGGGTTACTGCATTGCCGGACTCATCAGCCACCTGCACGGCAACGGCTCCCATCAGCGCCATGGCATACTTATCAAAGTATCGCCCGGCATGCTTTAGTGTGTGGCCCAGCAGCTCATTGCGCAGAGGCTGCAACTCGGGATACTGATCCAATGTCAGATCGCGGCTGATTTTCTTTTCCTTGTCGACACCATGGCCTGTGCGGCCCTCAGTAACACCCGGATGAGCATCAAAGGCGGCAATAAGACGATCGCATAACTCATCAGGAATGGCATTGGGATATACTTCGATAAAGTCCATAAAAATCTCAATTTGATTAATTTTTTATCCAAACATGCTTACATGTGAGCTAACTAATTGTAAAGCGTACTCTTTGCGCTAAAATGATTCGATTGCTTAAAAAAGATGATTTGAATGAACAAGAGCTGTAGAGTCAGTGTCCAACAACTGCAGGTAGGCAACTTCGTCCGCCTTCCACTGGCGTGGAAAGATCACCCTTTTCTTTTCAGTAGCTTCCGTATCAAACAGCAGGCTCAAATCGAGCTTATCCGCAAGCTGGGCATAGACAGTGTATTCGTGGTGCCGGATCGCAGTGATACCCCACCGCTACCGGCCGATCAGCAGCCTGCTCCGGTGGAAAATCCACAGGAAGTCGACTCTCTGCAACAACAGATGGAAAGCGACAAGCAAAGGCGAATCGAGATCCTCAAGAAAATGCGCCGTGAGCTGCATAAGACAGAGGAACATTTTGACCGTTCACTGGCAAGAATGCGCAATCTGGTCAACAAACTACGCAGCCGGCCTCTGAATGCTGTTACCGAGGCGCAGGACTTGGTGCGTGACATAGCCGAGCAACTGTTATCCTCCGACAACCTTATTCTGCATCTGATGGCCGATTCGGATAAAGACGAAGGCATCTATTTTCACTCTCTCAACGTAGCCATTCTCGCCATGTTGGTAGCCAAAGAGTTGCAATGGCCCAGAGAAGATATCGAGGCCGTGGGCCTGGGTTCACTGTTCCATGACGTAGGCAAGCTCAAACTGCCAAGCCAGATACTGCGTAAGCAGGAGCCACTGAACAAACCCGAACAAAACCTGCTGAATCAGCACCCGTTGATGGGCGCAGAGTTCATCAAGCTGGCAGCCGATTTTCCGGAAAATGCCAGGGACGTTATCACCAATCACCATGAGCTGCTCGATGGCAGCGGTTTCCCAAGAGGCCTGAAAGCCGATGAACTGAGCCAGACCGCCCAGTTGGTGGCTGTGGTGAACCAATATGACTCTCTTTGTCACCCTGGAGTGCAATCCAAGGCCAAAACGCCTTATGCTGCTCTGGGCTATCTGTATAAATACTCCAAGGGGAAGCTGAATCAGGAATATGTCGGCAAGATGATCAAGATGCTCGGGGTCTATCCTCCCGGCAGCGTGGTCGAACTCTCTTCCGGTCAATATGGGCTGGTAATGTCGGTCAACCTGGATAAGCTACTGCTGCCACGAATTCTGGTATATGACGCTCTGGTGCCCAAAGATCAGGCACCGATTATCGACTTGGAAGCAGAAGGCCTTTCTATTGTGCGCTGCCTGCCACCGGCGGCCCTGCCGGAGAAAATCTTCAAGTATCTCAATCCCAGAGAACGGGTCAGCTATTACTTCGGCAGCGAAAGCAAAGGCTGAGCCCTTCGGCCTATATAACCAAAGTCATTATCGCCATCATAGTTAGACTGAACTAATCTTGTTGTTGCAACCTGGATTTGGGTAGCCTGAAACCAGGCTCACCCCTCACAGGCGGAGGCCGGCAATGACAGAACTACCGGATTTTGACACCTTGATGTGGCTGGCTCAAAACCAGCCTGAAGAATTGGACAAGCTACAGGAGCGTTTGAGTGATGAGTTGATCAATGGTTCCGACTCCAACCAGGACCAGCTCAGAACCATTAAACACCACCTGCAGCAGAGTCTGGCACGCTGCAATAACCCCTATCACAGATGCCTGGTCAGCATCCGCATTATGCGCCACAAGTTCGCCGCGTTGGCGAGCGTGTTGGAAGCACCGGACCAGTACAGAGATCACAAGGCTCAGGTGATACCATTAAGGCGCAAGCCCCTGTAACCAAGTTGCTAAAGCCCTTACAACGTTACAGCCAACCTTTGCGGCGGAAAAACAGGTAAGTGCCTGCCGCACTGGCCAACATCATCACCAGCGCCATAGGGTAACCGAAGTACCACTCAAGCTCAGGCATCTCTCTGAAGTTCATCCCGTAGCTACTGGCAATCAGGGTTGGCGGCAGAAAGACCACGGCCGCAACCGAGAAGATTTTAATGATCTTGTTTTGCTGCAAGCCACTGAAACCCATGGCAGCATCCAATAAGAAGTTGAGTTTGTCGAAGATAAACTGACTGTGAGGCATAAGAGATTCGATGTCCGACAACATCTCGCGGATCTCCTTGAGCTCATCTTCGGCCAGTTCTTTACGGTAATACTTCTGTATGTAACGCAGAGACCTTTGGGTATCGAGCAGACTCAAACGTATCTTGCCGTTGGAGTCTTCCTGCAAAGTGATCAGCTTGAACACATCATCGAGTTCATTACTCTCAAACACCTGCTCACCAACGTTTTCCAGCACAGTGTAAACATCTTCAATCAAGTCAGAGAGGTACTCTACCTTAAGATTAAAGAGTTCGATAAACAGCGCTTGAGGCGTGGCCACCATGATGCGTCCGAGGCGCAAATAGTTACGCAGCAAACGAATAAGACCGACATCCTCTTCACGTATGGTAACCAAAAACCGGTTACGCAGGTTGAATGAGACGTTGACACCACGAACATCCTGGCCAACCCGCTGCGGAAACAGAGAGTTGATATGCAAGCCGTCTTTGTTTTGATAGAAACGTGCCGAGGCCTCAATCTCATTGATATCTTCCTCGTCGGGTACCTCTTCCACCGAGTAACGACTCAACCAATCCCGCTCATCGTCATCCGGCTTGTAGAGATCCAACCACAGAGTTTGCTCCGGAAGACCGTCTTCTATTGTCAGCTCAATAATTTTAAGCTGCTGATCCTGATAGGTGTATGCAGTAATCATGGGTCCTCCTGAAGATAGCCGTGCCGTAGAAAGAAATGCCCGGCAAAAAAATGTGCCTAGTTTACCTGATAAGCCATTAATGGAAAGTGCTCAATGGCGTCAGGGAACACTTTTCTCGGCTATCATCAAACGCTCCTCACTGGAAAGGCGGATCCTAAGTCCATCCACGGTAACCAATTCATTAGTTGAGATATCTTTCTTGCGCACCTGATAAACTTCCCGCCGCTCCTCCTTGGGTGAAACCAAGGTCACGGAAACCACCTGATAACCATCAAACCATTGCCAGGCAAAAAAGCCGCAGGCCAGTATCAAGGTAACGCCCACGGCTCCAGGGACCAGAAAGCGTTTGAACAGGGGCAAAGGCTCGGCAATCTCCTTCTGCCTCACTTCAGGGCTTGCCCTTCGCTTGAGCATGGTCCACGCCAGTACCAATACCAAGGCCGTCAGCAGAATTTTGGTCAGCAAGCTCGATTCCTCATTCTTAACCAAGAATATATGAAAGCATCAAATTGTTAATTATAAAGGAAAAGCCTGTCCATGACAGTTAGCTGTATCATAAAGCCACCAGTAACATCTTAAAGCCTTTGGATTGATAGCATATGACAACAGATTTTGATGAGTGCTTGTGACATGAAACTGCACCACGGCGAGCTGAAGTATATGACTGCCATGAAAGTCATGCTCGCTGGAAGCGAGATAAACCCTTCGCTACTTAAGCCTCGAGTGCCTTTAGATGATACCGGTCGGGTTAAATCTCTGTGCTCCAGAGACTGGATAAACCTGACCAGACAATTAATCAAATTGGTATTAGCCGTCTGGCGATAGCCAGCTTCGAGCAAGCTCTCCGCGTTCGTTTGTCGCATCAAACTGAGTTTGATAAACGCGACAACCTCACCCTACTCCACATGGGATTGTGCCTCACTGCGTTCGGACTCTTTATCTTCCCCATGTGAGAGTGGACATTTCAAAATGCAATTAAAACGAAAAATCCCCAACACAAAGTGCTGGGGATTTTTCATTTTATTGGGCGTCTGGCGATGACCTACTCTCACATGGGGAGACCCCACACTACCATCGGCGCGATTGCGTTTCACTTCTGAGTTCGGGATGGGATCAGGTGG
>NZ_JBICJO010000041.1:0-1120 GCF_043103185.1 Shewanella sp. YQ_9
GACGCCTCACAGTTAGATAAAATGACTGTAAAGAGAGGTGTTTATGAGTGGTAAACGTTACCCTGAAGAGTTCAAAATTGAAGCGGTCAGACAGGTTGTTGACCGCGGTCATTCCATTGCAGATGTTGCACATCGCTTAGATATCACCACCCATAGCCTGTATGCCTGGGTAAAAAAGTACGGCCCCGATAACAAGCAGCATAATGACCTGTCGGAGGCGCAGGCAGAAATAAAACGCCTACAAAAGGAGCTGAAGCGGGCGACCGAAGAACGCGATATTCTAAAAAAAGCCGCGGCGTACTTCGCAAAGCTATCCGACTGAGGTACGCCTTTATCAAGGATCACCGTGGCAGCTGGCCAGTACGTTGGCTGTGCGACATGCTGGATGTTCATCCAAGCGGTTATTATGCCTGGAGCAAACAACCTCACTCTGTTCGTGACAGAGCTAATCGTCGACTTACTGGGTTAATCAAGCAGTTCTGGCTGGAGTCAGGTTGTGTGTATGGGTACCGCAAAATCCACTCTGACTTACGCGATACGGGTGAGTGCTGTGGCATTAACCGGGTTTTCCGCTTGATGCAATCTGAAGGACTTAAAGCACAGGTTGGTTATCGAAAGCCCCGAGTACGCAGGGGCGAAAGCCATGTTGTTGTGCCTAATCGCTTACAGCGCCAGTTCAATCCGACCACACCTGACGAAGCGTGGGTAACAGATATCACCTATATTCGCACACATGAGGGCTGGTTATATCTGGCGGTCGTGGTGGATTTGTTTTCCCGTCGGGTTGTTGGTTGGTCGATGCAGTTCCAAATCAGCAAAGACATTGTCCTGAACGCGCTGTTAATGGCTGTGTGGCGACGTCAGCCAACTAAACAAGTTATGGTGCACTCCGATCAAGGTAGCCAATATACCAGCCATGACTGGCAAGCATTTTTAAAAGCACACGGTCTACAAGGTAGTATGAGCAGACGAGGAAATTGCCATGATAACGCTGTAGCAGAAAGCTTTTTCCAGTTGCTGAAGCGTGAGCGGATCAAACGTAAAATCTACACAAGTCGTGAAGAAGCCAGAAGTGATGTATTTGATTACATCGAAATGTTTTACAACAGCAAACGGAAAC
>NZ_JBICJO010000042.1:0-228447 GCF_043103185.1 Shewanella sp. YQ_9
GATAACCCCGCCTTTTTTCATCTCTGTTCACCCGGTTATTTAACTGGAGAGATAGCCGAGGCATGCATACCTTTTGGGCCCTTCTCAACTTGAAATTCAACAGGTTGGCCTGCTTTTAGAGTTCTGTAGCCTTCCATTTCAATGGTTGAATAGTGCGCAAAAACATCCTCACCACCTTCATCAGGGCAGATAAACCCGAATCCTTTGGCGTTGTTGAACCATTTAACAGTTCCGCTTGCCATACTTCCACTTCCTTCTATTGTCTGCTTCCCAGTAAGATAGTAAAACTTTTGAGCGCTTTAGCAGGCGCTCAGATAACAGAATGTAAGCAGTGTTGCTGGATGTCAAGCTTAAGTTAACAAAAAAACAACATTGTATTTGTTACTGTGCGTATACGGTTTTGCCATGGTGGCACTTTATCGGTAATGCCTACCTGGAACATCTTAGGCTTATTCTCGGCGTATACGTTTTAACCGATTGAAAAATAAGCATGAGTTAGAAACGCCTTAGACAAGCGCCGCCGCGCCAGAGTATAGTGTGATAAAGGGCAATACCGCCCAGGGCCCGCCAAGCGGTACTTTGAGACATGGCCGGGCATAGTGTTGGTAGAAGCCAAGTTGAGAGGCTAATATTGAATCATGGGTAAGACTGGACAGATAGAACGTGTGGAGGAAGGGGTTGAGCAGGAATTGCAACCACCTCCAATGTATAAAGTGATTCTGAACAACGATGACTATACCCCAATGGACTTTGTTGTGGAGGTACTGCAGCTGTTCTTTCGCAAGAATGAACAGGAAGCCACAGACATTATGTTGACCATACATCATCAGGGAAAAGCGGTTTGCGGCGTTTACCCGTTCGGGATAGCCGAAACCAAAGTGGTTCAGGTGAATCAGTTTGCAAGACAAAACCAACATCCGTTACTGTGTTCGTTAGAGGAAGCTTAACCAGCCTGTCTCTGTAGTTTTTAGGGGGTGCGTATGCTGAACAAAGATCTTGAAGTGACCTTGAACCTGGCATTCCAACAAGCCAGAGATGCCCGTCACGAATATATGACGGTTGAGCACCTACTGCTGGCGCTGACCGATAACCCCGCCGCAAGGGATGCCTTGCTCGCCTGTGGCGCCAATATCGACCGACTCAAGGAGGAGGTCGCCAACTTTATTACCCAGACCACACCCATTATCAGCGATCCCGATGATGAACGTGAGACTCAGCCGACACTGGGTTTCCAGCGGGTGCTGCAACGGGCAGTGTTTCATGTGCAGTCGTCAGGCCGCAATGAGGTGACCGGCGCCAACGTGCTGGTAGCCATTTTCAGTGAGCAGGAGTCCCAGGCGGTTTATCTGCTGCGTCGTTACGATATTACCCGCCTGGATGTGGTGAATTATATTTCTCACGGCTTTGCCAAGAACGATGAGGCCGATGCTCCGGGGTCGCAGGAAAGCCTGGAAGATCAATCCGAAGCCACAGAAGAGCGCAGTATGCTGGCTCAGTTTGCCAGTAATCTCAATGAGATGGCCAAGCAGGGCAAGATAGATCCGCTTATCGGCCGCGATAACGAAATTGAACGCTCGATTCAAATTCTTTGCCGTCGCCGCAAGAATAACCCGCTGCTGGTGGGCGAGGCCGGCGTCGGAAAGACCGCCATCGCCGAAGGTTTGGCCTATCGGATAGTCAATGAGTCTGTGCCTGAGGTGATAAGCGAAGCGACCGTCTACTCTCTGGATCTCGGTGCGCTGTTGGCCGGCACCAAGTATCGCGGCGACTTCGAGAAACGCTTCAAGAGCCTGCTCAAGGAGTTAACAGCGGATCAGAATGCGATTCTGTTCATCGATGAAATTCACACTATTATCGGTGCCGGCGCGGCATCCGGTGGGGTGATGGATGCATCCAACCTGCTCAAGCCCTTGCTCTCCAGCGGTAATTTGCGCTGTATGGGCTCCACTACTTTTCAGGAATATCAAAGTATTTTTGAGAAGGACAGGGCACTGGCGCGGCGCTTCCAGAAGGTGGACATTCACGAGCCTTCGGTGGCCGAAACCACCAAGATACTTCAGGGGCTCAAGAGCCGTTATGAAGAACATCATGGGGTGCGTTATACCCTGGCGGCCTTGGCCAGCGCTGCCAGCCTGTCGGATAAGCATATCAACGACAGACATCTGCCGGACAAGGCCATCGATGTGATCGACGAAGCGGGGGCGCGGATGGCGATGATGCCACAGAGCAAACGCAAGAAAACCGTGGGTCAGAGCGAGATTGAAACCATTATCGCCAAGATGGCCAGGATCCCGGAAAAAACAGTGACTTCTTCCGAGAAGGACTTGCTGAAAAACCTGGAACGCAACCTGAAGATGGTGGTGTTCGGTCAGGACAAGGCGATAGAGAGTCTCAGCGCGGCGATTCGGCTGGCACGCAGTGGTCTTGGCAATGAAAACAAACCTGTGGGGAGCTTCCTGTTTGCCGGCCCAACCGGGGTGGGTAAGACAGAGGTGACCAATCAGTTGGCGGCTTGCCTCGGGCTCAAGCTTATCCGCTTCGATATGTCCGAATATATGGAAAGCCATACTGTGTCGCGTTTGATTGGCGCACCTCCGGGTTATGTCGGCTACGATCAGGGTGGTTTGCTGACCGATGCCGTGATCAAGACGCCTCACTGTGTGGTGCTGCTCGATGAAATCGAAAAGGCGCATCCGGATATCTATAACCTGCTGCTGCAGGTAATGGATCACGGTACTTTGACCGATAACAATGGGCGCAAGGCGGATTTCCGCAACGTGACCCTGGTGATGACCACCAACGCCGGGGTGCAGGAAACTGTGCGTAAGTCCATTGGCTTCAAACAGCAGGATCACAGCCAGGATGCGATGTCGGAGATCAATAAGGTGTTCTCGCCCGAGTTTCGCAACCGACTCGACTCCATTATCTGGTTCAACCATCTGGATATGACCATTATCGCCAAGGTGGTGGACAAGTTCCTGGTCGAGCTGCAGGCACAGTTGGATCAGAAAGGGGTGACGCTGGAAGTCAGTGATGAAGCCAGAACCTTGCTGGCCGAGAAGGGTTACGACAAGACCATGGGGGCCAGACCTATGGCCAGAGTGGTCAAGGATCTGCTGAAACGGCCGCTGGCCGATGAAATCCTGTTTGGTAAACTTGAGTCCGGTGGCATCGCCCATGTGGATGTCAAAGATGGCGAACTGGAAATCAACACGGAAGCGCCGGAGAAGATCTCCTGAGAAGCTAAGTCGAAACAAAAAAATGGCTGCCACTGGCAGCCATTTTTATTCTGAATCCTGACCCTTATCCGACACATTGATGCCTGGATAGACAACGGCAGGCCAGGTGCGCCTGCTGCGCAGTGGGTCGCCCCCATGGGCTCACCAGCAAAAAAACCGGCACAGCCGGCTTTTGAGAAATAACTGGGATCTTAGCGTGAGCGGAAGACGATGCGGCCTTTGCTCAAGTCGTATGGAGTCAGCTGCACAGTGACCTTGTCACCGGTCAGGATTCGGATGTAGTTTTTACGCATTTTACCGGAAATGTGAGCAGTCACAACGTGACCGTTTTCCAGTTCAACCCGAAACATTGTATTTGGCAAGGTTTCAAGGATAGTCCCTTGCATCTCAATGTTGTCTTCTTTCGCCATTAATCAGTTATCCCGTTAGCCTCGAATGTAAAAAACCGCCGTATCATGCCGCAAATTACAGCGGCTGTAAAGGGGAGGCCTCAGTGATTGTCGCTTTTCTGCCAGCCCTGAACGCCGAGGATCTCATAGGGGCGGTAGAGTCGCTTGTAACCCATTTTGTCGTGGTTATCTATTTGATATCCCAAATAGAGAAACGATTTCGACATCAATTTGCCCAGGCGGCATTGCAGCAGTACCAGTAAGATCCCGAGGGAGCGGTCGCTGTAGTCCGGGTCAAAGTAGCTGTAGATGGCTGACAGGCTCTGGGGCAGGAGATCTGTCACCGCCACGGCAACCAGTCGCTGACCATGCCAAAGTTCGATAAACACCGGGCTGAGCCACTCACAGGCGAGAAAATGACGGTACTGCTCTTCGCTCGGAGGATACATGGGGCCGTCACTGTGGCGGGCACAGATATAACGCTCATAGAGGGGATAGTGAGCCGGGGTTTCCTCGGTCACAATCCTAAAGTGCAGGTCACGGTTTTTGGCCAGGGTGCGTTTTTGTCTTTTGGACAGGCGAAATTCATCCAGGGGAACTCGGATGGGCTGACAAGCGTTGCAGTGGGGACAACGGGGCTTGTAGATGGCGCTGCCACTGCGGCGAAACCCCAGTGCCAACAGGCGCTCAAACAGTGACAAGTCCAGCTCATCTTCCTGGATCACCAATAACTGCTCCTGTTGTCCGCTCAGGTAGCTGCAGGCAAAGGGTTGGCTGAGGCCTATGGCAATGGCATGGTTATCAGAGTTCAAGTTTGACCTCGTCGGTTTGCCAGCAATCCCTGGCAAGACTACCGTCCCTGAATTGTTTCAAGAGTGCGAGAAAATCTTTACGCTTTAAACTTTTGGCTCCGAGGCTCTCAAGGTGCGGATTCATCACCTGGGCATCGATAAGCCTGAAACCCTGCTTGAGTGCATATTGGTGCAGGGCGATAAAGGCCGCCTTGGAGGCGTTGGTTTTACGGTGGAACATGGACTCGCCACAGAACACCTGACCCACGGCCAGGCCATACAGGCCACCTATCAGGCGACCATTGTCCCAGACCTCGAAGGAGTGGGCATGACCCAGGTGGTGCAGCTCCTGGTAGGCCAGACGTATCTCTCCGGTTATCCAGGTGCCGGGCTGATCTTTTCGCGGCATGGCGCAACCGGCCATCACATCGGCAAAGGCTCGGTCGATGCTGAAAGTCCAATCCTGTTTTTTCAAATACTTGCGTAGACTACGGGAGATATTGATGCTGCCAGGAACAAAGACGGCGCGGGGATCCGGAGACCACCAGAGAATGGGGTCATGGGTATTGAACCAGGGGAAAATGCCCTCGTAATAGGCGTTGAGTAACCGCCTGGGATGCAGGTCGCCGCCAATGGCCAATAGGCCGTTGGGATCCGTCAACGCCAGCTCAGGCGACGGGAAAGGATCCAACTCATGATTTAAGAAAGACAGTAGGTTCACAATTGCGTATGATTCTGCTCAGGGCCTTCTTATAAGTTAGCGGAAAAACAGCTATGTGGAAACTGATACTGAATGCAATGCTGCTGCTCTCATTGTCCCTCGCAGCGGGAACTCATACCCTCTATGCCGGTTATGACAGAAACCAGGCTCAGCCGGTTGAAAAAGTGCTCTACGGTCAGGTGGAGTCGGTACGAAAAATCACCGAGAAACAGCTGATGGAAGACAGAAATCGCGGCTGGAAAACCTTCGGTGGTGCCTTGCTCGGTGGCGTGATTGGTCATCAGTTCGGTGGCGGTAGTGGTCAGGATGTGGCGACTGTACTGGGTGCTCTGCTCGGCGCAGGCATTGGTCATCAATATGGTGACAGCAGTTACTATCGTGAACTCAAGTTGGTGGAGTTGATGATACGCCAGGAAGATGAAACCCAGGTGATGATCATACAGGATGAAGATCCCGGCATGACTTTCAAGGTAGGCGATGAAGTGCGGGTGGTTTATCTGCAGGGCAGTGTCCGGGTCGACCTGGCTATGTGAATTGACTATGTAAGCTTTGAACCAATAATAGATAAAACAAAGGCGCCATTGGGCGCCTTTGTTTTGGATGGAGTAATTAAAAACCGCGAGGCAGTTTGTGATTACCGGCTGCCAGTTTTTCACGCCACAGCTCTTTGGGGGTCTTGCCCCCCTGGCTACCGGCTTTGGCAGGCGCAACCTGTTTGGGTTTTGCCTTTGAGGCTGGCTTTGCTGCAGGCTTGGCCGCCTTGGGTTTTTCCTGCTTGGCTTCAGCCTTGGCCGGTTTGGTGCTATCTGCCAACATCTGTTCCAGTTCAGCGAAACGAAGTGATTTACCGCCATCGATTTTGTACCAGCTGCCATTTTGTTCAATGGTCACTGCTTTGCCCTGTTGTTCACTGAGAGCTTGCTGCAGTGTGCTGATAACTTCTTCTTTGGTCAGTTTTGCCATAATCATAACCTGTTTATTTTTAGAGTTACTTGAAGGTTTGCGATAATTTTATAAGTCAAAGGCCGGAAATGTCCAATTTGCCGGCCAAAAAGCAGCAAACTTGTGCCCAAGGGCGCAGCTTTTGGCCGCTTTGGGCGCTGAAACCGGCAATTAGGCTTAAATGTTGTGACCTCAATCCTTGGGCTCGCTGTGCTAGAATGGCGCCATATATCTGCAACTGAATCGACAGGGAACCCTATGAAAAGAGAGGAACTCAGACAATATCTGGGCGAGTTTTTACAACTGGACAAGTTTCGTGATTATGCCCCCAACGGTCTGCAGGTCGAGGGCAAGGCCGAAATTCGCAAAATAGTCACAGGTGTAACCGCTTGTCAGGCATTGATTGACCGGGCTGTTGAAGCCGGAGCCGATGCCCTATTGGTGCACCATGGTTTCTTCTGGAAGAATGAGCCCGAAGTGTTGACCGGAATGAAACAGCGCAGGATCAAGAGCTTGCTGCTTAACGACATTAACCTGTTCGGCTATCACTTGCCGCTTGATGCCCATCCGATGCTTGGCAATAACGCCGAATTGGGCCGGGTGCTTGGGGTCATTGAGCCGGAGGCGGTAGAAACCGTCGCCCAGGGTTTGCTTTGGCAAGGAGTGCTTGACTCACCCATGACAGCCAAAGACTTGAGTGCCTTGCTTGAGCAGCGTTTGGGGCAGGCGCCTCTGCATCTGGATGGCGGTGAAAGAAACATACAAAAACTGGCCTGGTGTACGGGCGGCGCCCAGGATTATATCGATGCCGCAGCGGCCTTGGGGGTAGATGCCTTTATCAGCGGTGAAGCCTCAGAGCGTACCTTTCACAGCGCGGTCGAGCAGGGGATCCATTATTTCGGCGCCGGTCACCATGCCACCGAGCGGTTTGGCATCAAGGCGCTGGGGGAGCATCTGGCACGGGAGTTTGAGCTGGAGCACGAGTTCATTGATATTCCCAATCCGGTATAACTATCAAGGGAATAGGAAAAAGGCCGCGATTGCGGCCTTTTTGATATGGGATAGATGCTACAAGAGTCTTATTTGACTCTCATTCCGGGTTGAGCGCCTTCATGGGGCTCGAGAACCCAGAGATCCTTGCCACCCGGGCCCGCGGCCAGCACCATACCTTCAGACAAGCCAAAGCGCATCTTGCGAGGAGCCAGGTTGGCCACCATTACTGTCAGTTTGCCTTCGAGATCTTCCGGGGCATAAGCCGACTTGATACCGGCAAATACCTGACGGGTTTCGCCGCCGAGATCCAGCTGTAATTTCAGTAGCTTGTTGGCTTCAGGCACATGCTCGGCCTTCTTGATCAATGCAATCCGCAGATCCAGCTTGGCAAAGTCGTCAAACTCTATGGTTGGGCTGATAGGGTCATCTGCCAATGGGCCGCTGGCCTTGGGCGTATCCTCGGTTGCCTTGAGGCTTTCCTTGGAGGCTTCCACCATGGCATTCACCTTATCGAGCTCGATGCGTTGCATCATGGGCTTGAACGGGTTGATTTGGTGACCGGCCATATCCAGTGCCAAGCCGCTCCAGCTGAGTTCCAGCTTGAGGAAGGCTTCAACATCGGCGGCCAAACGTGGCAGTACCGGCTTGAGATAAGTCACCAGAATACGGAATAAATTCAGCGCCACTGAGCATACCTGATGGGCGCGGGCCAGGGTTTCTTCGTTTTTCACCAACTGCCAAGGAGCTTCATCGGCAACGTAAGCGTTGGCGACATCGGCCAGCGCCATGATTTCACGCATCGCCTTGCCGTATTCGCGGCCTTCATACAGCTCGGCGATCAGTTCCTGTTTGGCCAGGAAGGACTCGGCCAGGCAGTTGTCTTCTACTTTAGCCAGTTTGGCGTCAAAACGCTTGACGATAAAGCCGGCGGTACGGCTCGCCAGGTTAACCAGCTTACCGACCAGATCTGAGTTGACTCTGGCGGCAAAGTCTTCCAGGTTCAGGTCCAGATCGTCAATGCGGCTGGAGAGCTTGGCGGCGTAGTAGTAGCGTAGATACTCGGGATCCAGATGATCCAGGTAAGTACGGGCCTTGATAAAGGTGCCCTTGGACTTGGACATCTTGGCGCCGTTGACAGTGACATAGCCGTGGGCATAGACACTGCTTGGCTGACGGTAGCCGGCGCCTTTGAGCATGGCTGGCCAAAATAGGCTGTGGAAATAGACAATGTCTTTGCCGATGAAGTGATACACCTCGGCCTTTGAGTCGACATTCCAGAACTCGTCAAAGTTCAGCTCCGGGCGCTTGTCGCAGAGGTTCTTGAATGAACCCATGTAGCCCACAGGTGCATCGAGCCAAACATAGAAGTATTTGCCCGGCGCATCGGGGATTTCAAAGCCAAAGTAGGGGGCATCACGGGTGATATCCCACTGCTGCAGGCCTTGCTCGAACCATTCATCCAGTTTGTTGGCCATTTCACTCTGCAGTGAACCTGAATGGGTCCACTCTTTGAGCATGGTTTCAAAGGCGGGCAGATCGAAGAAGAAGTGCTCTGTCTCTTTCATGACAGGTGTGGCACCGGAGACCGCCGAGCGCGGATTGATCAGCTCGGTTGGGCTGTAGGTGGCGCCACAGGCGTCACAGTTGTCGCCGTATTGGTCTTCAGACTTACACTTGGGGCAGGTGCCCTTGACGAATCTGTCCGGTAGGAACATGGACTTTTCCGGATCGAACAGCTGGGAAATAGTCTTGCTCTTGATATAACCGTTGTCGCGCAGTTTGAGGTAGATCTCACTGGCCAGCTGACGGTTCTCTTCGCTGTGGGTGCTGTGATAATTGTCAAAGGCAATATTGAACTCGGCAAAATCCTGCTGATGCTCTTGATTGACCTTGGCGATCATCTCTTCGGGTTGGATCCCCATCTGCTGAGCCTTGAGCATGATAGGTGTACCGTGGGCATCATCGGCACAGATATAATGGCACTCATGGCCACGGAGTTTTTGGAAGCGGGACCAGATATCTGTCTGTATGTACTCGAGCATGTGGCCCAGGTGAATGGGACCGTTGGCATATGGAAGCGCGCTGGTAACAAGGATTTTACGTTGTGTAGTTGCCATCTTTTCTCTGTTAAATCTAGGCCCTGAAAGAATGGCATAGATACTAACCGATTAATCTGGCTTTTTCATCAAAACCTGACATGAGTGTGTTAATTCTACTCTAATATTTACGGCATTATCTGATACACTTGGCCAAATTTATCAAAAGGGGATTGCGTTTTGTCTTCTGCTTCTCAGGACTATCGTCTCAGTGACGATCTGCTCGGTCCGGTTCTTGCCATTCTCAATGCGTTTCAGGATCCATACCTGGCCCAGGGTTTAGTCGATGCCGGTTGTATTCGTAAGTTGGATTTGGATGGTAAAAGGCTGCTGCTGACCATCTTGTATCCATATCCTTGTCAGACCCAATATCGCGACACAGTGATCGCGCTGACCAATGAATTGTCCAAGCTCGATGCCATCGACGAGGTGGAGTGTGAGATTGGCTTTGAGCCTTTCAGTTACTCGGCGCTAGGCAATATTGCGCCTATTCCCAATGTGAAGCAGGTGATTGCCGTTGCTTCCGGCAAGGGCGGCGTGGGCAAGTCAACCACAGCGGTTAACCTGGCCTTGGCCCTGGCGGCCGAAGGCGCCCGGGTGGGTATTCTGGATGCCGATATCTATGGCCCTTCCATTCCTCTGATGCTGGGGATCCCGACATTCAGACCCGTTTCCCCTGATGGCGTACATATGACAGCCGCCACGGCTCACGGTATCAGCGCCCAGAGCATAGGTTTCATGCTGACCGACGATCAGGCCGCGGTATGGCGTGGCCCCATGGCCGCCGGCGCTTTGGCGCAACTGCTCAACGAAACCCAGTGGCCTGAGCTGGATTACCTGATGATTGACATGCCTCCTGGCACGGGGGATATCCAACTGACCCTGTCACAAAAAGTGCCTGTCAGCGGCGCCGTGATAGTCACTACGCCTCAGGATATCGCCCTGGCCGATGCCAAGAAAGGCATCACCATGTTCCAGAAGGTGAACATCCCAGTCGTGGGTATTGTGGAGAACATGAGCTTCCATCTCTGTCCTGCCTGTGGCCATAAAGAGCATCCTTTCGGTACTCACGGCGGCAGCAAGATAGCCGAACGCTATCAAGTGCCTTTGCTGGGCGCCTTACCTCTGCATATCAATATCCGTGAGGATATGGATAACGGTGAGCCGACTGTGGTGGCCGCGCCTGAGGGTGAAGTCGCCGCCATTTACCGAGATATCGCCCGCCGTGTGGGTGCCCAACTGGCAAAACAAAAGAATCACAGCAGTATTTCAATCGCAATAGCAGATGATGAGTAAGGTTTTAGCAGCATGAATTCGCCACAGTGTGTCGTTATCGGGATAGCAGGGGCTTCGGCGTCAGGTAAAAGTTTGATCGCCAAGACCATATTTGAAGAGCTATGCCGAGACTTAGGGACAGATCAGATAGGGGTTATCAACGAAGATGCCTACTATCGGGATCAGAGCCATATGTCCATGGACGAGAGGGTCAAGACCAACTATGACCATCCCAAGGCGTTGGACCATGAACTGCTCGGTACTCACCTGGTAGCGCTCAAGCAGGGGCAAGCAGTGGATATTCCCTGCTATAGCTACGCCGAGCATACCCGCACCAGTGATACCTTGAAGATGACCCCTAAAAAGGTCATTATTCTCGAAGGTATTTTGCTGCTGACCGACCCTAAGCTGCGTGAACTGATGGATGCCAGCGTGTTTATGGACACGCCGCTGGATATCTGTCTGCTGCGGCGTCTGACCCGTGATGTGGCCGAGCGTGGCCGCACCATGGAGTCAGTGATCAGCCAGTATCAGAAAACGGTAAGACCCATGTTTCTGCAGTTTATCGAACCCTCAAAGCAGTATGCCGACATCATAGTGCCAAGGGGCGGCAAGAACCGGATTGCCACCGATATTCTCAAGGCCAGAATCCAGCATTTGCTGGCGAAATAACTACAAATATCCAGGGAGCTATAAGGCGAGATGCGATTAACTGATATCGAGATTGAACAATGTCTGGACGAGGGCAGCATAGTCATAGATCCCCGTCCCGGCATAGAGGCCATCAGTGGCGTGAGTGTTGATGTGCGTCTGGGTAACCAGTTTCGGGTGTTCAAGGATCACACTGCGCCTTATATAGATCTCAGTGGCCCCAAGGCCGAAGTGCAGGCCGCACTGGATAGAGTGATGAGCGAGCAGATAGATATTGCCGATGGCGAAGCCTTCTTTCTGCATCCGGGCGAGCTGGCGCTGGCGGTGACCTATGAGAGTGTTCATCTGCCTTCCGACATAGTCGGCTGGCTCGATGGCCGCTCATCACTGGCACGTCTGGGCTTGATGGTGCACGTGACCGCGCATCGTATCGATCCGGGCTGGCAGGGGCGGATTGTGCTCGAGTTTTACAACAGTGGTAAATTACCGCTGGCACTTCGTCCCATGATGACCATAGGGGCACTGAACTTTGAGCGTCTGGCCCGCCCTGTGGCCAGACCCTACAACACCCGCAAGAATGCCAAGTATCGCGATCAGCAGGACGCGGTCGCCAGTCGGATCAGCCAGGACTGAGCCCTGGGCTGCGCATGACAGGCGTCTGGGTTCAGGGCAAAGAGCAGGATAGCGTCTGCGTTCGCGATCGGGGCTTTACCTATGGTGATGGCCTGTTTGCAACCATGGCGGTGGATGGTAAGGGACAGATAGCCTTTCTGACCGAGCATCTTGCCCGCTTGACTCAGGGAGCGCTGCGCTTGGGTTTTGTCTGGCAGGCATCGGATGCCTTGCACTTAAGCCTCAAGCGCATCGCCGTCGCCAATCCCCATAGCTGCCTTAAGTTGCAGCTCACCCGGGGAGAGGGCGGCCGTGGTTATACGCCGCCGGCAGACGCTTTAATCACCGAAGTCATCAGCCTGGCGCCATTGCCGGCGCATTACCCAGATTGGCAGCAAAAAGGGATTGCCCTCAAGACCTCGGCCATCCGGCTTGGCAAACAGCCTAGGCTTGCCGGTATTAAACATCTCAACCGTCTGGAACAGGTGCTTATCAAGGCGCAGCCATTGCCTGAAGGCTTTGATGATTGGTTGGTACTGGATTGCGACGATTTACTGCTCGAGTCCTCGATGGCCAATCTGTTTCTGCTATTACCTAATGAACAAGGTAAACTGACGGCGTATTCACCGGCCATGAATTACTGCGGTGTCTCCGGAGTGATGCGACAGCAGTTGATCGTGGCCTTGCTCGACCAGGGCATTGACGTGCAGCTGTGCCCTATCAAAACAGAGATGCTGCAACGGGCGCGGCACCTCTTTATCAGTAACAGCCTGTTGGGTTTGGTCGATGTTATTGCTGTGGATCAGCGCAGCTTTGAACTCTGGCCCGGCAGCACACCTCTTCGCAAGGCACTTGCTATCCAATTATGAAAAAATGCTTAGTTGCGGCCCTGGCCTTTGTATTTACCCTGATGACTCTGGCGCTGGGCGTCGGTTTTTGGGGTTACAACGAACTCAACCGCTTTGCGGCCACCAAGCTGAAACTGGATGAACCCAGAGAGCTGTTGCTGAAACGAGGCACCTCCTTTTACCAGTTGGGGCAAGAGCTGCAAAATCAGCAGCTGTTGGAGTTTGACTGGCACTGGAAGCTCTGGGGTAAGCTTTACCCGCAGATGACTGCTATTCGCAGCGGTCTCTACCAGATTGAACCCGGCGACACACCTGTGTCTTTGCTGGAGCGGCTGGTGGCCGGTGACGAGAAGACATTCACCCTGACGCTGGTAGAGGGCAAGACTATTCGCGAGTGGCAAGCGTATCTGCAGACCTTGGCGCATCTCAAGGTCAGCGACAAGCCGTTTATCGATGTGCTCGAAGCCCAAGGGGATAGCAGCGGCTTGCCTGAAGGCAAGTTTTTCCCGGATACCTATCAGTATCGTGCCGGCACTGAGCTCAATACGTTGTTGACCCAAAGCTTTATCAAGATGCAGCAACAACTGGAGAGTATCTGGCAGCAGCGGGATCAGAGCATTCCGCTCAAGAGTCCCTATGAACTCTTGATCCTGGCCTCCATCATAGAAAAGGAAACCGGCCTGGCAGAGGAGCGCGGCAAGATAGCGGCAGTATTTGTTAATCGCTTGAAAAAACGCATGCGCTTGCAGACAGATCCCACAGTCATTTACGGCATGGGTGAGCGCTTTGATGGCAATATCACCCGTAAAGATCTGCGCGAAGAAACGCCATTTAACACCTACCGTATTTTTGGACTGCCGCCGACACCTATTGCCGCGCCCGGGCGGGAAGCCCTGCTGGCGGCCGCACACCCGGAAGCCGTGGAGTACCTCTACTTCGTTTCCCGCAATGACGGCAGTCATGTATTTTCCCGTACACTGGCCGAACATAACCGCGCCGTGAACCAGTATCAGAGAAAGAGATAATGCCACAAAAAGCCACTGCAAAATTTATCGTTATCGAGGGCCTGGAAGGCGCCGGTAAGTCCAGTGCCATCGCATTGGTACGAGACTTTATCGAAAAACATACCGGCAAGGCACCTGTCTGTACCCGTGAGCCGGGTGGTACCCCGTTGGCGGAGAAGATCCGCGACTTGGTGAAGGTGGCAGATGCAAGCGACCCTCTGTGTGATGAATCTGAATGCCTGCTGCTATATGCCGCCAGGGCGCAGCTGGTGGCCCGAGTGATCAAGCCGGCGCTGGCCGAGGGCAGTTGGGTGCTCGGCGACAGACACAACCTGTCGTCCCTGGCTTATCAGGGTGGTGGTCGGGGGTTGATGCCCTTGGTCAGCGCGGTCAGCGCCGCCACCCTTGGGGACTTTAAACCAGACTTGACCCTGTATCTCGACATAGAGCCAAGCCTTGGGCTAACCCGCGCCGCCAACCGTGGTGAGCTGGATCGAATCGAGCAGCAGGAACTGGCCTTCTTTGAACGCACCCGTGCCACCTATCTGAGCCTGGCACAACAGGACGACAGCATCGCGGTTATCGACGCCAGTCAGAGCATGGCCGAAGTGCATAAAGATATTCTGGCTGTGTTGCAAACCAAAGATTGGTAAGCACGCGGCATAAGGAGTGATGAAGATGGACATGCCTTGGTTGAGTGACGCCAAAGCCCGTTTTATGCAGCAACTGCACTCGGCTCAGATGCCTCATGCGTTACTGCTGGGGCTTTCCCAAGGCTATGGCGGCATGAAGCTAGCCGAAGAGATAGCTGCGGCGGCCCTGTGCAGCGAACCCTCAGCTCGGGGAGAGTGCGGTCATTGCAAGAGCTGCCAGCTGGTGCTCGCCGGTAACCATCCCGATTTTCATCTTCTCGAAGCCGATGGTAAACAGATAAAAGTGGATCAGGTGCGGGCGCTTTGTCAGGACCTCACCTCCACGGCGCAGCAAGGTGGGCGGCGCGTGGCGCTTATCGCCCAAAGTGAGCGCCTCAATCAAGCTGCGGCCAATGCCCTGCTGAAAACCCTGGAAGAGCCGGGGCAGGGGACGCTGATTATTCTACAGACCGACAGCACCGCCGGGCTGCTGCCGACCATATCCAGTCGTTGTCAGAGAGTGCAGGTAAAACTGCCGGACAATAGTGCCATTCAGTCCTGGCTGGCGCAGCAATTGCCGCTGCCGGCCGATGTTACCTGGTGTTTGCCCGTCGTCGGCGGGCCGCTAAAGTTGGCAGAGGTTTTGCAGTCTGACAGATACCAGACCTTATTGGATTATCGCCGCGATTGGCGCGCCAGTTTGTTAACGGGCCATCTGTGTGCTAGTTTGTTAACAGTGGGTGAAGAACAAATCTCTGATGTACTTAGAGTTTTATACTTGGTGTTACATAGAGAGCTGTTAACCACCGAAGGGGAGGACCCCTTGCTGCGGGCGCGAATAGCGACCCTGGCTGCCAAGGTGATGGATACCTGTAATCGTCTGAGCCAGATGCCGAGTGTCAACTACTTGGCGCTTTGCCAGAATTATGTCTTAGAATATAAGAGACTGAAAACTTAAAAAGTATCCTATGGTCGATCTGACAGTGAATTTTGACACCCTGCACCAGTTGTATCGTGCTTACATGCCTTTTATTCAGCCAGCGGGCCTGTTTGTGGCAACTACCGAGGGACATTTCCTCGGTCAGGAGATACAGATAGGTTATCGTTTGCCGGGCTCGACTCATGTCAATGAGTTTCAGGGGGTCGTGGTGTGGATCAACCCGCTCGGTGCTTCCGGAGGACGCCCGGCCGGTATAGGGGTTAAAATTCTCTCGGATCCCGAATCCCACAAGCATCATATCGAAAAACTCCTCTCCAGAGAGCTGGCCTCGGGTGATTTGACCTGCACTATGTAGGGCGCTATCCTTGCCGTCCTTTTCAATTGTGGGTGGATTTCCAAGTGTTAGTTGATTCCCATTGCCATCTCGATCGCCTCAAAGCCGCGCCGGATCCCGAAAGCCTCAGTCAGTTGCTCGATGCCGCCAAGGCTCGGGGGGTAGACTATTTTCTTTGTGTCAATGTCCGGCAAAAAGGTTTTGCAGAGATGAAGGCCAAAGTCGCCGGGTTTGAGCAGGTGTTCCTGTCATCCGGGGTGCATCCTTTGGATGTGAAAGAGGGATTGGATCTCAATGA
Organism: Shewanella sp. YQ_9; assembly: GCF_043103185.1. Taxonomy (NCBI): domain Bacteria; kingdom Pseudomonadati; phylum Pseudomonadota; class Gammaproteobacteria; order Alteromonadales; family Shewanellaceae; genus Shewanella; species Shewanella sp. YQ_9. The sequence goes on from NZ_JBICJO010000042.1 coordinate 15,766, forward strand.
ACTCAAGCGTTATGCCGCCGACCCGAAAGTCGTGGCCATTGGCGAGACAGGGCTGGATTATTTCTATGCCGATGATACCAAGGCCTTGCAGCAACAATGCTTTGAGCAGCAAGTGGCACTGGCCAGAGAAGTGGCCAAGCCTTTGATTGTTCACACCCGGGATGCCAGAGAAGACACCATAGCCATACTGAAGAACGGTGGCGCCGAACAGTGCGGCGGGGTACTGCACTGCTTTACCGAGAACTGGGAAATGGCCAAGGCGGCTATGGATCTGGGCTTTTATATTTCGGTTTCCGGTATCGTCAGCTTTAAAAATGCCGCTGAGCTAAGAAGTGTTATCCGTAAAATCCCCAAAGACAGGTTGCTGGTCGAAACCGATTCGCCTTATCTGGCACCCGTGCCTCATCGGGGAAAAGAGAATCAGCCGGCCTTTGTTCGTGATGTCGCCGAGTTTGTTGCCGAGCTCAGAGGTGAGTCCTTTGAAAAGTTGGCCCAGTACACCACAGACAACTTTTTTACCTTGTTCAAGGATGCGGCCAAACTTGCGGCAAGATAGGCTAGAGGCTTAGGGATATCCAGCCACTGGTCATCTGCAAAAAAGCTGCAGATAAAAAAAGGCCCAAAACTATTCCAATTGTTTTGGGCCTAGGGGAATGGCTCATGGTTGAGCCGTGCGCTAATGTTGAGATCCGACAGGATTGGCTATCTCTGACTAAATATTAGCCGAACGCCGCTAAAAGAGGTATTTGGCCGGCAGATTTGTTAGCACCAATTGATATAAGATATAACAAAAATAGAGGTCGATTTAAGTAAGGGCACTTAAAAGAATGACTTAACAAGCCACTCTTTTAAGCATTCAGGCAAGTTTAATCGAAGGCGTGTCTGCAGCGGCGTTTACCTAATGCTTTCAGGACGGCCAAGGCTTTCAGGACAGGCAGATCTTGTCTTTGACCAGCTCCCGCGGCAGGTTGTTCTTCAGCCGGTTTCCCAGATGTTTACCCAACCCCAGCACTTGCCCGCCCCAGGTCAATACCAGCTCACCACGGGCCTTTTCACTGCCATCCAGCGCGATATCCCGGCCCATCAGATAAGCCTGAGCCTCAGGCTCTGTAACTTCATAACCCTTGTCGGCGGTTACTCCCAAGGCCATTAAGGCTTCATGGCGCAGTTTCAACCCATGCTTACTGTCATCGGCGAGCTTAAGACCGATACGTTGATAACGCATCTTGCCGATAAAGGGCTCAAAGCCGCTGGGAAACAGCCAGTACTCCAGATCCCGGATCCAGAGGCTGCCTTCGGGAAGTGTTTTGCCGAGCAACCGCTGCAGCTCGGCGGCGATGGCCTGTTGCTGTTTGGCACTGGCGGGACTGAAAGGAAACTGCTTTTGTTGTTTGGGTTCATCGCTTTCGCGCGCCACTGAACTCAGTTTACGCACCTTGGCAACAAAGAAACCTTCGCTGTCATAGATTTGCGGCCAAATATGCAGGAAGCCCTCGGCAGTGCAGGCTTTTTCCGCCCCGGCAAACAGTGACTCAAGTGACTCAAAAGCCACGGCAGCGCCATATTTTTGCTTGAGGTATTGCAGTACGGCCTGGTTTTCCTGGCTGTTGAGGGTACAGGTGGAGTACACCATTACCCCGCCTGGATTAAGTGCCAGAAAGGCGGAATCTATCAGATCCCTCTGGGTGGCGGCAATGTCGGCTATCTCCTGTGGATCCCAGTGTTTGAGGGCATCCGGATCCTTACGTACCGTGCCTTCACCGCTACAGGGGGCATCGAGCAACACCGCATCCATGGATTCATACTGGTATTGGCCGAACACCCTGGCATCGAAGTGGGTCAGGGCCGTATTGCTGACCCCCATTCTCTGCAGATTGGCATGCAGCACTTTGACGCGGCTGGAGGAGTATTCGTTGGCGATCAGCAAACCACCATTGGCCATCATGGCCGCCATTTGTGTGGTCTTGGATCCCGGCGCCGAGGCCATATCCAGCACCCGCTCCATTCCCGGCTCCAGCAGCGCCATGGGCGGCAGCATGGAGCTGGCCTCCTGAATGTAAAACAGCCCTTGCTGATGTTCGATACAATTTCCGGGTTGGCTATCGCCCGCCTGATACCAAAATCCCTCAGGGCACCAGGGAATGGTTTCGAACTGCCAGCCTTTGGCCCGCATTCTCGAGAGGAATTCATCGACGCTGATTTTGAGGGTGTTGACCCGCAAGGCTGCTCTCAGTGGTAAGCTGCAAAAGTGAATAAAATCCTCGAGCTTGAGATGTTCTGGCAGATCCTTGGCGATACTGTTGATAAAATTCTGATTTAATTGAACCATAAACAAAAAGGGTGACCCCGGGATGGCGGCAGTATAGCACACTCGGGCGCGGCGACTGTGGGGTGTTTTAGGTGTTGAACCGGGTTTGGAGTCTGTTCTTTATTATCGCGCTGGGAGCGATTTTGCTGCGTTTGATGAGCGGCGATGCGACCGTTCTCAATGAGTCTGTCACGGCGATGTTTGACAGCGCCAAATTGGCCGCGGAAATAGCCCTGGGATTGATTGGGGTGTTGACCCTGTGGATGGGGCTGATGCGCCTTGGGGAAAAAGCCGGAGTGGTTGCAGCCATCGCCTGGGTATTTGAGCCGCTGCTCAGCAAGTTGATGCCGGAAGTGCCAAGAGGCCACCCCGCCTATGGCAGCGTCACCATGAACCTGACCGCCAATATGCTGGGGTTGGACAATGCCGCCACACCATTGGGACTTAAGGCGATGGCGGATCTGCAAAGCCTGAACCCCGACAAGAAGACCGCCACCAATGCCCAGATCCTGTTTTTGGTGCTCAACACCTCTTCCGTGACTTTGGTACCCGTGACGGTTTTTCTGTACCGGGCGCAGCAAGGGGCGGCTGATCCTGCCGACATTTTCCTGCCGATTTTACTCTCTACCCTGGGCTCGACCCTGGCGGGTTTGAGTGTGGTGGCGCTGGTGCAAAGGATACGATTGCTGGATTGGGTGGTGCTGGGTTATGGCGCAATACTGCTCGGCGGTCTCAGTGCCGGAGTGATGTACCTGTTGACCCTGGGAGCCGAGCGGATCGGCGAAGTCTCCGCCATGTTGGGGAACGGTTTGCTGCTGGGGATCATCTTTGCCTTTGTGCTGGTGGCGCTGCTTAGGCGGGTGGCGGTTTACGATGAGTTTATCGAAGGTGCCAAGTCGGGGTTTGAACAGTCGGTGCGGCTCATTCCTTATCTGCTGGCCATGTTGTTGGCGATAGCCTTACTGCGCGCCTCCGGCGCGCTGGATTATCTACTCGGGGTTATTGCTGTTTTGGTGAGTCATATGGGGATGGATGGCCGCTTTATCGATGCCTTGCCAACCGCCCTGATGAAGCCTTTGAGCGGCTCAGGCGCCAGAGCCATGATGCTGGAAACCATGGCCCATTACGGCGTCGATTCTTTTGCCGGCAGGCTGGCGGCCATTTTCCAGGGTAGTACTGAAACCACTTTTTACGTGCTGGCGGTGTATTTTGGTGCCGTCGGTATCCGTAATGGCCGCCACGCATTGGCTTGTGGCTTGTTTGCCGATCTGGCGGGTATCTGCACTGCTATAGTTGTATGCTATTGGTTTTATGGCTGAGGCGATACATAGGTAGGATTATAGAGTTAAAAAACGGGGCTCATCTGAGCCCCGTTTGGGTTTTATGGCTGGCTGAGTCTTGGGCGCCAGTTGAGCCAGTCGCGCTCGGGTTTGTCATGAAGTGGCATCAGACTCTGGTTTTCAAGCGGTTTGCTGCTTTGATTGTCGAGCTCAGTGACCACTCCTATGCCGCCGGCGAGTATGGTTTCCAATGAGCCGGTTTCGATTTGGGCTCCGGAAAACAGCCCCAAATCGACCCGAATACCGGACAAGTCGTAGAACCTGCTGCTCTGGTTGATAAGATGCCGATAAGGCGCGGCAATTTGGGTCTGGATCCAGACTTCATCGCCCTTGGGCGCCAGTCTATAGCTGGTTACATCGCCAATTTGAATGCCGCGAAAGAAGATCCCTGTGCCTATGTTGACCGAGCCCAGGCTGGCCTTGCTCAGCACCAGTTGCAGCGCATCGGCCTCTGGGGCTACCGCCGTATGTACTTGGCCGTTGAACTGCCGGCTCACTTTGCTGGCCTGGCCGGGAAGAGCACTGATATAGGCGCCGGTCAGCAGGGTTTCCGGTGCCTTTATGCCCTTAAGGGATATTTCGGCATTGACCAGGCTGAAGCGACTATCGCTTTTGAGAAACGGCTCGGCATAGCGGCCATAGAGGAAGGCACTGAGTTGCTGGCTGTTGAGATCGTCACTCAAGGTTACCCGGGTGACTTCACCTATCTGATGACCCTGATAGCGGATAGCGGCACCTGGTTTGATAGTGGCACTGGCCGGGAAACTCAGCCCAATGGCAACGGCTTGATTGCGCGCCAGTGACTCGGAAGCATAAAGCTGCTTATTGTTGGGCTCGCCTTGCTCCAAAAAGCCCAAACTGATGCTGCCTTTGATGGCACCGGCCAGCGGCGCGACATCCAGCTTGACTCCCGAAAGCCCAGCATCGATTGACACCGCCTGGTTACGCCAAAACACGGCATTGGGTTTGAGCAGGGGCGCAAAGGTATGGTCTATGGCGAGCGCAATGGCAAATCTGTCATCCTGGCTCTGCCAGCTGACCTGTTTCACCTGTCCTATTTGCATCTTCTTGTAGTAAACAGGTGCACCCGGGCTCAAGTCGGCGCCATCATCGCTGTAGAGCTGCCATTTTAGCTGCTCCATGCCTTGGTAATAGTGGCCGGCCTCGGCACTCGAGGCAAACAGCGGCAACGGCTTGGAAAGATCGGCGCCCTTGCGGCTTTGGCCGCGTCTTAAGCTGACACTGCCCTTGGTGAGGGTCGTAAAATCGCCGCTCTTGAGGCTGACCCCGTCCAGTGAGGCGTTGAAGTCCAGCGCGGCTTCGGCGATGAAGTCACTGCCTTGGGTAAGCAGCGGGGCAAACTCGGGCAACACCTCGGCCTGGTACTCGACCGAGTTAAAGTCCCGGCTCAGGGCAACCGAAGTGACCTTGCCTATGGCGATCTTCTTGTACCTCAGCTCGGCATCTGGGCTGATGCCGGGGTTTTCATCGGCTCTAAGCGTTATCTTTAACGCCTTGGCCTTGCTGAGATCTGGCGCCTGCTCGGCCAAGGCGTAACGGGTTTGGGCCTCGCCCGTACCCGGGAGAAAGGCGATGGCATCGCCGCTCAGCAATCGGCCCGGGTGTTTTATGCCGGACAGTGACAGCTCGGCGCCTTCACGCCAAAACTGCGCCGTGCCGGTCAAAAGACTCGAGTAGGGGGCGTCCAGCCGGGCATGCAGCGCCACGCCGTCATCGGCCAGCACTATTTCTTCGATTTCCCCTATAGGCAAACCGCGGTAGAGAATGGGGCTGCCCTTGTTGAGGCCATCGGCGTTTTTTGCCGACAGAATAAAGCTGGCGCCGCCACTGGCTTCTGTTTCATTGTCATATAGGGTGAAACTATCGCCGTTTACTGCGTTCTTTGAGCTTTCGGGGGAATCAAAGTTGATGCCGCCGGCGAGTATCGCCGCCAGGCTCTCTGCGCTGACCTTAACGCCGGAAAGTGAGGCGTTGATCTCTATGCCGGAGACATTCCAAAAGCGGGAATCTTTCTTGACCAGATAGGCATATTGCTCCTGAATAAAGGCACTCAGCTGCAGCTTGTCACTGTTGTCGAGTCGATAGCTGACCACACTGCCAACCGGTACCTGGCGATAGAATACCGGAGAGCCCACATCCAGTGAGCCGAGGCGATCGGCGCTCAGTTCAACCACTAAGCCATCATTACTGGGCAGCACGGCCGGGGCAGAGCGCTCGGCCTCGTAGCTGTAACGTGAATCGCCGTCTCCGGGTTGAATACCTATATAGTTTCCCGAGAACAAGGCATCCAAACCTTCGACACCTGTGATGGATGCCTTGGGGGTCACCAGCCAGAACTTGGTTTCATCCCTGAGGAAAGGCTCGGCGCGGTAGTCCATCAATACATCGACGTTAACGCCCTGCAGCTCTTCATCGATGGAGATATCCACCACCTTGCCGACGGTCAGGCCCTGATAGCGCACCAGTGTCTTGCCTACATCCATACCACTGGCACTGGGGAAGTGGATCCGCACCTCAATGCCGGATTCCTTGATGCTCTTCAGCCCCAGCCAAGCGCCCAAGGCCAACGCCACTATAGGTAACAGCCAGATGGGGGAAAAAAGCTTCTTTTTGACTATTTTAGGCTTTTCGATTTGCGTCATCTTCTGTGTCCAGTTGATCCCAAAGTAAACGTGTGTCCAACACCTTGGCCGCAAGTTGGGTAAAGAGGATGACCAAGGCAAACGCAGTTGCTGCCGGCGCCGGCTTGGCGTCCAGCAATTGCCCCATATTAACCAGGGCAACGGTAATGGATATGACAAACAGATCCAGCATAGACCAGCGTCCAATCCATTCTATGATATGAAACCCGGCCATCAGTGGCCGTTTGGGGATAGGCAGGTTGAAACTGATCGCCGTCAGATAGAAAGCCAGGCCGATAATCTTCAGCCAGGGCACCAGAATACTGGCGGTAAAGACTATGATGGCGATGGGTAACATGTCCGACTGTACCAGATGGGTGATGCCGGAAAAAATGGTGTCGTAGGTGACTTTGCCCTGTTTGGTGAGCATGGTAATGGGATAGATGTTGGCTGGGATCAACAAGATGGCTGCAGTGATCAGCAAGGCCCAGCTTTTTTGCAGACTGGTTTCGTCCCTTAGCCTGAGTGGGTTTTGGCAGCGGCTGCAGTACTCATCCTCTATCAGGTTGAGTTTCTTGCAGGCAGGGCAGGTGCACAGGCCCATGTCTTTGCCCTGGATCTGCTTTCTAGCTTTCATCGAGAAAACTCCACATATGCTCCAGGTTATATTCGCGCTGCAGGAAGAGAGTCACCAAAAACAGCATGGTAAAACAAAAGGTTCCCATGCCAAAGTAAACATCGGAGAAGTCGGACAACTGAAAGGCGGAAACCAGGAAACTGATCACATAAATTTCCAGCATGGTCATTTGCGACAGCAGGCCTTGCTTCTTGAGCAGCCAGGTGAGAACCCCTCGCCAGAAGTGATGCTGCACCAGACCTGTCTTGATGATCAGTACCTGAACAAAAATCGACAGATTGAGTACTCCTGGGGCTATTACCGCCGCCACCAATACGGCAATTCCCACTATCCAATAACCTTGGTCAATTACCGCCAGGGCACCTTGGTATGCGGTCGTGGTTCTGACACTGCCGAGAAAGTGCATTTCCAATACTGGCAGTAGCATGGCGGGCAGATAAAACAGCAGGGCACTGATACATAACGCCAGCATGCCATTGATAGAGCAATAGGGCGCATCATAAAGCGCTGTATGGCATCTGGGACAAAGCGCTCTGACACCGGAGGGCAAGGCGCGTTTACTCACAGCCAAATCACAGGCGCGACAGAGCACTAAGCTGCAGTCCGGTTTGTTGTCGCTTGGAGTATAAGCTTTCAAATGCTGGATATGTCCTGTTCTGGCCATGGTGACCCAAGCTTAGTCGTCAACACACTAACTGCGTTGCGCGTGGGTCCATTGGAGTTAATCGACAAAACAAACTCGCAAATACTATCAGAAAGACCGCGTCTCTTGCATCTATAGCGCATTTTATGTCACTCTATGTACTGTATATTTAAACAGTGTGAGGAAGGTCATGGCCGTTATAACTCAGTACGTTGTGGTCAGAGAAGGGGTTGAGAAGATGACATTTACATCTAAGAAGGAGGCAGACGCCTACGATAAGATGCTCGACATCGCGGATAACTTAATCCCCTTTATTCAAGCCAGTGAATTGGAACTGGATGATAATACAGCGGAAAAACTTGCTTTTTATTTAGCTTCTCATAAAGATACACTGGCGAATCTGCTCAAGGGCGCCCCGGTAAAAGCACCGGCCCCCGCCAAGAGCAGTAAGAAGAAGACAGAACCAGAAAAGGCATAACCCGGGAATACAGATGAAAGCTCAGTTTTACGATACGCTCAACCGTCAGGTACAGGCACTGTTTGCCGGTGAAGACGATGTCATTTGTGCCATGGCCAATTTCTCAGCTTTGCTGAATGAACACCTTGAAGACATCAATTGGGTGGGCTTCTATCTGCTCAAGGGTGAGCAACTGGTGCTTGGGCCCTTTCAAGGGAAACTGGCCTGTACCCGAATTCCAATGGGTAAAGGTGTCTGTGGCACCGCGGCCGCCAAGGCCGAGACTCAGTTGGTTGAGGATGTACATCAGTTTGCCGGACATATCGCCTGTGATGCCGCCAGCAACTCGGAAATTGTGATCCCTGTTTACCAAAAGGGCGAACTGATTGCCGTGCTGGATATCGACAGTCCCAGCCTGTCGCGCTTCGATAAAGAGGATCAAACCGGGCTGGAGACCCTGGTGCAGAGTCTGGAAAAGTGCTTATTTGGTTAATTCCCGTACAATCTGCCACAATTGGTGGTCGCATTAAGGCGCGTGCAGCTTATAATAGGCGGCCGCTCTGAGGGCCAAATGACCGTTTGTGGTGCTTGGCCGTATCAGGCTGAAATGTTAAGTTTTGTGTAATGCCTTTGGCAATGGCCGAATGCATGCTAATTTGTACGTTATCCCCCAAGGGGTTAACGAAGATGAACGACGCCGTGAGTACAGCAGACCTAACTGACCACTGACGTCCCCTGTTAACTGTGGAAGTAATGATGGAATCAACAGAAAAGTTGACCGACACCAACGCTATTCTGGCGTATTTGTATGAAACATTCCCTTTGTGCTTTATTGCCGAAGGAGAAACCAAACCACTGAAGATAGGACTGTTTCAGGATTTGGCTGAAAGGTTGGCTGATGATTCCAAAGTCAGTAAGACCCAACTTAGGGTCGCCCTGAGACGCTACACCAACAGTTGGCGTTATCTGAAGTGCATCAAGGAAGGGGCTCAGAGGGTGGATCTCGATGGTAACCCTTGCGGCGAACTGGACCCAGAGCATATTGAACATGCCAAGGCGACGCTGAAAGAGAGTCAGGAAAAAGCCAAGGCTCGCCGTGCTGCCGAGCCAGCCAAAGAAGGTGAAGCCAAAAAAGCCAAGCCTGCGCGTAAGCCTCGTCCTCAAGGGGACAAGCCCCGCAACGAGCGCCCACGCAGCGATAAAAAGGCGGCCCGTAAGCCTGGCAAGCCTGCCGCTCCAGCCGTGGAATTGGTACCAGCCGTATTGGAAGAGCTGAAACCTTCACAGCGAGTGAATGTCAAATTGGGTATGACACCGGTAGCCGGTGTGATCCTCGACATCAATAAAGAAGATGTTCACGTCCAACTGGATTCCGGCCTGTCAGTTAAGGTCCGCGTGGAACATATTCTGCTGTAAAATCATCAAATAGAAAGGAGTAACTTGCTGATGCGAAAATTTATTCTTGCTGCATCGATCGCCAGTGTCTTTATGGGATCCCAGGCGCTGGCTATCTCACCGGCAGTCCCGGTCAGCGAGTTACCCCATTTGCAACAGGAGCCGCAACACAAGGTTGCCAGTAAACGGATAACCGGCCTGTTCAGTCGCTCCCATTATCACAGATTCGATCTGGATGATGCCTTCTCGCAGCAGATCTTCAAACGCTTTCTTGAACAACTCGACTACCGCCGCAATGTATTGTTGCAGAGCGATATCGACAGTTTTAAGGTTTATGCCAATCAGTTTGACGATATGGTACGCAGCGGCGATCTGGAACCGGCGTACAAGATGTACGATCTGGTGCAGCAGCGCCGTTACGAGCGTTTTGTCTATGCCTTGAGTCTGCTCGACAAAGAGATGGACTTTAATCAGGCCGGCGATGCTTATGTCTTTGATCGTAAAGATGCCGCCTGGCCCAAAGACGAGGCCGAGCTCAACGAGCTGTGGCGTCAGCGGGTCAAGTACGATGCCCTCAACCTCAAGCTGACCGGTAAAGAGTGGCCGGAGATTGTTGATGTGCTGGGTAAGCGCTACAACAATGCCATCAAGCGCTTGAAGCAAACCAACAGTGAAGACGTGTTCCAGGGGCTGATGAATGCATTTGCCCGCAGTGTCGAACCGCACACCAGTTACCTGTCTCCCCGTAATGCCGAACGTTTCCAGATGGAGATGAACCTTAGCCTGGAAGGGATAGGCGCCGTATTGCAGATGGAAGATGACTACACAGTTATCAAGAGTCTGGTGGCCGGTGGTCCTGCTGCGCTGAGTGAGAAGCTGGCGCCTGAAGACAGAATTGTCGGTGTAGGTCAGGAAGGCAAGGAGATGGTCGATGTTATCGGCTGGCGTCTGGATGATGTAGTCGACCTGATCAAAGGCCCTAAAGGTAGCAAGGTGACTCTGCAGGTGCTGCCCAAGAAAGGCGGCTCCAATGCCAAACCCATCAATGTGACTGTGGTGCGGGACAAAATTCGTCTTGAAGACAGGGCGGCGACTTCCAAGATAGTCGAGCCGGAAACCGGTCCTTACGCTCAGCGTAAAATTGGTGTTATCCAGATCCCCGGCTTCTATATGGACTTATCCCGCGATGTGGCCAAGGAGTTGCAAACACTCAATGAAGCCAAGGTTGAAGGTGTGATTATTGACTTGCGTGGTAACGGTGGTGGCGCCTTGACCGAAGCGACTTTGCTTACCGGGCTGTTTATCGATCAGGGGCCTGTGGTGCAAATTCGTGACGCCAACGGTCGCATCAGCGAAAACCGTGACAACGATGGCAAGAGCTATTATGACGGTCCACTCACAGTGATGGTTGACCGTTACTCGGCCTCGGCATCGGAAATTTTTGCCGCTGCGCTGCAGGATTATGGCCGCGCCTTGATTATCGGTGAGTCTACCTTCGGTAAAGGCACAGTGCAGCAGCACAAGAGCCTTGGCCGTATCTACGACCTGTATGAAAAGCCGGTTGGCCATGTGCAGTACACTATAGCCAAGTTCTACCGTATTAATGGTGGCAGCACTCAGTTGAAAGGTGTGACTCCGGATATTCCGTTCCCCAGTGCGTTGGAGCCGGGGGAATATGGTGAGGCGGAAGAAGACAATGCACTGCCATGGGATAAGGTGCCTGTAGCCAAGTACCAGCCTTTGGGTGAAATCGGCGCAGAGATGGTCAGCAATCTTGCGAAACGCCACGAGAGTCGGATTAAGCAGGACGTCGAGTTCGGTTATATACTGCAGGACATCGGCGAGTTCAAGAAACACCATAAAGAGAAGAGTGTTTCTCTGGTGGAAAGTGAGCGCTTGGCCGAGCGGGATAAGGACGATCAGAAACAGTTGGCCCGCCTCAACGAACGTCGGGTTGACCATGGTCTCGAACCCTTGAAGTCTCTGGATGACGATGAAAATGTCTCCGAAGACGAGAAGAAAATCGAGACTCCGGATGCCTTCCTCGATGAAGCCGTCTATATCACTCTGGATATGGTGGACTATCAGAGATTGGCAAAAAACAGCGCAAATTGATGCTGGCTCCAGGAAACATAAAAACGCGCTGATTGCGCGTTTTTTGTTTGCTCCCAGCGCGAACAGAGGCAAGATCAGTCAACGAACTCAGCGACTGCCAGTGCCCAACGAATTAAGGATGACCTATGTCTGAAGCACAAACCATTTCCCCGCAACAACTGCAGGCCAAGCACCTGGCCGATTATCGTCTACCGGCATTTTTGATCCCCGAACTGTCACTCTCATTTCAGCTTGAACCCAAGCAAACCCGAGTGACGGCCGTCAGCCGGGTAAAGCGCAACGGCAGTCACAATGAGCCTCTGCAGCTTGATGGTGACGAGCTGGAACTGGAGCAGCTGTTGGTCAATGGTGAACCGGCCGACTATCGCCTCGAGCCGGGTAAACTACTGCTTGAAACCGAACTCAACGAATTTGAATTGACTCTGGTGACTCGCATCAGCCCGGCCGATAACTCGGCACTGGAAGGCCTGTACATGTCCGATGGCGCCTATTGCACTCAGTGTGAGGCGGAAGGTTTCAGGCGCATCACCTATTTTCTCGACCGTCCCGATGTGCTGGCCAAATACCAGGTACGTATCGAAGCCGACAAGGCGTTTCCTTTCCTGCTCTCCAACGGCAACTTGCTGGAGAAAGGGGAGATGGCCGATGGTCGTCATTTCGCCGTCTGGCAAGACCCTTTCCCTAAACCCGCTTACCTGTTTGCCTTGGTTGCCGGTGACTTTGACCTGCTGGAAGACAGCTTTACCACCCGCTCCGGCAGAGAGGTCAAACTGCAGGTGTTTGTCGACAAGGGCAACCTGCACAAGGCCGGACACGCCATGGCTTCACTTAAAAAGGCGATGGCCTGGGACGAGTCACGCTTTGATCTCGAGTACGATCTCGATATCTACATGGTGGTGGCTGTGGACTTCTTCAACATGGGCGCCATGGAAAACAAGGGCCTGAACATCTTCAACACCAAGTATGTGTTGGCGGATAGAGACACGGCGACCGATGATGACTTTCACGGTATAGAATCTGTGATTGGTCACGAATATTTCCACAACTGGACCGGCAACCGGGTAACTTGCCGCGATTGGTTCCAACTGAGCCTGAAAGAGGGCTTGACTGTATTTCGCGATCAGGAATTCAGCTCAGATCTCGGCTCCCGGGCCGTCAACCGTATTCATGCCATCAAGGTCATCAAGAACCAGCAGTTCGCCGAGGATTCTGGCCCGATGTCGCATCCTATTCGCCCCGAAAGCGTGATAGAGATGAATAATTTCTACACAGTCACTGTTTACAACAAGGGCGCCGAGGTGATCCGCATGATGCACACCCTGCTGGGTGAGCAGGCCTTCCAGGCAGGGATGAAGCTCTATTTCGAGCGCCACGACGGCCAGGCGGTTACCTGTGATGACTTTGTCGCTGCTATGGAAGATGCCTCAGGTAAAGATCTGACTCAATTCCGCCTTTGGTATAGCCAGGCGGGCACCCCTCAGGTGACAGTGACCGATGAGTATGAGGCAAGCACAGCGACTTACCGCCTGCACCTCAAACAGTTCACCCCAGTGCGCGCCGGTGAAGCGGCCAAGGCAGCGTTGCATATTCCGTTCAGCCTGGAACTGCTGGGCAATGACGGCAACGCCTTGGTCAACCAAGTGTTTGATTTTACCCAGGCCGAGCAGACTCTGGAGTTCAAGGATATCAGTGCCCGTCCGATCCCTTCGCTGTTGCAGGACTTTTCGGCGCCGGTGAAGCTCAAGTATGACTACAGCACAGTGCAGCTGCTCTGCTTACTGCGCCATGCCGGCAGTGAAGTGGCCCGCTGGGAAGCGGCGATGAGTCTCTTCAGCCGCGCTGTTTGGGCCAATGTGACTTTACTTGAACAAGGGCAGGGGATGCATCTGGATCCTCGGGTTGTCGACGGCTTCAGAGGTGTGATACTGGACGAAGCTTTGGATAAGGGCCTTGTGGCCGAAATTCTCAAGCTGCTTTCAGTGTCTTCCTTGATTGAGCAGGCCGATAAGGTTGAATTGGATGCCCTGTTGCTGGCTCGCGACTTTGTGATTGAAGCCATCGCCACTGGCTGTGAAGATGAGCTGCTGGCCCGTTATCGTCAATTGCTGCCACTGGATGAGGCTGCCGCCCGCAGTTTGAAAAACACTCTGCTTTGGCTGCTGGCCAAAGTCTCTGATGAGCATGAGTCTTTGATTGAACAGCAGTTTGCATCGGCCTCTGGCATGACAGATGCGCTGGGCGCGCTGCTTGCCGCCAATGATGCCGATTGTGATTGCCGCAATACCCTGATGCAGGCATTCGAGCAGCGCTGGAACCAGACCCCTCTGGTGATGGACAAGTGGTTCAGCCTGCAGGCGATGGCCGAAGATGATGAGGTGATCGCCAGACTCGAGACCCTGTTGCAACATCCAGCTTTTAGTCTGAATAATCCCAACCGGGTTCGTTCCCTGGTGGGCAGTTTTGCTGCGGCCAATGTGCGCCAATTCCACCGCCAGGACGGCAAGGGATATGCTTTCCTTACCGTCATGCTCAAACAGCTCAATCGCCTCAACCCGCAAGTGGCTGCACGGATCATTACTCCGCTGATCCAGTTTGCCAAGTTTGACGCCGGGCGTCAGGCCAAAATGAAGGCTTGCCTGCAGGAGTTGTTGGCTATGCCTGAGCTGTCACGGGATCTTTATGAGAAGGTCAGCCGCGCACTGGAAGACTGAGCTTAAAGATGGAATTTTACTTTCGCCTCAATCTGAGTTATCAGGACTTTTTACCTTACTATCAAGGTATTGCTGAAAATGTTGAGGTCAGGGAAAAGGGTGGCAAGATCCTCTGGATCAACGGCCGTCGTCTACGTCCTTTTCTGACCGCCGATGGTATTCACGGTGAATTCCATCTCAGATTGGACCGGGATGGAAAGTTCATTTCCCTGAAACAACTTTAGAGTAATTACTTAAAACGGTCGACTAAATCAGTCGGCCGTTTTTTACAGCTGTAACAAAGGTTAATTCATTGAAATTAATTGGGTTATAGCTGTTAACCTTCACTGTCGTTTGCATACTCAACAAAAATTTAAATCCCTGCGCCTTTCCTGAATGACGGATCCGTCTTAAGTCCTCAAATCTGCACAATAAATTTCTCAGTATCCGCCTTGCTCATCAGCATTAATTGCTGTAACAATGGTGTTACCTGTGAGCTAACAAGATGTTGGTTGAGACTCCTATAACAATTAATCCAGCAGGTTACGGAGAAGCGATAAATGAAAACAGTGATAAACCGTTTTAACAAGTCGGCGCTCGCTTTGGGGGTGGCGTCGGCACTGAGTTTAGGGATGATCCCCAGTGTCGAAGCGGTGTCTTTCAAATGGGGCGATGTGGATGGCTCCTTTGATTCGACCTGGACCTTGGGCGCCAGTTGGCGCGTGGAAGGACGTGACTGGGATGGTCAGATAGGTAAGGTTAACCATCCCAGATTCGACTGGAGTGGCTATTCCGCTTTTACTGATACCAAGTACACGGCTGCCGAGATCTGGGCGCAGCCCGGTTCTTATTCCAGCAACAATGACTTGAGTAATCTCCTCTATTCCAAGGGTGATACCACCTCGGAAATCTTCAAGGGGCTGCACGAGCTGTCGCTCAAGTATGAGAATTTCGGTATTTTCGCCCGCGGCATGTATTTCTACGATCGTAAGCTGAACGACAGAATTTACGATTTCAATGATCCTCTGACCGGCAACCGCTACGACCCTTGCGCCGACAAGCGCGCCGAGGAAGTGCAGTGTAAGGATATACGTCTGCTGGATGCCTTCGTCTATGCCAACTTCGATTTCAACGATGGTGCCAATCCACTGACTATCCGTGTGGGTAATCAAGTGGTGTCATGGGGGGAAAGCACACTGATTTCCCATGGTATTGCGGTGATCAACCCGGTTGATTTGAACATACTCAACGCGCCGGGCGCCGAACTGAAGGAAGCCTTCAGGCCACAGGGTATGGTGTGGGCCTCTTTTGGGGTGACCGAAAACTTGTCGCTGGAAGCTTTCTATCAGTATGACTGGGAGCCTATCTGGGTTCCGACTCCCGGGTCGATTTTCGGCACCAATGACTTTGTCGGTTACGGTGGCTACAACCAAAACGCTCAGCTCGGCTTCAACGCCAACCCGGATATCAATCTCGACTTCCTGACCCAGGAATATAACCGTCTGTCCAACATGATAGCCTCCGGACAGAATATTCCGACCGAGCAGTTGGTGCAGATGGCACTGGCTTATCCCACCAAGGTGACATTGGTGGAAGATGAAGCCGCTCCCAGCGATTCCGGTCAGTACGGTATCAAACTGGGTTATTACGCTCCGGAGCTGGGTGAAACCGAGTTTGGCTTGTACTACATGAACTACCATAGCCGTCGCCCACTCATTAGTGGTACCACGGCGGACTTCAGTACAGGCGCGCTGCTGTCAGATATGGCGGTGCTTGGGCAAAACGCCGGCAATATTAACCGTGAAGTGCTGCTGAGCCTGGACAGCTTCTCCAAGGCCCAGGTGGTTTATCCTGAAGATATCAAGCTCTATGGCTTTAGCTTCAACACCTTGCTTGGCGATACCTCTGTAGCCGGTGAAATCGCACACCGCCAGGATGAGCCACTGCAGATTGATGATGTGGAACTGCTATTTGCCGCTATGCCACAACAGCTTGCCAACGCAGGGCTGAGACCGGATCTTGATGGTTTGTCCCAGTACACTTCCTATGTCAAGGATGTCGGTCCAGGTGAATACGCCGAAGGTTATATTCGTCTCGATACCACTCAAGCGCAGATGACCTTTACCCACTTGTTCGGTCCCACCTTGGGTACCGATAATCTGACCATGCTCGCCGAAGTCGGTGGGGTATGGATCCACGATATGCCAAGTTTTGATGAACTCAGGCTCAATGGTCCAGGCACAGGTCGCAGCGGCGGCAATCCGGATATGCCTGGCATCATAGAGGCGTTGCACAATGGCCCTGAAACCAATCCGTTCCCGACAGATTTCGCCTGGGGTTACCGGATTGTCGCCAAGGCCGATTTCAACAACGTGTTCTCCGGCATCAATATGTCACCTCGAGTGATTTTCTCCCATGACGTTGAGGGTATCACCCCGGATCCTATGTTCCTGTTTACCGAAGGTCGCAAGTCCGTGGCACTGGGACTCAGTTTTGACTACCAGAGCCGCTGGGGCGCGGATCTTTCCTATAACAGTTTCTTCGGTGGGGTAGGCACAACCAACGCGATGGCCGATCGCGATTATGTGTCTTTCAACGTTAAGTTTTCGATCTGATAAGGACAATAAAATGAGAACTATAGCTATATTGTCTGCTGCTGTGATCCTGGCTTTGGGGGCCACCACAGCTGTAGAAGCCAAGATTTCCGAGGCCGATGCGGCAAAATTGGGTACCAGTCTGACTCCACTCGGGGCTGAGAAGGGCCCCAATGCCGATGGCAGTATTCCGGCTTGGGACGGCGGTATTACCACACCTCCAGCGGGCTATCAAAAGGGCATGCACCATCCCGATCCTTTCCCGGATGACAAGCCGCTGGCGACGGTTACCGCGGCCAACAAGGATCAATACAAGGAGTTTTTGACGCCTGGTCAGCTGAAGATGTTCGAAACCTATCCAGATAGTTTCAAAATGAACATCTACCAGACCCGGCGTACCGCTTCTGTGCCTCAGTTTGTCTATGATGCCACCAAGGCCAATGCTACCCGTGCAACTCTGGTAGCCGAGGGCAATGGTGTCGATGGCGCTTCCATAGGTATTCCTTTCCCTGAGCCGGCCAATGGCCTTGAAGCCATCTGGAACCATATCCTCAGATTCCGCGGTATTGATATCGAAACCGAGCGTAGCCAAGCCGCGCCTACCGCCAGCGGCGATTATACTCTGGTGGAAATGGCCGAAGAGATACGCTTCGAATATTCACGCCCGGATGCCAGTCTCGAAGAGTTGAAAAAAAACAATATCTTGTTTGAATTCAAACAGGTAGTTACCCAGCCCGCGCGTCTTGCCGGTACCGCGCTATTGGTGAAGGAAACCATGGATCAGGAAAAGGAACCCCGCCAGGCCTGGACTTACAACACAGGGCAGCGCCGGGTGAGAAAGGCGCCCAACGTGGCCTTCGACACACCAGGTACGGTTTCCGATGGCCTGCGCACCACGGATGATTTCGATATGTTCAATGGTTCGCCTTCCCGTTACAACTGGGAACTACTTGGCAAGAAAGAGATCTTCATTCCTTATAACGACTACCGTCTGCACTCGGATAAGGTCAAGTACAGTGAGTTGCTCAAGCCAGGTCACCTGAACCCTGACTATGTGCGTTATGAAAAGCACAGAGTCTGGGTGGTCAAGGCCAGCTTGAAAGAGGGAATGCGCCACATCTACAAGACCCGGGTTTTCTATCTGGATGAGGATTCCTGGCAGGTATCAATCGCCGATCTGTACGACAACCGTGACGAACTGTATCGGGTTGCCATGGCTCATGGCCTGAACTACTACGAGGTGCCGACTCACTGGAGTACCCTCGAGGTGTATCACGATCTGCAGTCCCGTCGCTATATCGCCATAGGTTTGGATAACGAAGGCCGTATGTATGACTTCGATGCCAAGTTGTCCGAGGCCAACTTCACCCCGGCAGCGCTGCGCCGCGAAGGGATACGTTAAGCCTGTGGCATCTGTAATGGGTGGCTGAGGTCACCCAGTTGGAAATTCCAGGGGCGCGTGCGCCCCTTTCAACCCTAAGGAAGTCTGTAATGTCGTATCGCATGCTTCAAGCAGCGGCTCTGGGCCTTGGCATACTCACATTCCAGGGCGCGATTTCGCCCCTTCACGCCGAAACGCAATCTGCAACCGGGGCTCTGACCGGCCAGCTGCAGCCTTTGGCGGTTCACTCTTTGATGTTGGATATTGCTCAGGCCGGCAGCACTATGGTGGCGGTCGGTGAGCGGGGTCATATCTTAAGGCTCAGCGCCGATGCCAATCAGTGGCAACAGGTGGCGACACCGAGTCAGGCGCAGTTGACCAAGGTATTTTTTCTCGATGCCAACCATGGCTGGGCCGTGGGCCATGATGCCACCATTCTTGCCACCCAAGATGGCGGGCTCTCCTGGCTGCAACAGTTCAGTTCGCCAGAGCTTGCCCGGCCCTTGTTGGATGTTTGGTTTGCCGACTCGCAAAACGGAATAGCCGTTGGCGCCTATGGTCTATTTCTGCGCACCACAGATGGTGGCCAAAGCTGGCAGAAAGAATTTCATCCCGAGCTCTTGAGCCAAGATGACGCCTATTATCTGGCGGATCTCAAACAGCAGGATGAAGAGGCCTATCAGGCCGAGTCTGACTCTATTCTGCCCCATTTCAATCGGGTCATCGCCCTTGAAGATAAGCGCTTGCTTATGGTCGGGGAGCTGGGAATGGTAGCTATTTCCGAAGATGGCGGCCGTTTGTGGCAGCGACTGGAGTTTATTTATGACGGCTCTTTGTTCAATGCCATAGAAAGGGATAAACAGCTCTATGTGTTTGGTCTGCGAGGGCATGCCTTCAGCGCACCGGAAGATATGAGTCAGTGGCAGGAGATAAAGATGCCGCTTGAGTCGACCCTCAATGCGGCAGCGCCGGTCAAAGGGAGCCTGCTGCTGGTCGGCAATGGCGGCGCTGTGATTCGTTTGGATAACAACTTACACGCTGAGCTGGTAACCCAGCGCAGAGGGGAAAACTTATCGGCAGTTGCCGTTGACCCCAAGGGCCGGTTATGGATAGCCGGAACCAAAGGGCTTTTCGAACTAAAACAACAATAAAGGGCCATTATTATGTTAGACAGACTGGTCAATGGGATTGAGAGTTTTCTCTTTCGCAATCGTATCGGAGTGATACTGCTGTTTGCGCTGACCACGGTATTTCTGGGCTTTCAGGCCAGTCAGCTGAAAATGGATGCGGCATTTGTCAAAAACATTCCGCTGCATCATCCCTATATGCAGACCTACCTCAAACACCAGAAGCAGTTTGGCGGTGCCAACTCCATCATGGTGGCGGTAGAAGACAGCAGCGGTAATATTTTCAATCCGGCGTTTTTCGACACCCTGAAGAATGTGCATGATCAACTGTTCTTTATTCCCGGGGTAGAGCGCTCTCAGGTGAAATCCCTGTTTTCGCCGTCGACACGTTTTACCGAAGTGGTGGAAGACGGCTTTGCCGGAGGGCCAGTGATCCCGGCGGATTTCAGTACGACAGAAGCCGGGCTTGAGCGGGTCAGAGGCAATATCGAAAAGGCCGGCATAGTCGGCCGTCTGGTGGCAGAGGACTACAGCGCTGCCATGGTGACGGCGCAGCTGATGGACTTTGATCCGCAAACCGGCGAGCCATTGGACACTTTGGCGTTTGCTGCCCAACTGGAAGAGCAGCTCAGAGGTCAGTTTGAAAAAGATGGCATCAAGATTCACATCATAGGTTTTGCCAAGATGGCCGGCGATGTGGCAGATGGGGCCAAAGGGGTACTGCTGTTTTTCCTGATAGCCATTTTAGTCACGGCCCTGATGGTGTATCTCTTCTCCCGCTCTATGGTGTTGACCCTGCTGCCTTTGGTGTGCAGCTTGATTGCCGTGGTCTGGCAGCTTGGTCTCTTGACCGTGGTGGGCTTTGGCTTGGATCCCATGTCGATTCTGGTGCCGTTTTTGGTATTTGCCATAGGTGTCAGCCACGGGGTACAGATGATCAACGCCATCCGCAAGCGGGTCGCCGATGGTCAGAGTACCAAGGTGGCGGCGGCTTCGGCGTTTCGTAGCCTCTTGGTACCGGGCGGGGTCGCCTTGCTGTCGGATACCATAGGGTTTATGACCTTGCTGGCAATCGATATCGGCATTATTCGCGAGCTGGCTATTTCCGCATCGCTTGGGGTGGCGGTGATCATCCTGACCAACCTGGTGCTCTTGCCTTTGGTGATCTCCTTCTTCCAGATAAAGGCCGAGAAAGCGGACGCTGGCACCGAGGCCAAGACAGCGGCCTTTTGGCAAAAGCTCACCTGTTTTGCCACTCCAAAATATGCTGTGGTGGTGGTAGCTGCCACTGCGCTGCTTTATCTGGGCGGGTTGCAGCAAGCCGGCAAGATGCAAATCGGCGATCTTCAGGGCGGAGCACCGGCGCTGCATCAGGACTCCCGCTATAACCAGGACACCTTCTTTATTACCGATCATTTCTCTATCACCACAGACGTGATGAGTGTGATAGTGGAAGCCTATCCCGAGGCCTGTACCTATCACTCGGCGCTGGAGAAGATTGACAGGTTCGAATGGTTGGCGCGCAACACCCCAGGGGTTGAGTTTACCGCCAGTATCGCCTCGGTGGCACGCCAGGTGAATGCCGGTTTCAACGAGGGTAGCCCCAAGTGGCAGGTATTGCCCAGGAGCCCGGCCAGCCTGGCACAGTTGGTGTCACAAATTCCTACCAGCACAGGCCTGCTGAACGGCGATTGCTCTGTGATGCCTGTTTATCTGTTTCTTAAGGATCATAAGGCGGAAACCATAGAGCAGGTGGTGAACAAGGTGAAGCTGCTGGCCGCCGAAATGGACGACGACAAGCTGAGCTTTAAACTCGCTTCCGGCCCGGTCGGGGTGATGGCGGCAACCAACGAGGCCGTGGCCGAGGCGCAGCTGCCTATGATGCTGTATGTCTATGGCGCGGTGTTTATCCTCTGCCTGATAAGCTTCCGCTCACTGAAAGCCACGGTTGCAGTGATTCTGCCTCTGTATGTGGTATCGACACTGGCGCAGGCACTGATGACCTGGCTGGATATAGGCCTGACGGTGAGCACCTTGCCGGTTATTGCCCTCGGGGTGGGTATTGGGGTGGACTATGGCATCTATATCCTGTCGACCATGGCCGTGAAACTGCGCGATGGTATGGCGGTGCAGCAGGCCTATTTCGAAGCCTTGATGGAGCGGGGCTGTGCGGTCATCTTCACTGGCCTGACCTTGGCTATTGGGGTGAGCACCTGGTTCTTCTCTGCACTTAAGTTCCAGATGGATATGGGAATTTTGCTTACCTTTATGTTTGTGGTCAACATGCTCGGGGCCATAATTATCCTGCCTGCGCTGGCGGCACTTTTCTGGCGCAAACACAGTTAGTGATGGGGGCAGGGGAAGAAGTTTCTCCTGCCCTTGCTGCATAGTTAGTCTGTTATTCCGATTACTTCTTCACCACTCCCTTCAATATCCCGTCATTGCTGGATTTGTACAGGATGTACCACTAAAATTTTGCTCGAATTATGGTGTGTTTAGTAATACACTGCGCGGCATGACCTCGGTCACAAAAAATTCAGGCCCGGGTCATTCGTCGAAGCATCCATATAATGAAAAAAGCGCTGCCATAGACGCTTAAGGAAACAGCAAAATGGCCTTGAAAGATGCAATGCCTTCAGTACTGCTTGAAAAGGTAGTCAGTTTAATCCACTCCAAAGTCCCTAAAGCACAAGCAAATCAGGTGGAACAGTTCGCCACCTGCCTCTACGCTCACATGTCCAAGGACGATCTCCTGGCCCGTAACGATAGCGATCTCTACGGTGCCGTCCTGAGTCTTTGGAATGCCCTGAACAGCACGCCTTGTGGGGAAACTCACTTAAGGGTATTTAACCCAAGCCAGGCCAAGCACGGCTGGCAATCAACCCACTCCATTATAGAAGTTGTGCAGCCCGATATGCCCTTCCTGGTGGATTCTGTGGGTATGGCCCTCAACCGTTTGGGGATCACGGCTCATATGATGTTGCATACGCCACTGGCCATTGAGCGCCAGGGCACAGACATCAAGCGGGTCAGCTTTGTTAACGACAGCAAGGAAGACAGCGACAAGGTGGCGGTATTCCTGATCGAAATCGACCGCCAAAGCAGCGACAAGGACATAAAACAACTCGAAAAAGAGATAGAGTCCGTGCTCGGTGATGTCGCCGCCGCCGTCAATGACTGGCGCGCCATGTCCGATAAGCTGGCAGAAGTGGCTGAAGAGCTGCCAAAGCGCCCATTCCCCGGTGAGAAAGCCGAACTTGAAGAAGCGACTCGCTTCCTTAACTATTTGAACAACCATCATTTTACTCTGATGGGTTATCGTCGCTACGACCTGCGAAAAGTCGAGGGTGACGTTGAGCTGGTGCCGGATATGGCAAGCAGCCTGGGCTTGATGAACAAACCCGGCAAGGCGCAGCCAGAGCACGGTTTGATGCTGTCTTCTTTCTCTGAATCGGCTCGCCGCGAAGCGCTGGACAACAGTTTGCTGATCCTGACCAAGAGCAGTGCCAAGAGCCGGGTTCACAGACCCGCCTATGTCGACTATATCGGCGTCAAACGTTTCGATGAGGCCGGTAATGTCGTCGGTGAAGACAGATTCATCGGCCTGTATGCCTCCAATCTGTACAACCGCAGCCCGAAAGAGATCCCCCTGCTGGCCGAGAAAGTCCAGCGGGTGATGGACAAGTCAGGACTGGCACCGCGCTCCCACGACTATAAAGCGTTGATGAATATTCTGGAAAATCTGCCAAGGGACGAGATTATTCAGGCAAGCGTCGAAGAGTTGTCGCACATGGCGCATGGCGTGTTGGAGATGCAGGATAGAGATAAACTCAAGCTGTTTGTCCGTAAAGACGGTTTCGGCCGCTTCCTGTCCTGTTTGGTGTATGTCTCCAAAGACAGATACAACACCCGTCTGCGTGAAGATACTCAAAGGATCTTCGCCCAAACCTTTAACAGTAATGAAGAGGTGGAGTTTACCACTTACTTCTCCGAGTCGAGCTTGGCCCGTACCCACTACATAGTTAAAGTCGACAACAACAATAATTTGGAACTCGATGTGGCTGCCATAGAAAACAATCTGATTGAAGCCGCTCGCTCATGGGAAGATAAACTTCAGAGCGCGCTCAACAATTCACTGGGTGAAGAGCAGGGCACTCGCCTGTTCAAGCGTTATCTGACCGCATTCCCGCAGAGTTACAAAGACGACGTGCTGCCGACTTCGGCCGTGGTGGATCTGCAGCAACTGGAAGCGCTGGACGATGACCATAAGCTGGGCATGTTGTTCTATCAGCCACAGGAAGCGGCGCCCGGCAGCAACAAGGTACGTTTGAAGCTGTTCCACAAGGATGAGCCTATCCATTTGTCGGATGTGCTGCCTATGCTGGAAAACTTCGGTCTCAGGGTGATCAATGAGCGTCCCTATGAAGTGAAGAGCACAGATGGTGCAACCTTCTGGATCCTCGACTTCCTGATGACAGTACAGGGCGGCGCCACTGAAAACCTGGCAGACAGCCAGGACAGATTCCAGACCGCGCTGGCTCAGGTTTGGCAGAAAAAACTGGAAGACGACGGCTTCAACCGTATGGTGCTGGCTACCGGGCTTTCCGGCCGCGAAGTGTCAGTGCTGCGCGCTTATGCCAAGTATATGCGTCAAATAGATGCGACCTTCAGCCAGGCTTACATCGAAGAAACCTTCAGCCGTTATCCGCAGATTGCCGATTCGCTGGTGAAGATGTTTATTCGTAAGTTCAATCCCAAGCTGAAGACCCGCACGCTGGATAAGTTTATCGAGCAGATCAATCTGCGTCTCGATGACGTATCCAGCCTGGATGATGACCGTATCATTCGCCGCTATCTGGATCTTATCAACGCCACGTTGAGAACCAACTTCTATCAGCAAGATGCCGCCGGCCAGCCGAAGGATTATATCTCCTTCAAGTTTGCCCCCAACCAGATCCCTGAAATGCCCAAGCCGCTGCCGAAGTTTGAAATCTTCGTCTACAGCCCAAGGGTTGAAGGTGTGCATCTGCGTGGTGGTAAAGTGGCCCGTGGTGGTCTGCGCTGGTCTGATCGCCGCGAGGACTTCCGTACCGAAGTGCTGGGTCTGGTGAAGGCACAGCAGGTTAAGAACACTGTGATTGTGCCCGTAGGTGCCAAGGGTGGCTTTGTTTGTAAACAACTGCCGACCGAAGGCGGCCGTGAAGCCTTCTTCAACGAAGGTCAGGAATGCTACCGGATCTTTATCCGTGGTCTGCTGGATATCACAGACAATATCGTCAACGGCGACCTGGTTCCTCCTGTGGATGTGGTGCGTCACGATGAAGACGACCCTTACCTGGTGGTTGCCGCCGATAAGGGCACGGCGACCTTCTCTGACACCGCCAACGCCATTGCCATCGAATATGGCTTCTGGCTGGGTGATGCCTTCGCGTCCGGTGGTTCCAACGGTTATGACCACAAGAAGATGGGCATCACCGCCCGCGGCGCCTGGGAGTCGGTGAAACGTCACTTCCGCGAAGTAGGTATCGATTGCCAGACCACAGATTTCACCTGTGTGGGTATAGGTGACATGGCCGGTGACGTATTCGGTAACGGCATGCTCTTGTCTGAGCACACCCAACTGGTGGCGGCTTTCAACCACATGCATATCTTTATTGACCCAACGCCGGACTCAGCGACCAGCTTTGTCGAGCGTCAGCGTCTGTTTAATCTGCCTCGCTCCAGCTGGGAAGACTATAACAAGGAGCTGATCTCCAAAGGCGGTGGTATCTTTGCCCGTAGCGCAAAATCCATCAGTTTGACGCCGGAAATCAAGAAGATGCTGGCGACCGACAAGGATGCTATGACGCCGACTGAGCTGATCAAGTGCCTGCTGAAAATGCCGGTAGACCTGATCTGGAACGGCGGTATCGGTACTTATGTCAAAGCGAGCAGTGAAACCCATGCCGAAGTCGGCGACCGCGCCAACGACGGTTTGAGGGTCAACGGTGGCGAGCTTAAGGCCAAGATCATAGGTGAAGGCGGTAACCTGGGTTGTACTCAGCTCGGCCGTATCGAATACGCTGCCAATGGTGGCCGTATCAACACCGACTTTGTCGATAACGTGGGTGGTGTGGACTGTTCGGATAACGAAGTTAACATCAAAATTCTGCTCAACGCCCTGGTGGCCGAAGGCGAGATGACTCTCAAGCAGCGTAACCGCTTGCTGGAAGAGATGACAGATGAAGTCGCTCAGATAGTGCTGCAGGACTGTAAAGATCAGACTCGCACCATCTCTGTGACTCAGGTGCGCGGCGCCGAGCAGCTCAAAGAGCAGATCCGCTTCATCAACTACCTGGAAAAAGAAGGTAAGTTGGACCGGGCACTGGAATTCCTGCCTACAGAAGAGGAGCTGTCCGAGCGTCTGGCCAGCGGCCGTGGTTTGACCCGTCCTGAGCTGTCGGTATTGGTGGCTTACGCCAAGATGGTGCTCAAGGAGCAACTGCTGACACCTGTGATCACAGATGACGCCTGGTTGAGCCAACTGCTGGTGGATTACTTCCCTGGCAAGCTGCAGCAGAAGTATGCCGACAAGATGACTCAGCATCCGCTGCGCGGTGAGATCATTGCTACCTCGCTGGCCAATGAACTGGTTAACGATATGGGGCTTAATTTCGTTCAGCGTATGCAGGATGAGACAGGCGCCTCAGTTGCCGATGCCGCCATTTGTTACACTATGGCTCGCGAAGTGTTTGGTTTGGCAGATTTAACCAAAGCCATTACTGACTTGAACGGCATAGTACCCGCGGTTGTTCAGGGCGAGATGCTGCACCAGCTGCGCCGTAACATGCGCCGTGCCTGTCGCTGGTTCCTGCGTAACCGTAGCCGCGCCATGAGCATAGAGCAGGTTGTTGCCTTCTATAAGCCGGTGTTCGACGAGCTGAAAGCCAATATCCGCTCTTATCTGGTAGCCGATGAGCTGGCGGGTATTGAAGAGGATATCGCCGCACTGGAAAAAGAAGCCGTGCCTCATGAGGTGGCCAGTCTGGTTGCCAACATGAGTACGCTGTTCTCGGCACTGGATATCGCTCAGATAGCTCAGCTGGAATCCAAGCCGGTTTCACTGGTGGCAGAAACTTACTTCAAGTTGGGCGCCAGAATCGATCTGCACTGGTTCCTGGAGCAGATCGGTGGTCAGCCGGTGGCCAACCACTGGCAGGCACTGGCCAGAGCAGCCTTCCGTGAGGAGCTGGATTGGCAGCAAAGAGCACTGACATCGGCGGTACTGCGCAGCTGTACCGACAGCTGTGAGTCCGATGCCATTATCGAACAATGGGTCGAACTCAATCAGGGCTTGCTGGAGCGCTGGTTCCACATGCTGGCTGACTTCAAGACATCGCAAACCCATGAATTTGCGAAGTTCTCAGTAGCGCTACGTGAACTGAATCTGCTGATCCTGCACTGCGAAGGGCAGAAGTAAGCTATTATAACAATAAGAGCCCTGGCAAACGCCGGGGCTTTTTTTAGGTCTAGGAGAAACCATGTTTTACAAACTCGCACAAAAAGTCATGTTTCAGATGGATCCTGAGCGCGCCCACAACTTTGCCATCAGTAGTCTCAGAACCACAGGTAACTCACCGCTGAACTGCTTTTATGCACAGCATCTTGCCCCGGCCCCGGTCGAATTCATGGGGCTGACATTCCCTAATCCCGTCGGTTTGGCCGCCGGTATGGATAAAGACGGTGAATGTATCGATGCCTTTCATGCCATGGGATTTGGTCATATTGAAGTGGGAACTGTGACCCCAAGACCGCAACCCGGTAACGATAAACCTCGGCTTTTCCGGATTAAGCCGGCCAAGGCTATTATCAATCGCATGGGCTTTAATAATCTCGGCGTGGATAATCTGGTGGCTAATCTCAAGGCTAAAAAATCCAATGCCATGGTCGGTGTCAATATAGGTAAAAATAAAGATACACCGGTAGAGCAGGGGAAAGATGATTATCTGATCTGTATGGACAAGGTTTATGCCTATGCCGATTACATCGCGGTTAATATTTCTTCTCCCAATACACCCGGCCTGCGTACCATGCAATATGGCGAATTATTGGACGACTTGCTGGCGAGCTTAAAAAACAAACAAACAGAACTGGCAGAAAAGCATGGCAAGTATGTACCCATAGCATTAAAAATAGCGCCGGATCTAACCGAAGAAGAGATCGAAAAGATCGCCGAGTCATTATTGAAACATAAGTTTGATGGTGCCATAGCGACCAATACCACTTTGACCCGTGATGGGGTCAGTGGCCTGGCCAACTCCAACGAGACAGGTGGCCTCAGCGGTAAGCCGCTGAACAAGTTGTCGACCAAGGTGATCAAATATTTGGCGCAGTGTTTGAAAGGTGAGATCCCGATCCTGGGGGTAGGCGGTATTAATAGCGCCGAGGATGCTCTGGATAAATTGGATGCAGGAGCAAGCATGGTGCAGATCTATTCCGGCTTTATCTATCAAGGGCCAAAATTAATTAAAGATATTGTTGACGCTTATAGATCCAAATAAGTTAAAAAACACTCAAAGGGATCGCAATTGCGATCCTTTTTTATTTGAATTGATCGTTTTTTGATCTAAAGGATCTGTCTAAGATATTGTTATCTCAATCTAATATCTAAAACTTTTTTTGATATTGGGTAAAATATCATCTATTATTCCGTTTGTAATAAATCACAGGTCTTATTGGATTGCGTTATGTTATTAATGCCAAACAGAGATTGGCAATGGAGATATAACGATTCGTATGGTGTCCTTAGCGTATCGTTAGGTTCGGAAATGGAATTTCTGACTCCTTATAAAGCCAAGACTTTGATACCGGATGCAATGAAAGAAGCAGAATTTAGCGTCGAGCACGCCAAGTTCTATATTGACCTGCTTGATCGTCTAACCAAATCACTGTCATTGACGGATGCACAAGTGGTTCAACTGGCATTGAATGCTACCGCTGCTCACTTTATGCAAAAACCGCAGATGCCTAAGTCATGGTTCTTCGACACCAGTGCTGTCTGTGTTTACAGTGAGCCGGGAAAGATGTTTGATCTCAAATGTCGTGGAGAGCGTGTGCTGGTGATGGTGGTTGAGACCGGGCTGCAGGCTTCTTTGGTAATGATGTTGGCCAACGAATGTCGACTCAGCGATGTCAAAACCCTGACCCGCTTTGAAACCATCAAGGTGATGCACGATCGTCTGCATCCGCTCAGGGCACAGCAGCAGATAGTTGCTGCCTGACAAGGGTTGTCAGCGAGTATGAACGGGGCCTATGGCCCCGTTTTTGGTTTGTCTTCAGCCTGAGAATGTCTGGCTCAAGTGGTCAATCAAGGCTCTCAGTGCCACCGGCATATGCTCTCTTGAGCTATAGAGAGCGTAGGCCGTCATGACCCTCGGTGTCCAATCCGGCAGCAAGCATTGCAAGCTGCCATCTTTGAGTGCCTCAGCCAGCAGATAATCGGGCAGTTGGGCGATACCGCTGCCGGCCTGAGCCGCCCTGAGTAACACTGTCGCTTCATTGGCCACCAGTTGGCAGTTGACCGCTACAGATTCGTTCTGCTCTCCCTTGGAAAGATGCCAAAGATTGCGATTGAAATGGCGGTAGCCAAGGCACAGGTGTTGGCGAAGATCCCTGGGGTGCTGCGGCGCCGAATACTGTTTGAGGTATTCAGGAGAAGCCACCAGCTGCGAATTCACCCTGATAAGCGGCTTGCCAATCAACAAGGGATCCGGGCTTGAAGCAATACGGATCACCAGATCGACCCTTTCCGCCACCAGATCCACAGCGCGATCGCTCACATCCAACTCGATTTCCACCCCGGGATTAAGCCTGATGAATTGCGCGAGGCTCGCTGCCAGTCGTGCGTGTGCGAATGACATGCTACTGCTTATTCTCAGTTTGCCGGTCAATTGTCTGCGTCTCTCGCTTAGGCTGATTTCCAATGCCTCACGGGTCGAGAGTAACTGGCGACAATATGTCAGGCACTGATTCCCGGCATCTGTAAGGGTTACACTGCGGGTGGTGCGATTGAGTAATCTGGCGCCCAACCAATCCTCAAGCGTCTTGATATGGCGGGTTACCATGGCGCGCGACATCTCAAGCCGCTCGGCGGTAGCGGTAAAGCTGCCACTGGCGGCCAGATCCACAAAGACTTCGGCGGCGGTTAATCTGTCCATCTGCGATTACTTGTCCGGATTATGCAACAATATTGCGCAATTTTAGCCGTATATCTGCATTAATTGAAATCATAAACTGGCCAACGTTGAAATTCACCGGAGTAAAACCATGCTTAAATCACTCGTATTGGCCGCCAGTTTAGTGTTGCCATTTTCTTTACACGCCGAATCGGACGCCCTCGACTTCAAAGTCTATAATGCCGACGGTAACAGCTTTCATGTCAACGCCACCCTGATAACCGGTGAAAAGGAAGCCATTTTGGTCGACACAGGCTTCACCCGCGCCGATGCCTTGCGACTGGCCGCCGAGATTCTGGACAGTGGCAAGCAGTTGACCACTGTATTCGTCAGCCAGGCGGATCCTGACTATTACTTCGGGGTTGCCACACTCAAACAGTTTTTCCCTAAAGCAAAATACCTGACGACCCCGGCAGTGCACGCACAAATTTCGGCCAAACTGGAAGACAAGCTGAGCTTTTGGATCCCCAGAATGGGTAGCAATGCCCCCCTCAAGGCGCAGCTGCCAGAGATATTTAAAGGCAGTCAATTAATGCTTGAAGGCAAGGCGATTGAGATAAAAGGTGACCAGGGAATGCTGGCTGACAGGCCATACCTCTGGGTACCTTCCAGCAAAACCATTCTCGGCAATGTGGCCGTCTCCGGGGGCTTGCACCTGTGGATGGCTGATAGTCAGAGCCAGAGTGAGCGAGCGGCCTGGAAGGCGCAGCTTGCGGAAATGGCGGCGCTTAAACCTGCCAAGGTGATCCCCGGGCACATGTTGTCTGAATCTTTTCTCGAGCAGGACAATATTGCCGCGACACTCAAGTACCTGCAGGATTTCGAACAAGCCGAAGCCGACACGCAAACCAGCGCTGAGCTTATTGACACCATGCAGCGTCTGTACCCGAATGCCGGGCTTGCTATGGCATTGGAGATAGGTGCCAAGGTCAGCAAGGGCGAGATGAAATGGTGAGGCTGCACTACTTTTTTGACCCCTTGTGCGGCTGGTGCCATGGTGCGGCGCCCCTCATTCATGCCCTGAGTGCCAGACTCCCGATAGTTTTGCACGCCGGCGGCCTGATGGAGGCAACAAGAATAACGCCCGGTCTCAGGCAACATATCCTCAGCCACGACAGCAAAATTGCCAAGCTGACCGGGCAGCCCTTTGGCGACGATTACACTCAGGGTTTGCTTCAATGCCCTGACGCCGTGTTGGACTCGGGACCGGCCATTGCCGCCATCCTGCTCGCCGAAAAGGCGGCAGGGCAGGGATTGGCGCTGCTGGAGATATTGCAGCGTGGCCATTATGTTCAGGGTTTAAGGCTTGCCGAGCCTGAAGTGTTACTGCAACTGCTGACGGAGCTGCCGAGTCTCCAGGTACTGGGACGCGAGAAATTGGCTAGCGATCTGACGGCGTTTATGAAAGCAAACTCAGCCGGGCAGATATCGCCGCTGGCGAGCCATATCGCCCAGAGCCGGGCCATGATGGCTAAGCTCGGATTGGCTGGCTTTCCGTCGCTGGTTCTGGAAAGCGAAATCGGTGAGTGGCACCCTGTGCCTTTGAACCGCTTCTACGGCCAGACAGAGGCAATGCTGGGTTGGTTTGACTCAAGTTTTGCCAAACAGCTCTCTGGGATTGGCGCCAAGAGAGATAATCCGAAAGCCGCGCCAAGCGCTCCGGCGGCTTGTATCCTGGGAGGCGGCTGCGATTAAGCTTTCCGCATGGATTAGAGAGGGCTTAAGGGCGTTGGAAGGGGCTGCAATCTTACTCTTGGCTTAAGTAGAAGCAGTGTAAGCTTGCGATAAAAGCTGACAGCAGAAGGGGATGAATACCTATTGGTTGCATTCATCCTCTTCTCTTTTGCTTTGTTCGTTGGTACTGTGCCACAGCCTTATGTTGGCTTTGCTTTAACCCTGTGCCGCTTTGGCCTGGGTGTGGCGTTTGGCCAGGTTGGCATGGATATCATCGAGGGACAGTTGCTGATCTTCCAGCAGTACCAAGAGGTGATAGAGGAGATCCGAGGCTTCATTCACCAACTCTTCGCGATCATGAGTGGCCGCCGCCAGCGCGGTTTCCAATCCCTCTTCGCCCACCTTCTGGGCAATGCGCTTGGTACCACGCTGAAACAGCGAAGCGGTGTAGCTCTCGTTGGGGTTTTCTTCCTTTCGGGAGGCTATAAGGCTTTGCAGGCGATTGATAAAGGGGTGCACTTCGCCGCAGGCCGGATTATCCCAGCAGCTGTCAGTCCCCTTGTGGCAGGTGGGGCCTATGGGGTTGGCCTGCAGCAGCAGGCTGTCGTTGTCACAGTCCACTCCTATGCTGACCAATTGCAGCAGATTGCCTGAGCTTTCACCCTTGGTCCAGAGCCGCTGTTTGCTGCGGCTGTAGAAGGTCACCAGGCCTTTGCTCAGGGTGACATCCAGGGCTTCGCGGTTCATATAACCCAGCATCAACACCTTGCCACTGTGAAAGTTCTGTACTACGGCCGGCAGTAATCCTTGTTGTTTGTCCCAGTCCAACTGTTTGAGCCAGTCGGCATTGTTTGTCTCGGTTGTCATATCAAATACCTGTATTGGGTTGTGGGGCTTATGGAAGGTGCGAACAAGTCCCATGTGTGCTCTGCGTCGGCTTACAGGCCTGGATGCAAGGCGTGGTTCGCAGCAAATGGCCCTAGTCCTTTGTAAGAAGCACAACACAGCAGATAGGCCTGTAAGCCACGCCCTTTGGGGCTTTCACAGCAACCGGCTCTCTGCGTTATCCGACTTTGACAGGCCCCGGCATGCCTTCAGTCAGATACCTTGAACGCCAATTGCTGTGCAAGCCAGAGTGCCACGAGGACTTATTCGCACCTTCCTTAGCTGCGAATGGCGACGCCACTTTGCTTGAGAAAGGCTTTCAGCGCCTGGATCTCTATGATCCCCTTGTGAAATACGCTGGCGGCCAGGGCGGCATCGACCTTGGCTTTGTCGAAGACCTCGAGAAAATGCGCCATGGTGCCGGCACCGCCGGAGGCGATAAGCGGCACATCACAGACGGCTCTCACTTTGGCGAGCTGCTCGATATCATAACCCTGGCGCACCCCATCTTGGTTCATCACATTGAGGACGATTTCGCCGCAGCCCTGGCGTTGCACCTCTTCGACCCAATCCAAGGTGTGCCATTGGGTGTCGCGGGTCGCCGCTTCATCGCCGGTAAACTGTTTCACCTTATAGCTGTTGTCATTGGCATCGAAGAAAGAGTCTATACCCACCACTATGCACTGGCGGCCGAATTCATCCTGCAGCCTGCGAATAAGGCTGGGATCCGACAGTGCAGGTGAATTGATGGAGATCTTGTCGGCACCGAATGCCAGCAGCTCGCGTGCCTGGGCCAGGGTCTTGATGCCACCGGCCACACAGAAGGGGATGTCTATCTGCTGCGCCACCCGGCTAACCCAGGACTTATCCACCACCCGCGAGTGGGCGCTGGCGGTGATATCATAGAACACCAGTTCATCGGCGCCTTCGGCGGCATATCTGGCCGCCAGCGGCACGATGTCACCTATGGTTTCGTGGTTACGAAACTGCACGCCTTTGACCACCTTACCGTCCCGTACATCGAGACAAGGGACTATACGTTTTGCCAGCATGCGATCGCCTCCTCTACGCTGAATTCACCGGTGAGCAAGGCCTTGCCGATAATCAGGCCGCTGGCGCCGGAATCCCTGACCGCGGCCACATCATCCAGACTGGCGATACCGCCGGAGGCCTGCCAGGCGATATCGGGAAAGGTCTGCGCCAATTCGCGGTACAGGGCCGTGTTGGCCCCCGTCATAGTGCCATCACGACTGATGTCGGTGACCAAGGCATGTTTAAGGCCCAAAGGGGCAAATTGGGCCACCAGAGATTCCAGGGTTTTGCCACCGCCACTCTGCCAGCCGTGAACCGCCACTATTTTCTCGCCCGCGGCATTGATATTGACATCCAGCGCCAGACAGATGGCATCCGGGCCGTATTGCTCGAGCCAGGCGCCAACCAGTTTGGGCTCACGCACCGCCAATGAACCTATCACTACCCGGGAAACCCCGGCCTTGAATAGTTCATCGAGCTGACGCTGACTGCGCACGCCGCCGCCCACTTGCAGTGGCGTATCCAGGGCGGCCGCGAGCGAAGCTATCAGGCTGCTCTGGCAGCGCTCAGGGTTCTTGGCGCCGGTCAAGTCCACCAGATGCAAGAGCGAAGCGCCCTGGGCCTGATAAGCGAGCAGTTGAGCCTCAGGTTGCAGATTGAAGCGGGTCTCCTGTTGGTAATCGCCCTGAAACAAGCGCACTACCTGACCTTCTATAAGATCGATTGCCGGTATAATCATGCTACAGCTCCGTTAAAATCATCCTGGGTCAGAGTGAGAAAGTTAGCCAGGATAAGGCTGCCGATAGCGGCGCTCTTTTCCGGGTGAAACTGCACTCCCATAAAGTTGTCTTTGGCAATGGCGGCGCTGAAACGCTCGCCGTAACAGCATTCGGCTATGGTGGCCGCGGAAGGCGCGGCGCAAAAGGAATGGACGAAATAGCAGTAGCTGCCTTCATCGATACCGGCAAACAGCGGGTGTGCCTGGCCGTTGGCATCAAGTACGGGGCTCAGTTGATCCCAGCCCATATGTGGACGGGGCAACCCCTTGCAGTCGAGCTGGCGTATAGTGCCCGGGATCAGCCCAAGACACTGGCATTCATCGGCATCCTCGCCACTTTCCTGCGAGCTGTCACACATGAGCTGCATACCGAGACATACTCCCAGCACCGGCTGTTTCAGCGCCTTGATAACAGGAATTAACTGCTTTTCAGTGAGCGCCGCCATGGCGGCTCTGGCTGTGCCCACCCCGGGAAGCACCACTCTTTCGGCGCTGCGGATAACCTCGGCATCATCACTGATACAGACTTCGGCGCCGAGGCGCTCAAAAGCGTATTTCACCGAGCTTAAGTTGGCGCAGCCGGTATCAATTATCACTGTCTTGGCGACGGCTTGGGTCATTACAACACTCCCTTACTGGAAGGCAAGGCATCGCCTTCAACCTTGATGGCCTGGCGCAGAGTGCGCCCCAGCACCTTGAACAGCGCCTCTACCTTGTGGTGGTCGTTGTCGCCCTCGCAGCCAAGGTGCAGGGTGCAGCGCAGGCCGTCGGCAAAGGAGCGAAAGAAGTGCGCTACCATCTCTGTGGCCAGCTCACCGACCTTTTCCCGCTCAAATACGGCGTTGAACTTGAGGAAGGGACGACCGGAGAGATCCAGCAGGCAGTCGCCGCGGGCTTCATCCATGGGCAGGGAAAAGCCGAAACGGGCAATACCGCGTTTATCACCCAGCGCCTGACGCAAAGCATCGCCCAGCGCCAGCGCGGTATCTTCCACACTGTGGTGATCGTCTATCTCAAGATCGCCGTCAACCTTGACCGCCAGTTTGAAATTGCCGTGGGTGGCAATCTGATCCAGCATGTGATCGAAAAAGCCTATGCCGGTATTGATGTCGCTGCTGCCGGCGCGGTCGAGATCCACCTCGACCCGAATGTCGGTCTCTTTGGTGGTGCGCACCACAGTTGCCTGGCGACCCCGGCTCAAGAGGGCATCACAGATATCGCCCCAGTTGAGCTTTTCCCTGTCATAGCGATAGCCGGTCAAGCCCATGGCCTCGGCCAGGGCAGTATCGGTTTCCCGATCACCAATAACTGCCGAGCGGGTGAAATCCACCAGGCCCTGGGTCAGAAACTCTTTTACC
This sequence comes from Shewanella sp. YQ_9, assembly GCF_043103185.1. Taxonomy (NCBI): domain Bacteria; kingdom Pseudomonadati; phylum Pseudomonadota; class Gammaproteobacteria; order Alteromonadales; family Shewanellaceae; genus Shewanella; species Shewanella sp. YQ_9. The sequence goes on from NZ_JBICJO010000042.1 coordinate 51,036, forward strand.
AACCCGAGTTTGGGTTTGCGGCAACTGCAGTTTTCATCGTTGAAGTGAGGGCAAATCAACACCTCGCTGAAGTTGACCCCCTGGCTTGAAAAAATCTGCATCATCAGATTGTGGGGGGCATCGAAGTCTTCTTTCGGGAAGGAGGGGGTGCCCAGGCCATCCTGATTGGAGACCATCACCAAGCGGTAACCGGCGCTTTGCAGTTTGAGCAGCGCCGGAATAACGCCGGGTTCAAACACCAGCTTATCCAGTCTGTCCACCTGTTTGTCGGTTTGCGGCTCTTCAATAAGGGTGCCGTCGCGGTCGATAAAGAGTATTTTCTGGCTCATTGATGTTTCCTTGTGCCGGCCGCTGCCGGGCTGATTATTATCGTTATTGCACCTGGCTCAGGGCGGCTAGCAGCCGCTCGGTATCTGAGTCATCGCTGAAACTGAAACGTATGGCGTCGACAAGACGCGGATCCCGGTAGCTGCGGGCGACTATGCCAAAGTGCTGCAATTGCTCACGCACCTTGGGGGCATCGGCGAAATACGCCAGCAGATAGTTGCCGCCACTTGGCAGTACCCGGGCACCGAGTCTTTCCAGCGCCGCAGCCACTCTTTGCCCCTGGGTCTTGAGCAGCGCCACATCGGCCTGCATTCTGGCTATGCCCTCAGGGCTTAATGCCAAAGCCGCCAAGCGTGCCACAGGGACAGGTACCGGGTAGGGGGCCAGCACCTGTTTTACCATCTCGATAATGCCTTCATTGGCCAGCATAAAGCCGCAGCGGGCTCCGGCCAGGGCAAACGCCTTGGATAGGGTGCGCAGCACGACCAGGTTGGGATACTCCTTGAGCAAAGAGGCGGCGCTCAGCTCGGGACTGAATTCAATATAGGCTTCATCCACTACCACCAGCGTGTCTGGCATGGCCTCGAGCACCCGCAGAATTTCACCCTGGCTTACCCAGGTGCCTGTGGGGTTGTTGGGGTTGCAGATAAACAGCAGTTTGGCGCCTTGGGCCTGGGTTAACGCTTTGGGCAACTGAAAGTTGTCATCCAACGACAGCGCCTTGACCTCGACATTGAAGGTCGCGGCGCTGATGGCGTACATGCCGTAGGTGGGGCCAAAGAGGGCGATGCTGTCTGCCCCCGGGGTGCAAAAGGTGCGGATCAGCAACTCTATCGCTTCATCGGCGCCGCGGCTGCAGATGAGCTGCAAATCTGAGACTCCGGCATAGGCGGCATAGGCGGCTATCACCTCTGGCGGCTGGCACTCGGGGTAGCGGTTGACCCGGTCGATATCCGTGTGGTTGAAGGGGGATTCGTTGGCGTTGATCCAGACTTCCCCCTGGCCGCCAAGGCGCCTGGCGCTTTGATAGGGTTCGAGTGCCAAGAGCTCGGGGCGAGCCAGAGTAGCGGCAAGCTCGCGGCTTTGGCGGGTAACGGCTATTGTTCCTTTCTTGGCATCCGCAGTGGGGGTATTGATGGCTGCAGGCATGGCTTTTATTCCTCCATACTCGCGGACGGCGCGCGCGATGATGAAACACTCTCGGATAAAGCACTTGGGGATGAAGCACTCTCGGTTGAACCTTCGGGGCCGGATACCCCAAGAGAGGCCAGACGCAGGGCAACGGCATTGCTGTGAGCGTCAAGCTGCTCTGCCTGGGCCAGGGTCATTACCGAGGGCCCCAAGGCGCACAGACCTTCGGCACTCAGCTCCTGCACGGTAAAGCGGCGGCAGAAATCCGCCAGTGACAGGCTGGATACCGACCGGCTGTAGCCGTAAGTGGGCAGAACATGGTTGGTTCCGCTGGCGTAATCACCCACAGATTCCGGGGTGTAGGGGCCGAGAAACACCGAGCCGGCGGCGCGAATTTGTGCCAGCAGCGCTCTTGGGCTGCGGGTCTGGATGATAAGGTGCTCGGGGCCATAGCGGTTGGAAACGGCTGCAGCTTTATCCAGTGAATCGAGCAGTAAAATACGGCTTTCGGCCAATGCCTGGCGGGCAATGTCGGCGCGGGGCAGGGCCGCAAGCTGCTTGTCCAGCTCTTGGATGACGGCTTTTGCCAGCGATTCACAACTAGAGAGCAATATCACCTGAGAGTCGGGACCGTGCTCGGCCTGTGACAAGAGATCGGCCGCAACAAAGGCTGGATTGGCAGTCTCATCGGCGATGACCAGCACTTCGGATGGCCCCGCCGGCATGTCGATACTGACTCGCGCCCTGGGATCCTGGGACAACTGGCGCTTAGCTTCGGTGACATAACGGTTGCCGGGGCCAAATATCTTGTCCACCGGTGTTATGGTCTCCGTGCCCAATGCCAGCGCGGCAATGGCCTGGGCGCCACCGGATTGGTAAATCTCTTCGATGCCGCATTCGCTGGCGGCGTAGATGATGGCGCTGTCTATTGGTGCCGGGCTTATCAAGACCCTGCGGCGACAACCGGCAATTCGGGCCGGCAGCGCCAGCATCAACACAGTGGAAATCAGCGGCGCGCTGCCGCCCGGTATATAGAGGCCGACGCTGTCTATGGCCTCACTTCTGAGTTCACAGCGTACTCCGGCCTGGGTATTGATATCCAAAGTCTGGGGTTGCTGCGCGCTGTGGAACACATCTATGTTGGCCATGGCGGTCTTGATGGCGTCTTTGAGCTCAGGGCTAACGTCCTGGGCTGCGGCCTTTATCTGCGCCTGACTGAGGGCGATATTCTCAAGGGGGATATTATCAAAGCGCTCACTGTACTCCCTGAGGGCTTGGTCTCCCTTGGCGGCGACGGCCTCAATGATCTCGCCGACGCTCTGCTCGAGCGCTTTGCTGCTTACCAGGGAGGAGCGCTGGAGTGCAGCGGCCTGCTCGCTTTCGCTCAGTGTGTCCCATACCAGATACTGCATGCTTCACCCCATCATCTTTTCAATTGGCATTACCAGAATCGAGCTGGCACCGAGCTTGGTCAGCTCTTCCATTGTGTCCCAGAACAGATCTTCTGTGCTGACCGCGTGGATGGCGACCCGGTTGCTGTCATCGTTGAGCGGCAACACTGTGGGGTTCTCGGCGCCGGGCAGCAGGGCAACAATCTGCTCCAGGGTTTCAGTGGGAGCGTGCAGCAGGATATATTTGCTTTCACGGGCACGGATGACGCCGTTGACCCGGCTCATCAGCTTGTCGATCAAGGCCTGTTTGGCCGGGGTTTGGGTTTGCTGTGATTGGATGACACAGGCCATGGAGCGAAAGATCACTTCGGTCTCGTACAGGCCGTTGGCTTCCAAAGTGGCGCCGGTGGAAACCAGATCGCAGATCCCGTCGGCGAGTCCGGCACGGGGGGCGACTTCTACCGAACCCTTGAGCATACAGTCTCGATAACTTATGCCTTTATTTTGCATAAAACGGCGAAGCAGGTTGGGGTAGGAAGTGGCAATTCGCAAGCCTTCCAGTGAGGCGGCGTCCTGATAAGGGAACTCACTGGGTACCGCCAGCGACAGACGGCAGGCGCCGAAGTCCAGTTGTCTGAGTTTGTTGCAGGCCGAAGGTTTGCCCAGTGTCTGCCGTTCTATCTGCTCCTCTTCCAGCACATTCTCGCCAATGATCCCTAAATCGACCACGCCATCCATGACCAGGCCGGGAATGTCGTCATCACGTACCCGCAGCAGATCCAGCGGCATATTGTCGGCGTGGGCTATCAGACGCTGTTCATTGACGGTGAATTTTACGCCGCAGTTTTTCAGCAGTTGTTGTGATTCTTTCGAAAGCCGGCCCGATTTCTGGATGGCGATGCGCAGTCGATTTGAAGTCATAGTGGTCATTCCTGTTGGTCAATTCAATCTTGGTTAAAAAACTCAAATCCGGAAACGAAAAACCCCCGGAATTCCTTCCAGGGGTTTTCAGATCTTATGAATCAACCGCCAGAAGGAATGAACCTTCGGCAGTCAGCTCCGAAGGCTACCGCTCGTGGTGGTGATGATGGATAGCGTTGCGAAGCTGTGTCATGTAATAAATCCTGTGATTTCACGCTGTAATTTTGCAGCGCATAAACATTCAATTCTGAGCCAATTCGGCTGGTGTGTTTTAAGCTAATCCCTTTGACTGGAATTTGCAACACCCAAAATCAAAAAATGTCTGCTGCTTGAAAAGGATTCATCAAGCGGCCCGCTTGGGCATAAGTTTGCGAATCGTTAGCTAAAGAGTTGGTGTAAGTGGCTATGTTAACTATGTCAGCTATGTCAATGCCAACTCTGTCAACTATGCCAACTCTGTCGGGTAGAGCGGCTTGGCGATAAGGTTTGTCCCTTGTATCCGTCACTCAAATAGCGATAATGCACGCCATACCCCAGGGCAAAATGGAGCACAATGCGTAATCGACTCGTCAGCGAAACGGCACTGGCCTTCGCCCCGGGCGGCCCTTTGGCCTCCAATATCAGGGGCTTCAAGCCTAGAGAGCCGCAACTGGAGATGGCCCGCGAAGTGGCCCAGTTACTCTATGGGTCAAGCGGCGCTGCAGTGCCTTTGGTGCTCGAAGCCGGCACCGGGGTTGGCAAGACCTTCGGTTATCTGATCCCGGCGCTGCTCTCCGGCAAGCAGGTGATTGTCTCCACCGGCTCAAAGAACCTGCAAGAACAGCTGTTTTATAAAGATCTGCCGGCCTTGCTGCAGATGCTGGATCTGCAAGTTCGGGTGGCGCTGCTCAAAGGGCGCAACAATTATCTGTGTCAGTTGTTGCTGGAGCAGCAGTTGGATGGCGCCCAGAGCCGCAGCCCGGAAGTGCTCGATGATCTGCTCAGGATAAATCAATGGGCCGCGGCCAGCACAGATGGCGATCTCGGTACTCTGGCCACGGTTTCCGAACAGTCGCCGGCACTGGCGCTGGTGGCTTCTTCGAAAGAGCGCTGCACCGGCAAGCGCTGCGCCTTCTATGACAGCTGCTTTACCCGCAAGGCCAGACAGAAGAGCCTGGAAGCCAGGATTATCGTGGTTAACCATCATCTGTTTTTTGCCGACAGGATCCTCAAGGATACCGGCTTTGCCGAGTTGTTGCCCGATGCCGATGCGGTGATTTTCGATGAGGCTCACCTGCTCGCCGATATTGCCGTAACCTACTTTGGTCGCCAGCTGTCGCTCGCGACCATGCAGCGAGTGCTTGAGCGGGTGGAAGCGGTATATCAACAGGAACTCAGGGATACTTCACAACTGAGCGATCTCGCCAGGCGCTGCGGCTCCCGCCTGGCGGATTGGGCGCAGATGACCCAGGCTTCAGGGCAAAGCGACTGGCGCCCCTTGTTGGCCGATAAAGAACTTGCGAGGCAATGCTGGCAGCTGCTCGAAGAGTTTCGGGCGCTGGAGCGGGTGATGCTGGCCAATATCGGTCGCAGTGATGAACTGGATGATTGCCTGGAAAAATGGCTAGATTACTGTAGGCAGCTGGAGCAGTTTTTCAACTGTGAAGATCAAAGTGCGGCTTACAGTATAGAGCAGGGCAGTCGCCTGCCGACGCTGAGAATGGCGCCTATTGATGTTGCCAAGGCGTGTCAGGCGCTGTTTGAGGTGCAAACCCGATGGCTATTTACCTCGGCAACGCTACAGGTGAATCGCAGTCTGAACCATTTTTGCCGGACATTAGGGCTTAAGGGGGCCAGGGAGCTTATTCTCGACAGCCCTTTTGACTATCGGCGCCAGGCGATTTTGTGTGTCCCCAGGGAGCTTGGGGATGTGCGCTCTGAAGGGGATTATCAGTTTCGGCGCCTGCTTGAGGTGTGCGAGCAGGCGATTAATGCTGCCAAGGGCCGAACCTTTATTTTGTTTACCAGTCACAGGATGCTCCAACGGGTGGCGCAGGCGCTTCATGGTCGCAGCCGTTATCCACTCTTGGTGCAAGGCAGCGCTGGTAAGCAGACCTTGCTGAAAAAGTTTCGTCAGCTGGGTAATGCCGTGCTGCTGGGCACCGGCAGTTTTTGGGAAGGCGTGGATGTGCGCGGCAAGTTACTCTCTTGCGTGATAATCGACAAACTGCCCTTTGTGTCTCCGGACGATAATCTCTATCGCGCCAGAGCCGCAGAGATCAGTAAGCGACAGGGTGACCCCTTTGTGGAGTTGGCCTTGCCCCAGGCTGTGATAGCACTCAAACAGGGTGTTGGACGGCTCATTCGTGACGAGAGCGACCGCGGTGTGCTAATTCTCTGTGATAATCGCATCGTCAATCGCAGCTATGGTCAGGCATTTCTCAACTCCTTGCCTCCCATGTACAGGACCCGCAATTTGCAATCTGCCTTGTCTTTTCTTGAAGGGATAGGTTGATTAAAAACAGTTAGATACTGTATTTTAGAGTGTTAATTCAATTTTTGGAACAAATAAATTGATAGTAAAAAGGCGCCTAAAACTAGGCGCCTTTTGCTCTCTGTCTCTCTGTACTGGCTATTAGTCGCGATCTGCGGCCAGCCAGGAAGCAAATTGCTTGGTGTAGTAGCTGACAATCAAGCTGGCACCGGCGCGTTTGAAGCCGACAAAGCTTTCGGTAACCACAGCTCTTTCGTCCAGAGCGCCGGCCAGAGCCGCGAACTTGATCCCGGCATATTCACCGCCCACATGATAAGCCGCCAAAGGCAACTCGGTACGCTCTCTCAATTGTGACAACACATCCAGATAAGGCGTACCTGGTTTAACCATCAGAATATCGGCGCCTTCCTCTTCATCGAGCAGGGCCTCTAACAGCGCTTGCCGGCCATTGGCGCTATCCAGTTGATAACCTTTACGATTGCCGCTGAGTTCACAATCTACCGCCGCCCGGAATGGACCGTAGAAAGAGGAGGCAAACTTGGCCGAGTGGGCCAAAATGGCAACATTTTCAAAACCGGCCGCATCCAGGCCCTCGCGTATGGCCCGGATTTGGCCGTCCATCATGGCCGAAGGGGCCAGCATGTCGGCACCGGCGCGGGCAGCGCAGACAGACTGCTTGACCAGGTTTTCCACAGTCGCGTCATTACAAACTTCATTGTGCTCAACCACACCACAGTGGCCGTGATCTGTGTACTCGCAGAAACAGATATCCGGGATCACCAGCATCTCGGGCGCTTCCTGCTTGATGGTGCGGATCATCCGTGCCAACAGGCCGTCATCGTTCCAGGTATCGCTGCCGATGGCATCTTTATGGTGTGAAATACCAAAGGGCATCACATAGCGGATCCCGAGGGCCTTCAGCTCACGGATCTCAGCTGCCAGCATGCTCTCGGGCAATCTGCTGATCCCGGGAAGGGTGCTGATGGCCACAGGCTCAGTAATGCCTTCTTCGATGAAAAGTGGGTGTACCAGATCTGTCAGGGAAACTTGCTGCTCGCGAACCAGATCCCGCATGGCTTCTGAGCTGCGAAGACGGCGAAGGCGACGAAGAGGTTTGGTGAAGCTGCCGTGACGGCAATGACTGTCTGACATGAGATTTCCTTTACTGCTATGGCGGGTGCCTGTTTGCCGAATATTGTCTCAAGACCCGGTAACCAGCACTAAGCTATTGAGGTTAAAGGGGCGCGAGCGCCCAAGTGCGCCTAGGATACCCTTTGCAGGAAACGCGATACTATGACAGGGATCACAGTTCATCCAGGCAGATGTTGGCAGGTGCAATACTGGTCTCACAGGGATGTGTTCCCTGTTGCCAATGTTGTTTGTCGAGCTTTGCGGTGCAGCCACTGTCTTCCATCAGGGCCCGCTCACCGTCTGCGCTGCAAAGCAACAAGAGGGCATGATCCTCGATACGAAACAGGTGCAGTTGGTATTGACTGAATGGCTCGAGCAGGGAGGCGTCATGGGCTGTGGCCAACGCCAATAAAGTTTGGCCGTCGAGGTTGGCCGGATGATTTTCATAACGTATGGTGGCTTCGGCCGCGCTGGTCACCTTGGTCAGTGCCGGTGCCAGTTGTTGGTATTCCTGATCATGCCTGTCACCGAGACCGCAGCCACCAAGTGTCGGTAGCAGCGCCAGCAGCAGGCAGACGATTGGGCCTTGATGGAAAATTGATTTCATCCTTGAATCCTTATCTACAAATAGTAGGTCGGTGCTAGTTCCTGTTAGGTCTGTTCCTGCCAAAAGGCCAGTTTACCTGCGGCATCCCGGCCCGTGTCCAAATTCCAATCTTTGATACTTTCCAGATAGGCGCTGTCTTGCTCCAGCACACCGCTGGCGATAAGTTGCCAAAAGTGTTTGACGTTTTCTCTGGCGCGCAGAAAAATCGCGTCATAGTGCATATCGCCTTCAGGGGTGGTCAGGGTTAAATACGTTTTTTCAATCTGCTCCTGCTCCGGATATAGGACGGCGAACTTGACGCCCAGGTGGCGGGCAAACGGCAGCAGTCTGTTGCCTTCCTCGGCAATCTTGTCCACCACAGTGATAAAGCCTTTATGCCAGTCATTGATGGCTGGCGGATTATTGGCCCATTCCTCTATATATACATCTTTGAAGCAGTTGTCCCACAATTTCTCTATGACAGGATCCAGTTTCTGACCTGTGGCATCGCAGCAGGCGGCAATACCGGAATCCAGGTGTTCTGACAGACCTATTGCCCCGAGATTGAGCTTGGGATAGATGTAGGCATCCTGATGCATTTCACAATACCTGTGGGCATCGGCGTTTTCTTTGTAGGGGCCTACTTTCATCTCAATAACCGGATGGACAGTGACATCTGCGATCACATGGGCACAATAGCCCAGCAACCAGGCCAGGCCCTTGTCGCGTTCTTCCCCTTCACTGCAGGCCAGGTGACGAACGCCGGCTTTGAGCATTTCGCCGCTATGCTGGTAATGCATCTTGTCGGCCCAACTTTTGGCCTGTTGGCGGTCATTGAGAGCGAGATAGGGATAATCCGGGCTGACAGCCCCGAGCTCGCAGTACTTGAAGTGCTTCAGTAAGGCGCGAATAGCGTCCTTGGGCATATGGGTAACCGCCTCCAGCTCAAGTGGCTGTCTGAGGCTATTGACCAGTGTGAGGTGTGCATAGGCGCCTGGCATTCCCTGGCCTCCAATCCTTTGCTGTTGCGTGCTGTTCCTTGAGGTTAACCTTAGCCGCTGAAGGTGAAAACGGCCATAGCCCGAAGCTACTATCAAGCGCAATTCACTCAAGAGTAAATCAGACTGGCCGCTTTCCTTGGTTGAGGCCTAGAAACCACCATGTCACCGCCCGAAAACAGCTAGGAAACGGCCGGTGAAGCCTGGGCTTTACTGTGGCGGATATGGCGCTCCACCAGAGCGCCTATCAGGTACATCATCAAGTAACCGCAGCCGAGGGCGAGGATCACCGCCACCACATTGGCCGTCAGTTGCCTGAGCAGGAAGAAGGCGCCTACCAGAGTAATGATGCCGGCCAGGCGGATCAGCAAACTGGCATTGAAGTAGCCTTCGGCTTTGATATAGGCCAGTTGATAACCGTTGAGCATCAGAAAAATGAAGAAAATGGCATAGTGCAGCAGTACCGGCACGGCGCCGTGATACTGGGGCGGAAACAGCATTCTGAATAGACTCTCGCCGCCCAACAGCATGACAACAAAGAAACTGATGCTGACAATCAGCGCCAGCTTGTAGAGCCAGTGTTTGATGGCGCGGATCTGTTCATTGTCTCTAGTGCGAACACAGACCGCCAATTCCGGCAATACGAAGCGGTAGATAGGGAATACAAACAGCAAGGTCATGTAAGTAAATACCGGCCTGACCACCACTTGGAAATCCCCCAGCTCTTCGACACTGAAATAACGTATGGTCAGTAGTACGGTAATATAGATCATCAGAATGCTGGAGCCTGCCTCGAGCGAGGCGGTCACGCTGCGCTTCATAAAGCTTTTCAGCGCCGGCTCCAGATTGACCTTGGCGAGCGGCGCGGTGGCGATTTGACGCCGCCTTCTCAGATACATAAAGGCCGCGATAATCAGAGACGACAGCGTCGTGGCGTAAAAGAGAGCTCCCAGCGGCGCCATACTCAGCCCGTAGTAACACAGGGCAAAGGCCAACACCAAAGACAGCGGCTCCATCCAGGTTACCTTGTTGCTGATTTCATAGAGACGATACATGGCAACCAGGTTGGTAAAGTACACCTTGAGCCCCATGCTGACTATGATGCCCACCAGTTGCAGGTACTCCACATCTAAGGCGAGTTTGTGCTTGATATAGGGCAGTATGATGCCCCAGGTCAGCAGCACTACAAGGAGCAGCACATAGCGGAAAATATTGATGATATCCCTGTCGTTGCGGGTCTGGCTGTAAGACACCACCATAGACGAGCGAAAGCCTGTCATCAGGATCAGTGACAGCGAGATGATATCGATAACCGTGTGGTAGATAGCCAGATCCGCCTTGGGAACCCAGCTTGCGAGCCAGACTTTAAAGGAAAACCCGATGGCTATGCTGATGAGCGTGGCCCAAATACCGGCGACAAAGGCACGTTTCAACCGCGAAACTGCGGTTTCATTGGAAGACTGAGAGAGGCTGGACATAACAGACGCTAACCGAAAAGGGGACTCCATATTAGTTGAGAACTGTTCTCATTGTCCATGATAAGGATCACAAGGGCAGATCCGGGCTTGGTTTCGGCGTATTTGATGGTATGATCCCGCCGCTATTAACTCGCCGAAGGCCATACCTTCGCCCATCAAGGTTTAACCCATGACATCGACTACACTTGCCAATTCTCCTGTTATTCTGGCCCTGGATACCTGTACCGAACTCTGCTCAGCGGCGCTGGCATGGCAAGGTGGCAGTATTGCGGAATCTGTCGATGCGCCCCGTGAACACAGCCAAAGATTGCTGCCCATGATAGAGAACTTGCTGAGCCAATCCGGACGCAAGATGCAGGATATCGGCCTTATCGCCTATGGCCGTGGGCCGGGGAGTTTCACCGGTATCCGTATCTGCACCTCTATGACTCAAGGGTTGGCGCTGGGGCTGGATGTCCCTGTAATCGGCATCTCTACCTTGGCCGCCATGGCGCAGCAAGCGATAACTGAACATGGTGCGCAGCAGGTGATTTGTGCCATAGATGCCCGCATGGGCGAAATCTATTGGGCGGCGTTTGAACAGGAATCCGGTATGGCCAAACTGGTTGGCATAGAGCAAGTGAGCGCCCCTGAGACAATGACCTCGCCCTTTGCCAATACGGACAAGGTGTATTGCTGCGGCACCGGGTTTGATGCCTATCCGGCACTTTTACAACATGCCGAAAACTTGACCTTGCTGGATGCGGTGAAATATCCTCAAGCCAGTGCTATGCTTGCTTTGGCAAGCCTTGGTTGGCAACAAGGGCAGGCCACCTCGGTCGACGAGCTGGCGCCTGTGTATTTGCGAGATACAGTTGCCTGGAAGAAACTGCCGGGAAGGGAATAGAGCTTCAGGTGGGTTAACTGCCTCAAGGGCTTGGGGCAAACGGGGATCAAACCAGTATCATGATGATCAAGCAGACGGGACATCCGGGGGCAGTTCAAAGTCTGTCGCAGGCGGTAGCCGGCAACAGGCCTCCTGAACGTGCCCAGCAAACCGTTGAGACTCAGGATGAAATCCTTGTCAGCCCATCCAGGCAGTTGGTCGAGTTTGACAGCCAAGCCCTTAACGACAAATACCAACAAAGAGAGCAACTGAAGCGGGAAACCGCAGGTCATTCTGATGCTATCGCCCTCTATCTGAATACCCAACACGCCGCGCAGCGGGACGCTATCTCAGCCATGGTGGGCATAGATGTCTACGCCTGACAGTCCCGCAGCCGATAACGCTTTTATAAAACCTTCCCATTCTCTGCCGTTGCCGGGAAGAGGCCAGTTTCTGCTGGAACTTTTGCTGGCCTTGATGTTGACTCATCTGCCCTATGTCTCTGTACCCTTCAAATGGTTGGAAAGCTATTTCCATGAATTGTCCCATGCGCTGGCAACGCTGTTAAGCGGCGGGATTGTCAGCCATATCCAACTCTTTCCCAATGGCGCCGGTTTCTGCTTCAGTCAGGGGGGCTGGCCGCTCCTTATCGGATTCAGCGGTTATTTGGGGGCGGCCTTTTGGGGCTGCCTGCTTTACCACCTGGCCACTTGGCCGCGGGGGATCCGTATAAGTTTTGCCTTTATCGGCGCCTTGGTGTTGCTCACCATACTGCTGTGGGGGCGGGACTTACTGACCCTGAGTATCCTCATTAGTCTGAGTGTATTGTTTCTGCTGCCGCTGAAATTTGGCGGCAATCGATTGCTCAGTGGCAGCCTGCGCCTGGTGGCCTTGATGGTGATGCTCAATGCGCTTGCCAGTCCTGCTGTGTTGCTGGGGCTGGACGACAGGGGGGATGCGGTATTGCTGGCTGAGTACAGCTGGGTGCCTGCGTTCGTCTGGGTATTGCTGTGGTTCGCTTCCGGCTTATTGGCGCTACTGCTTTGCTGGCGCCGCATAGATGGAAAATCAAACTGATCCTTGGCAAGTCTGCCACTCACTGTTAGCTTGAACTGTAATCTTATTTGGCACCAGTGCGTGCCAAAAAGTCGTTTCGGCGGGTCTGTTGCCGCAGCATAAATCCACATTCAAAGGAGAAGGGAAATGGAATACAAGCAATTCAATCGCAAGCTGGCAACGCCGCTTGGCAAGGCTTTGTTGGTGGCTGGCATGCTGCTTGGCAGCGGTGCGGTGCAGGCCGGCGAACCGGCTTTGCTGGAGGCTGTTAACAGTGACTTTCGCCGGGAAGCCAATGTCGAGCGCGACCAATATCGTCATCCAGAGCAGACACTGGCATTTTTCGGGATCACTTCGGAACAAACCGTAATTGAGCTCTGGCCAGGCGGCGGCTGGTACACAGAAATCCTGGCGCCTATGTTGGCGGGCAAGGGACAGTATATTGCCGCCGGTTTTAACACTGCGCCGCAAGAAGACACCCCGGGCAGCCGTTATCGGGCCAAAGCGGGCAAGCGTTATCTAGAATGGCTGCAAGCCCACCCCAAAGAGCTTGGCAAAATCGAACTGGTGGTTTTGGATCCTCCCGCACAGGTAAAACTGGGAGAAGATGCCAGCGCGGATGCTGTACTCACTTTCAGAAACCTGCATAACTGGGCCAGTCAGGGGCAACTGCAAACCGTGTTTCAGGCTGCCTTTAATGTGCTTAAAAATGGCGGCGTCTTTGGTGTGGTTGAGCACAGGGGCAAAGCCGGTAACGGCCCTGATAGTGGCTACATGATGCAGGATGAGATGATAGCACTGGCAGAAAAGGTGGGCTTCACCTTGGAAGCCAGCAGTGAGATCAACGCCAATGCCAAGGACAGTAAGGATTATCCCAAGGGCGTCTGGACCTTGCCGCCGACATTGCGACTGGGTGAGCAGGACAGGGACACTTATCTCAAGATAGGAGAAAGTGACCGTATGACACTCAAATTTATCAAAAAAGCGAACTGATACACTGACAACAGAGGCATTATGTGGCAACCTTCCGCCCCCGTAAAAGCACTGAAGATCCCGCTGCCGCACCTCACGCTGGCGGCCCAATGCTGGGGAGCGGAAGATAAGCCGCTGTTACTGGCATTGCATGGATGGCTGGATAACAGTAACAGCTTTGCCCCTTTGGCCGAAAAGCTGATGACCGATTATCGTATTCTTGCCATCGACTGGCCTGGACATGGTTTATCGGGTCACAGGCCAGGGCGTTATCCGCTGCACTGGATTGATTACCTGTACGATCTTGAGCTGCTGCTGGACCACTTGGCCGGCGATGCACCAGTCACTCTGTTGGGGCACTCCCTTGGGGGGATCGTCGCCAGTGCTTATGCTGCAGCGTTTCCTGAACGAGTCGATAAGTTGCTGTTGATTGAAGCCTTCGCACCTCTCTATGAGGCGGTGGAGCAGGCCAAACCCAGGCTGAGAAAGAGCTTTGCTGCCCACAAGCGTATGCTCGGCAGCAAACGTAGCCAAGTGGTTTATGACAGTATTGAGCCGGCCATCAAAGCCAGAGTGCAGTTGACCGGATTGGCCGAGCCCTGGTCCAGATTATTGGTGACGCGCAATATGCAAATTGATGCCCAGAGTGCCAGTTGGCGCAGTGACCCAAGGCTGCGACTCGACTCGCCGATGCGACTTTGTTTTGAGCAGGTAGCATCCCTGATGCAGGGGATCGCCATCCCCAGCTTGCTTATCACGGGTGAACAGGGATTTCCTGGACTGGTGCAGAGTTTACCTCAGGCCCGCGCCTGGTACAGGGATTTGCAGATAGTACAACTACCAGGGGATCACCACCTACATATGGGGAACGCCGATGAGGTAGCGCAAACTCTGGCCGGATTTCTCCAAGGTAGAAAATCCAATCCGGGGGACTAGGCAAATAAAAGCTTTTATGTGATGATGATCAAAATTTTAAACGCCCGTATGATTTTTGCGGCGCGAAAGTTAACTACCAAGAGTCGAGGCCAAAGGCCTTAATAAGAACTTTATAAAAATACTCAGTGCTTTGCCCGCAGACGCTGCGGGCTTTAACGACAGAGAGAGTCGTTTCCGCTGAAGACGGAATTTTAGGAGAGATTTGTGGACCAGCCCTGGATTAACAGTTTGCCTGCCGACGTGCCTGCCGAAATTGATGCCAGCCGCTATGCTTCCTTGCTGGAGATGTTGGAATCAGCGGTCAATACCTATGCCGACCAACCCGCATTCGTCAATATGGGCGCAACCCTGACGTACCGAAAACTGGAAGAGCGCAGCCGTGCCTTCGCCGCTTATTTGCAAAATGATCTCAAATTGCAAAAGGGCGATCGGGTGGCGATCATGATGCCGAACCTGCTGCAATATCCCATCGCCCTGTTTGGTGTGTTGCGGGCCGGCATGGTAGTGGTCAATGTCAATCCGCTTTATACCCCAAGAGAGCTCAAACATCAGTTGGTCGACTCCGGCGCCAAGGCGATAGTGGTGGTGTCCAACTTTGCCAGCACACTGGAGCAGGTGGTCGATCAAACTCCGGTTAAAAACGTGATTATCACAGGGCTTGGCGATCTCTTGAGTGCGCCCAAGCGTACCCTGGTTAATTTTGTGGTGAAGTATATCAAACGCCTGGTGCCCAAATACTCTCTGCCACACGCCATCTCTATGCGCCGGGCGCTTCGGGCCGGTAAAAAGGCGCAGTACGTCAAGCCTGTGGTCAAGAGTGACGATATCGCCTTTTTGCAGTATACCGGCGGTACCACTGGCGTTTCCAAGGGCGCCATGCTCAGCCATGGCAACATAGTTGCCAACGTATTGCAGGCCAACGGTGCTTATGCCCCTTTGCTCAACGACGGCAAAGAGTTTGTGGTAACCGCCTTGCCGCTTTACCATATTTTCGCCTTAACGGTGAACTGTTTGTTGTTCCTGCATAAAGGCGCCAATAACTTACTGATCACCAATCCCAGGGATATCCCGGGATTTGTGGCCGAACTCAAGAAAACACCTTTCACTGCTCTCACTGGGGTGAACACCCTGTTCAACGCCCTGGTCAACAGCGAAGAGTTTGCCGCTCTGGACTTCTCCCGCCTCAAACTCTCTATTGGTGGCGGTATGGCGGTGCAGCGCGCCGTGGCTGACAAATGGCAGAACATCACCAAGACTCGCTTGCTCGAAGGCTATGGCCTGACCGAAGCTTCACCTCTGGTAGCTTGCTGCCCTTACGATCTGGCCGGTTACAACGGTTCTATCGGTTTACCTGCGCCTTCGACGCAAATTCAAGTGCGGGGTGATGACGGTCAGGTATTGCCTCAGGGTGAGACGGGCGAACTTTTTGCCAAGGGGCCTCAGGTGATGTTGGGCTACTGGCAACGTCCGGAAGAAACCGCCAAAGTGATCGACAAAGACGGTTGGCTGGCCACAGGCGATATCGGCTATATGGATGAAAAAGGCTTTTTCTATATTGTCGATCGCAAGAAGGATATGATCCTGGTTTCCGGCTTCAACGTCTTCCCCAATGAAGTGGAAGAGGTGGTGGCCTTGCATCCCAAGGTGGTTGAAGTGGCCGCTGTGGGCGTACCGCATGAGGTCAGTGGTGAACTGGTGAAGATTTTTGTGGTGGCAAAAGACAAATCTTTGACCGAGAAGGAGCTTATCAAGCACTGTCGCCATCATTTAACAGGATATAAGGTGCCGAAGCTGGTAGAATTCAGGGACGAATTGCCGAAAACCAACGTAGGAAAGATCCTGCGCAGAGAACTCAGAGATGAGGCCAAATCTGCATAATATAAAGAGCCGGCGCCAGCCGGCTCTTGTGTTTCCGGGACCTGGAAACTCGCGCAGGATGGGAGTTGAATTTGCAAGATTACCTGTATGTAAAAGATGACGCCACTCTGGCGCAGCTGGTGGAGCAGTATCGCGAGGCTAAATTGCTGGTACTGGATACCGAATTTGTACGCACCCGCACTTACTATGCTTGTTTAGGGCTCATTCAGGCCTATGACGGCAAGACCCTGGCTCTGATAGATCCCTTGGCCATCTCGGATCTGTCGGGCTTTTGGGCCTTGCTGACCGATGAGAAGATCACCAAGTTGTTGCATTCCTGCAGTGAAGACTTGGAAGTGTTTGCTCGCCAAGGCCAGTGTCAGCCCAAGCCTTTGTTTGACAGTCAACTGGCGGCAGCCATTGCCGGCATGGGCCATGGCTTGGGTTATGCCAAGCTGGTGCATGAGTGCCTGGGAGTGGAGCTCGACAAGGGCGAGTCCCGCACCGACTGGCTGAAAAGGCCGTTATCAGAGGCGCAGCTCAGTTATGCCGCCAATGATGTCTATTATCTCTACCAACTCTATCCTCAGCTGCAGCAGAAACTGGAGCAGCAGGGCAGGCTCGAGTGGGTATTGGAAGAAAGCCAGCGCATGACAGAAGGGCGTCTGGACGCGCCGGATGAAGACACAGCCTATCTTAGGGTCAAGAACGCCTTTCAGTTGAGTACACCACAATTGGCTGTGCTCAAGGTGCTGGCGGCTTGGCGTTTGCGTAAAGCGTTGGCAAAGGACATGGCGCTGGGTTTTGTCATGAAAGATCATGCCCTTATCGGCTTGGCTAAGCGTCAGCCAAGAGGGATCAATGATGTGCTTTCCATGAAAGAGCTGACGGATCATGAAAAGCGTCTCTACGCCAAAGATGTGCTCAAGGTCATGGCCAAGGCGGATATGAGCAATCTGCCGGAGCCCTTGGATGTGTTGGCTCTCAAGCCGGGATACAAGAGCGCCTTCAAGAGCATTAAGCAGTGCTTGACCGAGATTGCTGAATCCGAAAGTGTGCCTATGGAGTTGCTTGGATCCAAGCGTCATATTCACGAATATCTTGAGTGGGTATGGGACGGCAAACAGGAGCCCACACCCTTGGTGTTGCTGGGCTGGCGTGGCCAGCTGGTGGCTGACAAATTGGCCAAGCTGGCACTCTGAACCTGGTTGATGAAAGTGAAAAGGCGCCCAAGGGCGCCTTTTTGTGACTGCAGCAGTACTTTACATAGATACTTTATTCATACTTTGGCTTCAAATGTATGCTCTTGATACCCTTTGCTTTTTATCGAAAAAGCTTGCCTCAAGGGCGGTCCGGCAGAGTTACATTGAGCTCGAGTACCGACAGGTTGTCATCGTTTTGATCCAGCTGCACAGATACCTGTTCTTCAGAGATATGCACATACTTGCGGATCACTTCAATTATCTCCTGCTTCATCTGCGGAAAGTAATCCGGTGCCCCGCGCTCGCCGCGTTGATGGGCAACGATGATCTGCAAACGTTCCTTGGCGGTTGCCGCGGTGCTGCTTTTCTTGCTGCTTCTGAAATAATCGAGTAATGACATAATTTAGCTACCAAATATTCGTTTAAGGAATCCCTTCTTCTCTTCCGCGACGAAACGCAGCGGAAGCTCTTCACCCAGCAGACGAGCCACAGTGTCCTCGTAGGCCTGTCCGGCATCGCTGTCGTGATCTATGATCACTGGCACCCCTGAGTTGGAAGCCTTGAGCACTGCCTGAGACTCAGGAATAACTCCGAGCAGTTGTATTGCGAGAATTTCCTGCACATCTTCCACACTGAGCATTTCGCCGGTTTTCACTCTGGCAGGGGAGTAGCGAGTCAGCAGTAGATATTCCTTGATGGGCTCAAGCCCTTGCTCGGCACGACGGCTACGGCTTTGCAGCATGCCAAGGATCCTGTCTGAGTCTCTGACCGAGCTGACCTCAGGGTTGGTTGTCACTATGGCAATATCGGCAAAATAGAGTGCCATCATGGCGCCGGTTTCAATACCTGCCGGAGAGTCACAGATGATGTAGTCAAAGTCTTTGCTCAAATCATCAAGTACCTTGCCGACACCTTCTTTGGTCAGGGCATCTTTGTCCCTGGTTTGGGAAGCCGGTAAAACGAACAGTTTATCGCAGCGTTTATCTTTGATCAGCGTTTGGTTCAGATTGGACTCGCCGTTGATGACATTGACAAAATCGTAAACAACCCGACGCTCACAGCCCATGACCAAATCCAGATTACGCAGGCCGATATCAAAATCGATAACAACAGTCTTGTGTCCTTTAAGCGCCAAGCCGGTAGCGATAGCCGCGCTCGATGTGGTTTTGCCCACACCGCCTTTACCTGAGGTGACAACAATAATTTGTGCCATGTTCTATTTTATCCTTTCCATCTGCCTTATCCGGGCAGCGATTCAACGATTAATGACTCACCGCTGAGCCTGATACAACCACTCTTGGCGGTACAGTGTTGCTGCAGGTTTTCAGTCAACCAGTACTGTCCCGCAATCGAAACCAGTTCAGCTTCCATGGACTGGGCCAGGATCACGGCATGTTTATCACCGCTGGCTCCAGCCATTGCCTTACCACGCAGTGCCCCGTATACATGAATGCTACCATCTGCAATGACTTCTGCGCCATTCCCTACTGCACCAAAAACGATTAAATCACCGTCTTTGGCATAGATTTGTTGCCCGGAGCGCACGTTTTGTTTGACTATCTTGGTGACTCTCGGGGGGGGCGGTGGCAATTCCGACTGTTTCCCGGCTTTGATGCTGGCCAATCCCTGCGCCTTGGCGGCTTCATTGAGTGCCTTATCGGCGGCAGTCACACCAACTATCACCAGTTGTCTTTCGGTCAGTCCCTGGCGCAGCCCTTTGAGATCTATGTCCGTGCCGTTGACCTGACTTAAGTTGAGCACCAGTGGAGCGTTGAGGAAAAACTGGGGAGCCTGGGCGAGCTTGCCATCGAGCTCTTTAAAAAGGGCGTCCAGATCTGGGGTATTGATATGAAGTACAGAGAGCGTAAAAGAAGAGCCCTTTAGCTCTAGACTAGGTTTTGGCATCCCGGCGTCATTCTCCAGAAAATGAGCAGTCAGATTGCGTGACAGCGTTATATTCCAAGGCGTCCATGTTATAGTGTGCCCCGATGAGTGGCAAGTTTGAACCCATGGAAATTGATACAATTATGATCTGTGCAGTCTATAAGAGCCTGAAAAAAGCCGACACCTATTTATTCGTCAACAAGAAAGGCCAGTTTGATGATGTACCTGCTCCCTTGATGCAGGTATTTGGGCCGCCACAACTGGTAATGCTGTTGCCGCTGCAAAAAAGGCAGCAACTGGGTATCGCCGATATCAACAAGGTCAAAGCAGAACTGGCGGAAAAGGGCTATTATTTGCAATTGCCGCCACCGCAAGTGGATATGCTGAAGGAGCTGAGACGCAGCAAGGGCATGGATGATCATTCTGCTTAAGGAATAACGCGTTTTATGGATAGACTTTCCCTGGTGTTTATTTCGCTGCTGGGCGCGTCGCTGACCAATGTCTGTGCAGCGACCGAAGGCAGTTTTGAGCGGTATCTTGATAAATTAAAACAGGACGCAGCAACGCAAGGGATAGATCAACTCATATTGGATAAGGCCTTCAGCCAGATAAAACTGTTTAAAAAAGCCTCCAATGATGACAAGACAGCCCCCGAACCGCCAAAGGATCTGGAGCACTATATCCCCAAGGCGATCAGTGAGGAGATGGTGGTAAAGGGTCGGGTACTGGCCGAAGAATATCGACCGCTGCTGGTCAAACTTGGTAAACAATATCGGGTGCAGCCCAGGTTTATTCTGGCACTTTGGGGGCTCGAGTCGGATTTTGGCAATCAGCAGGGCGGTTATCCTGTGCTTTCCGTGACGGCGTCACTGGCCTATGAGGGACAAGAGGTTTACCGCGATGAGTTTTTTGCGGCGCTGAAAATTCTCGCGTCACAATCGCTCGACTTTAACGAGCTCAAGGGCTCGAGTACCGGTGCCATGGGGCCTTTAGGATTGAGGCCAAGCGCCTATCTGCAATACGGCAGCGACGGCGACGGTGATGGCAAGATCGATATCTGGAACAGCTTTGCCGATGGCTTGGCATCTGTGGCCAACTACCTGCAGCAAACGGGCTGGGATGACACCCAAACCTGGGGACGCCAGGTCAAAGCGCCCGAGTCCATAGAGAACAGCCAACTCGGAGTGGATTATCAGGCGAGTTTCAGCCATTGGCAGCAGTTGGGCGTTCGTCGTTACGATGGCGGCGATCTGCCTGGCCGGACCGATATGCAAGTTTCATTGATCATGCCAGATGGTGTCACCGGAAGGCACTATCTGGTATACCAGAACTACCGCGCCTTGCGAAGCTGGCAAAATTCAGACTATTTCGCTTTGGCGGCGGCTTATCTTTCCGAGCGGATCAAGTATCCACCCCGGAAATAGTGTAAAATAGCCATCACGCAAGCTTTCAAGAACGAACCAACAAATTTATGTCCTTCTGGTTAACCAAGACCCTGGCCGAAATGACTCCGGATGAGTGGGAGTCTCTCTGTGATGGCTGTGGGAAATGCTGTCTCAATAAGCTCATCGATGATGAAACCGATGAGCTTTACTATACCAATGCGGCCTGCAAATTGTTGTCTGATAAAGACTGCAGCTGCATTCACTATGAAAAACGCTTTGAATTTGTGCCTCTGTGCACCGCGGTGACGGCGACGAATATCGGTGAGCTGGACTGGCTGCCGGATAGTTGTGCTTATCGGCGTCTGTATCTGGGGCGGCCATTGCCTTCCTGGCACCCACTTTTGACCGGCTCCAAGGATGCGATGCACGAAGTAGGGATGTCGGTGAAGGGCAAGACGCTTTGCGAGAGTAAAGTGCGCGATCTTGAAGATCATATTGTACTCTGGCCACTGAAGGACTTGGATTGATGTCATCCAGGCATCAAGAGTAAAAAGCCAAACACGATTGTTTGGCTTTTTTATGCTCATAGGAAACCCGCTAGCTTGAATTGAATACCTAGTTACGGCCCTTGCTCAGAATAGGTACAACATAGAGCAGCAGTGCTACCAGATATGTGGCAAAAGCAACAATCATCCACTGCGACATAGTGATGCCGATAAAGCTCCAGGGAATATCAGTGCACATGCCTGTTGGCATAAATATCGAAGGCAGCCATTCATGCAGTGGCATCCAGGAGGGGAAGTCCGGCAGGAATGAACAGGTGGAAAAAGGCGAAGGGTTTTGCTGCATATCGTTGAGTTCAATGGCCAATCTCAGCCCCCAACTGGCGCTTATCCCCCACAGCAAGGCTGCCACAAGTCGCACTGGACGTACACTCGGCGCAAGAAAGCCTATGATGCCGGCCAGCAGCAATCCCAATACGGCCAAACGCTGGTAGATACACATGACGCAAGGCTCGAGCTGCATCACATGTTGAAAGTACAACGCAGCCAGCTCCAGAGACAGGGCGCTGAGCGCCAGAATTCCCCAGGCCATGCGAGAGTGGGCGAAACGTATCATTGCTGTCAAAACTATTCTCCATTGATTACCCATCAGTCCAAGGCGAGGTGGGGTAACTCCTCAGATGGATATGACACCCATAAAAAAACGCCCTTAGAGGGGCGTTTTTTGGACTCTACTGAAACCAAAAGGTTCAGTCAATACATAGACTAATGGCCTACGGCCGCACCTTTACCCAGCACTTCCTGGGCACTGTGGTGCAGGATCATGCCTGAGTCGTAGAAGTATTGGGTCATCTGCTCCAGGAAACCTGTCTCAATTGCCAGTACACCAACAATGGACAACACGATAGTGTAAGGCAGTGCCATCCATACCATGCGGCCATAAGAGAGACGGATGAGGGGAGCCAGAGCTGAAGTCAGCAGGAACAGGAAGGCCGCCTGACCGTTAGGGGTAGCCACTGATGGCAGGTTGGTTCCCGTGTTGATGGCAACGGCAAGCAGGTCAAACTGATCGCGGGTGATCTGGCCATCAATCAGCGCGGCTTTCACCTCGTTGATATAAACGGTACCCACAAACACGTTATCACTGACCATGGACAACAGGCCGTTGGCAACATAGAAGATAACCAACTGCATATTGCCTTCAAAGCCGAGAGCCCATTGAATAACAGGAGCAAACAGGCCTTGGTCAATAATCACACCCACCACGGCGAAGAATACTGCCAGCAGAGCGGTAAAGGGCAGGGCTTCTTCGAAGGCTTTACCCAGAGCGTGCTCATCGGTAATACCGTTGAAGGCTGTGGTCAGGATGATAACTGAAAGACCGATAAGACCAACCGATGCCAGGTGGAAGGCTAGACCGACAATCAGCCATACACCGACCAGAGCCTGGATAACCAGCTTCATCTTATCTTTGCTGGTTCTGTGGGCATCTTCATGGGCGGCAAATTCCACCAGAATTTTGTGTACAGCGTCTGGCAGTTGGGCGCCATAACCACAGATACGGAATTTTTCCACCAAGACACAGGTGAGGATACCGGCAAAGAATACGGGTACAGTCACAGGTGACATCCGCAAGGCGAATTCAGAGAACTGCCAGTTAGCCTGGGCGGCGATGATCAGGTTTTGCGGCTCACCGACCATGGTGCACACACCACCGAGGGCGGTACCGACACCGGCGTGCATCAACAGGTTACGCAGGAAGCCCCGGAAGTCTTCCAACTCTTGGGCGTTAAGCTGGTCATTCCCGTCAGAGGTATGGTCATGATCGGCGCTGAAATCTTTACCGGATGCGACCTTATGATAGATGGAGTAGAAACCGACTGCTACAGCGATGATAACCGCAATAACAGTCAAGGCATCGAGGAACGCAGACAGGAAGGCTGAGGCAACACAGAACATCAGGGATACGATCATTTTGGAACGCACCTTGGTGATCATTTTGGTAAATACATAAAGCAGCAACTGCTTCATAAAGTAGATACCGGCCACCATGAATACCAATAGCAGCAGTACTTCGAGGTTGGCTTCAATCTCGTGCAGTACCTGGCTGGGACTGGTCATACCGATAAACACGGCCTCAATCGCCAATAAACCACCGGGTTGCAGAGGATAGCATTTAAGCGCCATGGCCAGAGTGAAGATAAACTGCACGACCAAAAACCAGCCCGCAACAAAGGGGTTGATACTGAAGAGTATCGGGTTGATGATAAGAAAAATCAGTATCGCAAGCTTGTACCACTTGGGCGAGTTGCCCAAGAAGTTACTCATAAAAGCCTGAATCGGTGTAGCAGGCATGTCTTCCTCTCTAATCTGTTTATAAGTGAATCTGTTATTAAGTGTGGTAGTTACGTCTTTGGTTGACGAACGGTAAAATTTGCGTAGTTCAGTCTAGCCTAAAGATAAACTCAATGTAATGATTAGGGTATACAGGGATTTCAAAAAGCGGATCTCTAACGCAAAATTCAGTGACAACTGATTTGAACCTGGTCACTTTTATAGCAGTTATTGAGAGCTTGGCAGGGTTGAATTTTTCATCAGTGATCTGGTGGTTTTCATTTTTCGTCGCTCTGGTATGATCTGTGGCCAGAATAATGTTAACAATCGGAAAACCGGGCTGATGATAATCAATGCCAAAGGACCTGCAAGTTTTGCAGAGAAATATATAGTGCGTTCAATCTGGGAAAATAAATTTCCCCCCGGCTCCATACTTCCTGCGGAGCGGGAACTATCAGAGCTGATAGGTGTGACCCGTACAACACTCAGGGAAGTGCTGCAGCGTTTGGCCCGTGACGGTTGGTTGACGATTCAACATGGCAAACCCACCCGGGTGAATAATTTCTGGGAAACCTCTGGCCTGAATATTTTGGAGACCATTGCCGATCTGAATCCCGAAGGTTTCCCGGTATTGGTTGACCAACTGCTGTCGGCCAGAACCAATGTCAGTGCCATCTACTTCCGTGGCGCACTGCGGCATAATCCAGAGACGGCGGTGGAAGTGTTGTCAAAAATTCACGAGCTGGAAGATGATGCCGAGGCCTATGCCGAATTTGATTACCAGTTGCATCACACCTTGGCGTTTTCATCAGGTAACCCGCTGTACGTGCTGATCCTCAATGGTTTCAAGGGACTGTATGCCAGAGTCGGGCGTTACTACTTTAGCAGTCAGGAAGCAAGAGCCTTGGCACTGGCCTTCTATCAAAAGCTTGAAATCCTGGCTAAAGATAAAAACTATACCCAGGTGCCTGCTTTGATGCGCGCTTACGGTATCGACAGTGGCATTATGTGGCAGAAGCTGCGCGATGCCATGCCGCTGGAGATGGCCCAGGACAATCAATAGTTGTCGATGAGCCATTGGCACATAATAAAAAAGACCGCTATTAGCGGTCTTTTTTATTATCCAGGGCTTTCTATGACCAAAGCTGCCTAGATCAATTCGCTTCTGTCCGGGCATGAGGCCAGTACTCTTATCTCGCCATCATCTTCTTTCTGCTCCAGAGTGACATCAAAGCCCCAAAGGCGGTGCAGGTGTTTGAGTACTTCCCGGCAACTGTCTGCCAGAGGGATGCCTTTGCTGGGGATGTACCTCAGTGTCAGCGAGCGATCGCCATTGACCATGACATTATGAACCTGAATATTGGGTTCATTATTGGACAGGTTATATTGTGAAGACAAAATTTGCCTGATCTCCTTGTATCCCTGTTCATCATGAATGGCAGATACCGACAGATAGTTTTTGCTTTCATCATCGAGCACACCAAACAGCTTGAACTTGCGGATGATGGTGGGGGAAAGATACTGGCTGATGAAGCTTTCATCCTTGAAGTTTTCCATGGCGAAATGCAGCGTTTTCAACCAATCGCTGCCGGCTATATCCGGGAACCAATATCTATCCTCCTCTGTTGGCTGTTCGCAGATACGGCGAATGTCGCAGAACATATTGAACCCCAGGGCATAGGGGTTAATGCCGTTGTAATAAGGGCTGTTGTAGGGGGGCTGAGCCACCACATTGGTGTGACTCTGTAAAAACTCCAACATGAATCTGTCGGTAACCAGACCTTCGTCATAGAGGTGGTTGAGCAGGGTATAATGCCAGAAGGTGGCCCAGCCCTCGTTCATCACCTGGGTCTGGCGTTGCGGGTAAAAATACTGCCCCATCTTGCGTACGATACGCACCAACTCCCGTTGCCAGGGCTCCAGCAGCGGAGCGTGCTTCTCGATAAAGTAGAGAATATTTTCCTGTGGCTCTGACGGAAAACGTTTTTGCTGTTTGGCTTCCTCCTTGGTCTGCTGTGAGGGGACGGTGCGCCAGAGATCGTTGACCTGGGTTTGCAGATAGGCTTCGCGCTCTTTCTGGCGTGCCTGCTCTTCACGAAACGAAATTTCTGTTGGGCGCTTGTAGCGGTCGACGCCATAATTCATCAAGGCGTGGCAGGAGTCCAACAGGTTTTCCACCTCATCTATGCCATATTTACGCTCGCATTCACTGATGTATTGCTTGGCAAAGACCAGGTAATCAATGATGGAGCCGGCATCTGTCCAGGTGCGGAACAGGTAGTTGTTTTTGAAGAAACTGTTGTGGCCAAAGCAGGCGTGAGCTATCACCAAGGCTTGCATGGTGAGGGTGTTTTCCTCCATCAGATAGGCGATACAGGGGTTGGAGTTGATGACTATCTCATAGGCCAGCCCCATCTGGCCGCGCTTGTAACCCTGCTCGGTTTCGATAAAACGCTTACCGAAGGACCAGTGAGTATACCCTATGGGCATGCCTATGCTGGCGTAGGCGTCCATCATCTGCTCGGCGGTGATCACCTCTATCTGATTGGGATAGGTCCCCAGACGATAATGCTCCGCGACCCGGGCGATTTCCTTTTCATAGGTTTCCAGCAGCTCAAAAGTCCATTCAGGCCCGTCACTCAATGGCTGGCGTGTTTTCTTTTTGCTCATAATTGCATCCCCCTAAACCGCCTGCTTCTTGAACAACTCTCTGAATACGGGATAGATATCCTCTGCCTGACGAATATGTTGTACCGCCATATTGTCGAATTGTTTTTGCAGGGTTTCATATTCACGCCAGAGCGTCTGATGCGCCCTGTTGGTGATTTCTATGTAGCTGAAATAGCGCACTACGGGCAGCAGTTGTGTTTCGAGGATCTGATAACAGGTGGGCGAATCATCGGCCCAGTTGTCACCATCGGATGCCTGGGCGGCATAGATATTCCATTCATTGGCCGGATAACGCTCCTGTTGAATTTCGTGCATCAGTTTCAGTGCACTGGAGACTATGGTGCCGCCCGTTTCCTGGGAGTAGAAGAACTCGTGTTCATCCACTTCTTTTGCCTGGGTATGATGACGGATATAAACGACCTCAAGATTCTTGTAAGTGCGGGTCAGAAACAGGTACAGCAATATATAAAAGCGTTTGGCCATATCCTTGGTGGCCTGATCCATGGAGCCGGAGACATCCATAAGACAGAACATCACCGCCTGACTGGTGGGCACTTCCCGCTTGGCAAAGTTGTTGTAGCGCAGATCGAAAGTGTCGATAAAGGGCACCTTGGCGATGCGCTGTTTAAGCTCTTCAATCTCCTCTTTGAGCTGCAATATCCGCTCGGCACTGGCACCCGGAGTGTTTTCCAACTCTGCCAGTTCGTTTTCCAGTTCATGCAGTCGCCGTTTCTTGTCTGCGGACATGGCGGTGCGCCGCGCCAGAGAGGATCTCAAAGAGCGGACGATATTGATATTTGAGGGCACACCATCATTGGTATAACCGGCTCGGTAAGTTTGATATTCCACCAGTTTGTTCAGGCGGTTTTTCTGCAGGTTGGGCAACTCAAGATCTTCAAACAAGAGCTCGAGGTACTCATCTTTGGAGATTTGAAATACAAAGTCATCCTGACCCTCGCCTGAGTCCGAGGCATCGCCCTTGCCGCTGCCACCACCACCGCCCTGAGGCCTGTCTATCTTGTCGCCGCGGGTAAACTGGTCGTTGCCCGGATGCACTCGCTCACGCACGCCGCCGCGACCTTGATGGAATACGGGTTCGCTGATGTCCTTGGTGGGGATACTGATTTTTTCTCCCTTGTCGACATCTGTGACGCTACGGTGAGTGACGGCATCACTGACCGCTTTTTTAATTTGTTGTTTATAGCGGTTAATAAACCGCTGACGGTTAACCGTGCTCTTTCCTTTGGCATTCAACCGCCTGTCGATAAAGTTCGCCATACGCACCTCCCAAAGCAAATACCGGGGCCCGAAAGCCCCGAAAGGGCACAGCTAAGAGGACTTACGTACCCGTAAGTACCACTCGGACAACAGGCGCACCTGTTTCTTGGTGTAGCCTTTCTCCATCATACGATTGACAAAATCATCATGTTTGCGCTGATCGTCTGTGGAGGTCTTGGCGTTGAAAGAAATGACCGGCAGGAGATCTTCCGTATTTGAGAACATCTTCTTCTCTATCACGGTTCTGAGTTTCTCATAGCTGGTCCATTGCGGGTTGTTGCCATCATTATTGGCCCTGGCCCTGAGCACAAAGTTGACTATCTCATTGCGGAAGTCTTTGGGATTACTTATCCCGGCCGGCTTTTCAATTTTCTCCAATTCGGCGTTGAGTGCGGCCCGGTCAAACAGTTGGCCGGTTTCCGGGTCTCTGTATTCCTGATCCTGGATCCAGAAGTCGGCATAGGTGACATAGCGGTCGAAGATGTTCTGACCATATTCCGAATAAGATTCCAGGTAAGCGGTCTGGATCTCCTTACCGATAAACTCAACATATTTAGGGATCAGATAGCCCTTCAAAAACTCCATATATCTTTCTGCGGTATCGGAAGGGAACTGCTCTTGCTCTATCTGCCGCTCCAGTACATAGAAGAGGTGCACGGGGTTGGCGGCAATTTCAGAGTGGTCGAAGTTAAAGACCTTGGAGAGGATTTTGAACGCGAAGCGGGTCGACAGTCCGTGCATCCCCTCATCGACCCCGGCATAGTCTCGATATTCCTGGTAAGACTTGGCCTTGGGATCGGTATCCTTGAGGCTTTCACCGTCATAGACCCGCATCTTGGAGTAGACAGAGGAGTTCTCCGGGGTTTTGATCCTTGAGAGCACGCTGAATTGAGCCAAGGTCTCCAGTGTGCCTGGGGCACAGGGCGCCTTGGTCAGCTCTGAATTGGCGATAAGCTTGCGGTAAATCTGGATCTCTTCCGACACGCGCAGGCAGTAGGGCACCTTAACGATATAAACACGGTCGAGGAAGGCTTCATTGTTTTTATTATTTTTAAAGCTGCTCCATTCAGACTCGTTGGAGTGAGCCAGAATAATGCCGTTAAAGGGCAGGGCCGATAAGCCTTCGGTACCGTTGTAGTTACCTTCCTGAGTGGCGGTCAGCAGTGGGTGCAGCACCTTGATCGGCGCCTTGAACATCTCCACAAACTCCATCAAGCCTTGGTTGGCACGGCACAGTGCTCCTGAATAGGAGTAGGCATCGGCATCATTCTGGGCAAAGTGCTCCAGTTGGCGAATGTCGACTTTGCCCACAAGAGAAGAGATATCCTGGTTGTTGTCATCACCGGGTTCAGTCTTGGCGATGGCAATTTGATCCAGCACCGAAGGGAATACCTTAACGACCCGGAAGCGGGAGATATCGCCGCCAAAGTCATGCAAGCGCTTGACCGCCCAGGGCGACATTATGCTGCGCAGGTAACGGGTCGGGATCTGGTATTCTTCCTGCAGCAACTTGCCATCTTCCTCGGCATCAAACAGGCAGAAAGGGTGGTCGTTGACCGGACTTCTGACTCCATCGGCGCTAAGAATATAGATGGGGACTTGCTGCATCAAAGCCTTGAGCTTCTCTGCCAGCGAAGATTTACCGCCACCGACAGGTCCCAACAGATAGAGGATCTGCTTGGATTCTTCCAGCCCTTGGGCCGAGTGTTTAAGGTAAGAGACTATCTGCTCTATGGCATCTTCCATGCCGTAGAAGTCTTTAAACGCGGGATAGCGAGAGATTAAGCGGTTGGAAAATATCCGGCTCAGAACCTGATTCTTGGAAGTGTCGACCACTTCCGGCTCGCCGATGGCGATAAGCAGTCTTTCTGCAGCCGAAGCGTAGGCGCTGCGATCTTGCTTACAGATATCAAGAAACTCCTGTAATGTGTATTCTTCATCGAGTTTCTTCTCATAGCGCTGTTGGTAGTGCTCAAATATGCCCATTTTAAACCCCCTGAAACGCCAAATATGTCTGGGAAGGGAACTGTCTTTAGCAGTTGCCTACCATTAATCTTAGACACTAATTCATGCTTCATGTCAAAAAACATAAATAAAAACAAAGGCAAATAGTTGCAAAAGCAATAGTTGCACTTGTGAATTGCTGCCGGAGGGTGAGCTTGTTGATGTGCGGTCGGCTTGCGGGAGAGTGCTTATGGGCAATAAAAAAGGAGCCATAAGGCTCCTTTTCAGGCACTCAGTTTGAGTATTATTAACCGGCGAAGTTTTGGTTAACAAAGTCCCAGTTCAGCAACTGCCAGAAGTGCGCCATGTAGTCAGGGCGAACGTTACGGTAGTCGATGTAGTAAGCGTGCTCCCAAACGTCAACGGTCAGCAGTGGGGTCACTGAAGCATCAGTCAGCGGAGTGGCCGCGTTGCTGGTGTTAACGATAGCGACAGTGCCATCAGCCTTTTTAACCAGCCAGGTCCAGCCGCTACCAAAGTTGTTGACAGCAGACTCAGTGAACTGAGTCTTGAAGGCTTCAAAAGAACCAAAAGCAGCATTGATAGCTTCGGCTACAGCACCGGTGGCTTCGCCGCCGCCGTTAGGCGCCAGACAATTCCAGTAAAAAGTGTGGTTCCAAACCTGAGCGGCGTTGTTGAAAATACCGCCGCTGGAGGTTTTTACAATCTCTTCCAGGGTCTTGCCGGCAAATTCAGTGCCTTCGATCAGACCGTTCAGCTTAACCACGTAAGTGTTGTGGTGCTTACCGTAGTGGTATTCGATGGTTTCCTGAGAAATGTGGGGTTCCAGTGCGTTCTTGGCATATGGTAATGCAGGTAATTCGAAAGCCATTAGTATCTCTCCATGGACTTGGTTTATCATTTTCAGACTTGCTCACTGCCACTATTGTACCGATAAAATTTGTGAAGTGAATCATTGTTTGAGTGATTGAGCAGATTGACATCATTGAAAAATCAAATGACTAAATAACCTTACAAATAGTGTGATTTTGTTCTGCGTTTCTCTCGCGTACAATAGTGAATCAAATATAGTGTCGTACTCAGGAACGTAAATGGAAACTGTTGAAAAAATTAAGCAGCAAATCGCTGAAAACCCCATCATCCTTTACATGAAAGGTTCGCCCAAATTACCCAGCTGTGGTTTTTCCTCTCAGGTGGCTCAAATCATGATCAATATCGGCGAGCAGTTCGCGTTTGTTGATATTTTGCAGCATCCTGATATCCGTGCTGAACTGCCCAAGTATGCCAATTGGCCAACTTTTCCTCAGTTGTGGGTTGAAGGTGAGCTGGTCGGTGGTTGCGATATCCTGACCGAGATGTACCAAAAAGGTGAGTTACAGACCTTGATCAAGGACACTGCTGCCAAGTACAAGCAGGATGAAGCCTAAGGTCAATTTCAGTACCTTTAAGCATTTAAAAGATGAGGCCGGATATATTCCGGCCTTTTTTTCTGCCCGTTTTTGCGCGCCTATCTTCGATAGGTGTCATCATCTTAAATTACATTTCATTTTAACAATCTACTCTGATTTTTGTTTTATTGACCACTTATCTTCCGATTGAATCCTGTTGTTTGCAGCATAAAAGACTACCAAAGCAGTTTGGGGTAACCTCAAAATAAAACAATGTTGCAACAAATGTATTATCTGTATCGTTTTATTACTTACCAAATGTGACTGGTCAGGCTTGCTGCATATGCAATTAAGGCGTTTACGATGATTCAAGGCAGGGAATTGTATTGAGAAAAATTTCGACTTTTTACTGTGATGTATCAGTGTGGAAACAATTAAAAGTGTGATGGATGTCACACTTTTTGAGATGGGCAATGTTAATTAATATGTTGAGAATTAACAAAAAATCAAAGTTTATTTTTTAACAACTCCCGGTAATTGGCTGCATATCTATTCGCTATAGGATAGGCGGGTTCTATTTGTCATTAAATAAAACAAAAAACAAACATAAATTAAACATTAACGGATTTGTCAGATTAAAATCCTGTTATTGACGATGTTGAAACGAGGCGACAGTATCTTGGCAACGCCGTGTTAATAAGCGCGGTGAAAATAAAAACAAACCAGGAAGTAAGGGAGTTTAAAATGACAAGAACCAATAAGCTGACTGGCGCAGTCAGACTGGCTCTGTTTGCTGCGGTTTCAACGGGAGCTGCATCTGTGTCTCAGGTGGCTTACGCCGCAGAAGACGGTGCCAAGGTAGAACGTATCGAAGTAACAGGTTCACGTATCCAGCGTCAGGATATGGAAACCGCTTCTCCAGTGACAGTGATCAGTGCTGATGCTATTCGTGCAGAAGGCTTCACTTCTGTTGACCAACTGCTGCAGGCTCAGACCTCTATGGCCGGTGCGGCTGTAGGTTCAACCACCAACAATGGTGCCAATGGCGCGGCTCAGGTTGATCTGCGTGGTATGGGTGCTGAACGTACTCTGGTACTGCTCAATGGCCGCCGTATGGTGAACTCAGGCTCAGGTGCAGACAGTGCAGTGGACTTGAACTCAATCCCAGTAGCGATGATTGCCCGGGTAGAGATTCTTAAGGATGGCGCCTCGGCGGTATACGGCTCAGATGCTATTGCCGGTGTGGTCAACATCATCACCAAGAAAGATTTTGAAGGCTTCCAGCTGGATTTCAACGGCAGCGGAACCGATAAGGGCGACGGTGAAAACGGCGAACTGAGCCTGCTGTACGGTTTCAACACAGACAACGGCGGTAACTATACCTTTGGTGCAGCTTACTCTGACCGTCGCGGTGTTATTCAGGGCGACCGTGACTGGACCGAGCCAGGTGCCAGTTCCTTCATTCCAACCGGCTCTCTGGCTGGTATGGTTAAAGATGCCAACGGCAACTGGGTTGAGCGCAGCACAGGTTACGACTATACCCAAGACAGCTGGTTCCAGACGCCTAGTAAACGCTATAGTCTGTTTGCCAACATGATCCAGGAGCTGGGCAATGAATTGGTACTGACAGGTGATATTCTGTACACCAAGCGTAAGTCAGATCAGCAAATGGCCGCTCAGCCTGCCGATATTATGCTGGGTGTTTGTGGCCAAACAGGGATAGATCCTGACCGTTGTATCACCCTGGATCAGTCCATGCTGGACGCCGGCATCAAGGCCGATAAAACCGGCCGTGTTAACTACCGTCGCCGTACCAATGATGTAGGCCCTCGTATCTACAACCAGGACATCGATACTCTGCGCGCCTCTATTGGCCTGCAGGGCACACTCGATGTCAACACAGGTATGACTTGGGATCTTTCCTACACTTATGGCAAAAACAAGGCCGATACCTGGGTTGAAAACTCCATCAATGCCAAGAAGATGGAAAACTCTGTCTACAACAATCTGGATGCCTGGCTTAGTGGTGCCCCGCTGACTCAAGAGATCATCAATGACATCGGTTTCACCGAGCGCAATGATGGTGGTAACGAACAACACGTGGTTGCCGGCGTATTGAGTGGTGAGCTGTTTGATCTGAGTGCCGGTCCTGTCAGCTTCGCTATCGGTGCCGAATACCGTTACGACAGTGGTTACTTTAACCCAGATCCTGTGATTGTTGCCGGTGACGGTACTGCCGCCCAGCAAGACCCAACTGATGGTAATTACGACGTTATCTCTATCTATCAGGAAGTCAGTGTACCTTTCACTGAAAAACTGACCGGTGAATTTGCCCTGCGTTTCGATGACTACTCAACTTTCGGCAAGGCAACGACCTGGAAGATAGGTCTGACCTATGAAGCCACAGATGATTTGATGCTGCGCGCCGTGGCGGCTACCGGTTTCCGGGCGCCAAACGTCAGCGAGCTCTACGGTGGTAACACAGGGTCTTATGACTATCTGACTGATCCATGGGGCAATGAACAAGATCCACAGATCTTGGTAAACAGAACATCAGACCCAGATTTGCAACCGGAAGAGTCTGAGTCTTACACTGCCGGTCTGGTTTACTCGCCACGCTTTATCGATGGCATGTCTCTGACACTGGACTACTGGCGCTTCCGGGTGAGCAATGCCATTACCCGTCTGGATGCCCAGAAAGGCTTGAATGACTGTCACGCTGGTAACCAGGTTGCGTGTGATACCTTCAAGATCACTATGGATGGCGATCTGTCCAACTTCACCAACCCTCTAACCAACGTGGGTAGCCAGAATACCAGTGGTATCGATTTCAACCTGGCTTACAGCTTTGAAGGTCTGGGGCTGGATTGGAAGATCAACAATGACCTGACCTATCTGCTGGAGTTTGAGCAAGATGGCGTTGCCTATGACGGTACTATCGATGGTAACTTTGGCGCTTATGCAGAAGTTCGTAACAACTTCAGTATTCAGGCAAGTCGTGGCGATTGGAGTTTGATGTATTACAACCGTTATATAGGTAAGATGGATGATATCTATACTGATTACGATCAGAATGATAAACCGTTCACTGCAGTTGCAAAGGCTGATGCTGTAATGTACCACAACATTGTCGGTACTTATCACTTCACGGATGGCTTCACAGCTTCACTGGGTGTTAAGAACTTAACTGATGAAGAACCTTCATTTGTGTCCAATGGTAGTGATGCGGGTACGGTACCTGAAGTCTATGACACTATCGGTCGTCAAATCTACGGTGGTGTGACTTACAAGTTCTAAGCCATATCATGGAATGAAAAAAAGCGCCTTCGGGCGCTTTTTTAATGTCTGATTGTTTAACCCAGGCCGTGCTCAGCCGAGCTCATTTGAATAAGCTCGATTTTGTAACCGTCAGGATCTTCAACAAAAGCGATTTCAGTGGTTCCGCCGGCAACAGGGCCTGGGGCGCGGATAACCTTGCCACCGGCGGCGCTGATGGCTTCACAGCGGGCGTAGATATCTTCTTCGCCTATGGCAATATGTCCAAAGGCATTACCCATATCATATTGCTCTGTTCCCCAGTTGTAGGTGAGCTCTATGACTGCCTGGCCGGTTGATTCTTCGCCGTAGCCGACGAAGGCGAGGGTATATTTATATTCAGGGTTTTCCGATTGACGCAGCAGCTTCATTCCCATGATTTCTGTGTAGAAGTGGATGCTGCGTTCAAGGTTACCGACCCTGAGCATGGTATGGAGAACTTGTGACATTGCTACCTCTTTTGGTTCTATAACGGAAACCCAGTTGAGCTTCCGTAGCGTGGATATTCAAGCGAGATCCGGGGAGATGGGAATCACTCCCAAATAGAGTGGTTCCGGCCGCCGTTAACTTGATAGCCAGTTCACAAATCCATGAAATAAACATGGTATTTGTGTCTGCTTCATTAATAATGGTGTCAACCCTATCTTAGCTGGATGCAGGAGACAAGCATGACTACAGAATTGAAAATGGCTATTGGATCTACCTTGGTAATTGCAATCGTTTTCGCCGCTATGATTGTACAGATTTTTTGATTGGCGCTGAGCAAGAATATGTAAGCCAATGCCGCCTTAGGGCGGCATTGTCGTTTCTGGACTAATCTTCCGGATAGATTTTTTCTTTGAATTCACACAGATCTTCAATCAGACAACTGCCGCAGCGGGGCTTTCTGGCGATGCAGGTATAGCGCCCGTGAAGAATAAGCCAGTGGTGGACGTCAACCT
This sequence comes from Shewanella sp. YQ_9, assembly GCF_043103185.1. Taxonomy (NCBI): domain Bacteria; kingdom Pseudomonadati; phylum Pseudomonadota; class Gammaproteobacteria; order Alteromonadales; family Shewanellaceae; genus Shewanella; species Shewanella sp. YQ_9. Next base: position 86,023 of record NZ_JBICJO010000042.1, read on the forward strand.
TGAACTCGGCCGGTACCACTTTGAGCAGTTTATCTTCCACTTCCTGCACATTTTTCCCCGGTGCAAAGCGGGTGCGGTTGCTGACCCGGAATATATGGGTGTCCACGGCTATGGTTGGCCAACCAAAGGCGGTGTTGAGCACCACATTGGCGGTCTTGCGACCAACCCCGGGCAGTGACTCCAGCGCCTCGCGGTTTTCGGGGACTTCGCCGTTGTACTTCTCTACAAGGATCTTGGACAGTGCCACCACATTGATGGCCTTATTGTTATAAAGCCCTATGGTCTTGATATATTCCTTCAGCCCTTCAACCCCGAGATCGGCAATCGCCTGTGGGGTATTAGCCACCGGAAACAGCTTGTCAGTGGCCTTGTTGACACTGACATCGGTTGCCTGCGCCGAGAGCGTTACCGCAACCAGTAATTCAAAAGGGCTGGAATAATTCAGCTCTGTCTGGGGATGAGGATTGTTGTCCCGCAGGCGTTCGAGTATCGCCCGTCTCTTGTCTTTGTTCACTCAATAACCTCAGTTGACTTTGGTGATCCTGGCGCGCTCCACAGGGGCAGTTTGCACTCTGGGTTGGCGCTCAGCGAGTTTCTTGTCGATCACGTTTTTCAGCGCAATCAGCAAACCCATTCCCAAAAAGGCGCCGGGCGGTAACATTGCCAGTAGGAAGGGAGTGTCTACTTGCCAGACTTCAATGCGCAGGCTCGCAGCCCAAGGTCCCAGCAGCTGCTCTGCACCGTCAAATAGGGTACCTTGCCCCAGTATTTCCCTGCCTCCGCCGAGCACCATCAATACCAAGGTAAAGCCAATACCCATCATTAAGCCATCAAAGGCGGCGCTCATTGGTGAGTTGCGTGAGGCAAAGGCTTCGGCGCGGCCTATGATGACACAGTTGGTCACTATGAGTGGCAGGAAAATACCGAGCGAAACGTATAGGCCATAGGCGTATGCGTTAACCAGCAATTGTACGGCAGTCACCAGTGCGGCAATAATCATTACGAATACGGGAATGCGGATCTCTTTGGGCACAAAATTGCGTACCAGGGATACTGTGGTGTTGGAACCTATCAACACCAGCGCAGTTGCGAGCCCAAGCCCCAAGGCGTTGGTAAAGGTGGAGGTCACTGCCAGCAGAGGACAGAGTCCCAACATCTGCACCAGTCCGGGGTTATTTTTCCACAAGCCTTGCCAGGCGATATCGCGATATAAACTCATTGGCTTGCCTCACATGTCTGTGATTGGGAAAAAATGGTCTTCTTATTGGCTTCAAAGAAGGCCAGGGTGTTTCTCATCGACTTGACGTAGGCCCTGGGGGTAATGGTCGCCCCGGTAAACTGGTCGATTTCACCGCCGTCTTTTTTCACATACCAGGCCTTGTCATCACTGCCTTGAAGCTTTTTGCCGATAAAGCTGTCCACCCAATCAGATTTCTTGCGCTCAATCTTGTCACCCAGCCCAGGGGTTTCCTGGTGCGACAGCGTGCGAACACCAAGCACAGTGCCATCTGTCTTGATACCTATGATCAAGCGTATTTCACCATTGTAGCCATCCGGCGCTATGGTTTCGATGGCAATGGCGACCGGCTGGGCATCTTGGGTGGCGATATAAGCCGGCATAGGCTGAGTTGTGCCCAGGGCGTCTTTATCCTGCAATAGAATGCAGCTTTCCTCGAGCGGATTGTCGTGGAGTTCACTGGGAATGATCTGCTCCAGGGTGCGCCTGAGCTCCAACTTTTGCTGCGCCAGGATCGCATCTCGGGTACTGTCATTGACAACCGCCACCACCGCGGTGCATATCAGGGCAAACAGGCCCAAAAGCAGACCATTTTTCAACATGGATTTTTGCACTGTCTATCTCTCTTGCTATCAATGTCCGGCGCGATGGCCATAGGCTCGGGGTTTGACATAGTAGTCGATCAAAGGGGCGCACAGGTTGGCCAGCAACACCGCAAAAGCAAAGGCGTCAGGGTAACCCCCAAAGCTTCTAATAAGGTACACCACCAGGCCGATAAGGGCGCCGAAGATAAATCGGCCCTGATTGCTGGCCGGCGCGGTTACAGGATCCGTGGCGATAAAGAAAGCCGCCAGCATGGTGGCGCCACTGAACAGGTGAATAAGCGGGCTGACATGGGTATCTGGCCCAAGCGCATAGGCAAAGCCGCTGCAGATAAACAGCGAGGCCAGTACACCGACACTGATATGCCAGCGGATAAGCTTCATCTTCAACAGCGCCAGACCACCGCACAGGTAGGCCAGGTTGACCCAAAACCAGCCACTGTTGATAGTGCCGGCAAAAATTGGTTTTTGCAGGCTCTCGGTAGTGGTCATTCCCATAGATAGATCCGTTTTCAGCGTATCGAGTGGTGTCGCCATGGTGACGCCATCGATACCGAGCTGGAAGTACTCGGCAACGCTGCCTTGGCTGGCGCCGAAAATCACCTGCAAACTGGTGAGAAAATCCGGAGAGTGCTGGGCAACAGTCGCCGGTGCGACCCAACTGGTCATCTGTACCGGGAAGGCCACCAACAGCAGTACATAGGCGGCCATGGCCGGATTGAACAGGTTGTTTCCCAAACCGCCATACAGCTGTTTGACCATGATGATGGCAAAACTTGTACCTATCACCACCATCCACCAAGGGGCGAGTGGCGGTACGGCAATACCGATAAGAACTGCTGTCAGAGCCGCGCTGTTATCCGACAAAGTCGAAAGTACCTTGCGCTTACGCAACTTGAGGATGGCGGCCTCTGAAATCAAAGCGACCGTCACAGCCAGCAGTACCTGAATAAGGCTGCCCCAACCAAAAAATACACACTGCACTACCAGGCCGGGCAGGGCGCAGAGCAGCACCCTTTGCATCACAGTGCTGGTTTGCAGCGGCCGGCTGACATGGGGGGAGGAGGCTATTTTAAACGCCATATCAATCTTTCTCCTGTGCGCTGAGCGCCTTCTCTTTGGCCTTTTGTTTGGCTTTGGCTACTGCCCTGGCAATACGCGCCTGTTTACTGTCATCAGACGGGGTACTACCAGCGGACGTGGGCTCGGTAGCGGTTGTCGACTCGCTTGGAGGCCGACTTTCAGCCGAAACAGGCGTATTTACCGCGCCTTTGTCCTGTGGTTGTTCACTTGCCGCCGCGGCTTTCTTGGCCTTGGCTTTGGCAACCGCTGCCGCGACACGAGCCTGCTTGCTATCATCGCTTGTGACTTGTTTTGCTGCTTGGCTTGCGACTTGGTTTACTTCGGCGGCTTGCGCTGATCCTCCGTCGAAATCCGTTGCTGGAGTTGACTCAGATGCAGTCGCGGCTTTCTTGGCCTTGGCTTTGGCAACCGCCGCCGCGATACGAGCCTGCTTGCTATCGTCGCTTGTGGCTTGTTTTGCTGCTTGGCTTGCGACTTGGTTTACTTCGGCGGCTTGCGCTTGTTCGCCGTCATTATCATCGGCCGCAATTGATTTCGCTGACTCAGACGCCGCTGCGGCTTTCTTGGCCTTGGCTTTGGCAACCGCCGCCGCGATACGAGCCTGCTTGCTGTCATCGCTTGTGGCTTGTTTTGCTGCTTGGCTTGCGACTTGGTTTACTTCGGCACCTTGCGCTGATCCTCCGTCGACATCCGTTGCTGGAGTTGACTCAGACGCCGCCGCGGCTTTCTTGGCCTTGGCTTTGGCAACCGCTGCCGCGATACGAGCCTGCTTGCTATCATCGCTTACGGTTTGGCTTGCTTCGGAGGCTGTCGCTTGAGTGCTGCTGGCCTGTGCATCTTGAGTTTCGCAAGTGCCAGTTTCAGTCAGCCCTGAGGCTGCAGCGGCCTTTTTCGCCTTGGCGCGGGCGATAGCGGCTGCGACCTGAGCTTTCTTGTCCGAGCCAGGTGTTGTGCCTTCAGCTGCATTATCTGTAGTCGCATCAGCAACTTCTTCAGCAGGAACAGTGCCTTGTGCAGCGGCCTTTTTGGCCTTGGCCCTGGCAATCGCTGCCGCGACATCGCTCTTTCTCTTGTCCGCCTTTGGCTGGATAACTGCCGAGTCAGTTTCCACGGCTTTTTCTACCGGGCTTTCGGTGGCCACCACAGAGGCTTCTGCGGCTTTTTTCGCCTTGATCCTGGCCATGGCTTCGGCAACGGCGTCTTTCTCACCACTGCCCATGGCGGCGCGGCGCTTATCGGCTGCGGCCTTGGCTTTGGCTTCCCGGGCCTGTTTCTCGGCCTCCAGCCGTTTGAGCCTGGCATCGAATCTTTGCTTGGCCTGCTCGGCCAGCTGTTTCTCTTCGTGATTACGCTTAATGGCCGCCTTGGCAACTCGGTAATACTCCACCAGAGGAATATCCGATGGACAAACATAACTACAGCAGCCACATTCGATGCAGTCTCTGAGGTTGTAGGCGCTGGCCTTGTCATATTCTTCGGCTTTACTGTGCCAGTAGAGTTGCTGGGGCAATAGAGATGCCGGGCACACCTGAGCACATTCACCGCAGCGAATGCAGGCCTTCTCCTCGGCTGGAGGGCTGATCTCGCTGGCAGATGGCACCAGAATACAGTTACTGCCTTTGAGCAGCGGCACCTTAATAAGGGGTAAGGTGTGGCCCATCATGGGGCCGCCTATGATGACGGTATCCTGACCGCTGGGGGTGAAGCCACTTTGCTCGAGTATATGGGCTATGGGCGTGCCCAGTGGCACCCAGTAATTACCCGGCTTTGGAATATTGCCGCCGGTCACTGTGACGACCCGCTCTATGAGAGGCTTACCCAGGCAAACGGCTTCACGAATGGCGAAGGCGGTGCCTACGTTGTGCACTACTATCCCAAGTTGCGCCGGAATGGCGCCGGAAGGCACTTCCTGCCCGGTAATGATCTGGATCAGCTGCTTTTCACCGCCGGAAGGGTATTTGGTCGGGATCACAGTGATCCTGATACTTCCCTTGGGCAGGTGGCAGCTATCAAGCGCCTGCTGCATTGCCTGTACGGCTTCGGGCTTGTTATCCTCAATGGCGATAATTACCCGTTTGGGATTTAGCAGCCCGTGAACAATTTCAATACCATCCAGAATTTCCCTGGCGTGTTCGCGCATCAATCTGTCATCGGCGCTGATATAAGGCTCGCATTCCACTCCGTTGATCAACAGCAGTTCAATCTCACTGGCGGGGTTGAGTTTGATGTGAGCCGGAAACATGGCGCCGCCCAATCCGGCTATCCCGGCCTGGCGAATGCGGCTGAGGATCTGCTCGCGGCTCAATGCTGCGATGTCTTGCTGATCAAAATCTATGGCTTGATCCTGGCCATCGGCTTCCAGCACACAGGTCAATACCGGCAGGGCTGAAGGGTGGTTGCTGGGTCTTTGCTCTATGGCGCGAATGATGCCTGAGGTGGGGGCATGCACCGCCAGATACATGGCGCTCAGTCCACGGGTCAGCGCTTGGCCCTTGAGTACTCTGTCGCCTACTTTGACTTCGAGCACGGCGCTGTCACCAACCTGAGGTACGGGCAATAAGAATTCACTGGCAAGCGGTAGACGCCCGATAGAACTGCCATTGGAGAGGTCTTTCATCTGCGGCGGATGAATTCCGCCGGTCAGGCGCCACTGAGTTCCTTTATCCAACTGTTCGAGTAATGTCAGCACGGCTTGTCCTCTTCCACCAACTTCACTGGAATTGCGTTAAGCTGCCAGTCCCAGGTTTTCAGATCCTGTTTCACCGGGATCATATCGATACAATCCACAGGGCAGGGTTCAACACAGAGATCGCAGCCGGTGCAGTTGCTGGTCAGGACTGTGTGCATCAGCTTGCCCGTTCCTATAATGGCGTCTACCGGACAGGCCTGAATACACTTGGTACAGCCGATACATTCCTCTTCACGAATGTAGGCGACCTTTTTGACCTGGGTTTCAACACTGGCATCGAGAGGCTCGGGATCGACCCCCATAAGATCGGCCAGTTTCTCCATGGTGGCGGTACCGCCCGGAGGGCAGCGATTGATCTTCTCGCCGTTGGCTATGGCCTCGGCATAGGGGCGGCAACCAGGGTAGCCGCATTGACCACACTGGGTTTGTGGCAACAGGGCTTCGACCTGATCCACTATCGGATTGCCCTGAACTTTAAACTTCTCGGCAGCGAAGCCGAGTAAAACGCCGAATACCAGCGCCAGCAGAGACAATAAAATGACTGCAATTAGCATGGAAGACATAACTCTATTTGACTAAACCGGTAAAGCCCATGAAGGCCAGCGACATCAGGCCGGCGGTGATCATGGCGATGGCACTGCCTTTGAAAGGCGCTGGGACATCGGCCGCCGCCAGACGTTCGCGCATCGCCGAAAACAGGATAAGTACCAGTGAAAACCCGGCGGCAGCGCCAAAACCATAGATGGCACTCTGCATAAAATCGTGGTTTTCATTGATGTTCAGCAGGGCTACACCCAACACGGCACAGTTGGTGGTGATAAGCGGCAGGTATATCCCCAGCGCCCTATGCAGAGTCGCACTGGTTTTCTGTACTACCATTTCGGTGAACTGTACCACCACGGCGATAACCAGAATAAAGCTCATGGTGCGCAGGTAGCCCAGATCGAATGGCAGCAGCAGATACTGGTTGACCAGATAGCTGAGAATGGCTGCCAAGGTCATGACAAAGGTGGTCGCCATGGACATACCTATGGCAGATTCCAGCTTGCTGGACACCCCCATAAACGGGCATAAGCCAAGGAATTTCACTAATACAAAATTGTTGACCAGCACAGTGCCAATCAACAACAGGAGATACTCACTCATCTCATTACAGGCGTTGTGATTTCTTAGCGGTTATTATCAGTGTTTCAGTGGTCATAAACAACATATAGAAAGCAGGGTTTACCTTCTTTGCGCCCGTATTTGGCCATAAATGGCATTAATTTCTGTTCATTTCGGCGGGATCCAACTGTTGTGGCTTGGCGATGTAGAAGCCCTGCATGCCATCGACCAGCAATTTCTCTACCACCATCTTCTCTTCCTGACGCTCGATGCCGCAGGCTATCACCCTGACACCACTGCGACGGGCCACATCGACCAACATACGGACAAAGAACTGGTTATTGGTGTCTTCATCTATGGCCTGGGTATAGCTGGGATCCAGTTTGATGTAGTCGGGGCGCACCTCTCGGAAGAATTTGAATGAGGTAAAGCCCATGCCGAAGCGTTCTACCGATACCCTGCAGCCGACGCTGTGCATGGCGCGAACGAACTTGTGACTGGCGGCCAGATTGCCCTGCATACCTGCTTCATTGATCTCAAACACCAGCCTTGAGGCCAATCTCGGGTGTTTGGAAAGCAGATCTCGGGCCCAGGCTATAAAGCTTTCTTTGGAGGCTGAACCCGGGCTCAGATTGACGCCGATATTACCGCTGAGGTTTGGCAGGCTCTGCAGTAGTTTCAAGGCGCTGAGCAGTACCAGTTTATCCAGTTCCTGACTCATGCCGTGACGTTCGGCCATGGCGATCACCGTGGCTGTAGGTAGAAACTTGCCTTCACTGTTGTAAAAGCGTGCCAGCAGCTCTCGATAACCATCTACCTCGCTGCGACAGGGTTGAATGGGTTGTTGGTAAAACTTGAGCGCCCGGCGCTTCAACAAGTCTTCAATGGCCAGTTTCCAGCGGTTATCCCCGAGTTTTTCATCCAGCATATTCTTATCCTGGAACTGCACCGCATTAGGGCCCAAGGTTTGCGCGACGTTGGCGGCGGTATCGGCCATGGCGAGAATACCCATGGGATCTTTGTCGCTGGCGTAGGCCACTATACCTGTATGGGCAATGGAGTCTGTTTGCAGTTCTGCTTGATACTCTTCCAGCTCACGCTTGAGCTGGGTGGCAAAGGTTTGCGCGTCTTTCAGCACAATTGAGGGGATAAAGATGGCAAAGTCAGTACTGGCAATACGAAACCTTTCGCTGTTTTTGTAGCCCTGGAGTGCCCGGCGAATACAAACCGCGACACGAGCAAGATAGTCATCGCCACCCTGACGGCCGTGCAGTTGATTGATATGACCAAGCTCAGTGGCTTTTACCAGGATTAACACTCCAATTTGTGATTTGCCGGAAAGAGACAGTTGCTGCAGTTTTTCGGTGAAGTGCTGGCGGGTGCCAAAGCCGGTTACCGGATCTTCATAGGCGAGCTTCTTCAGTGCCAGGTTTTCCGACTCAAGTTTGTCAAACTGCTGCTTGAACAGCTGCCGACTTTGCTCCAATGCTTGCCCCAAGGGCTTGAGTTCACCCCGAAAGCGGCTCTGTGCCAGAGAATCAAACTGGCCTTGGGACATCTTGGTTAAATACTCTGCCGCATATTTGAGGACGCGTTTATGACGGCCCATCATCAAGGCAAAGATTAACGCCAGGGCCAGATAAAGAGGCAGTAAGCGTAATCCTGCGAGCCAGAGTGTATGGATCCCTTGATCTCTAAGAGGGCTGAGGTCGGGCTTAAGTAACACCCGCCCGGAAGCGAAGCGGTATTGGGATTCGAGTTGCAACGGCAACAAATAATATTGCCAGTTCATCTCAGGCAGGAAACTGCCTCTGGTAAGATTATTTTGGCCGTCGGCGTCATCTGTATATTGGAAAAACTGCAGCGGCGCAGTGTCCTGCAGCTGCCGGTAAAGGATTGCGGCATCATCTGCGTCCTGGGCTTGCTCCTGCGCTTGTTGTAATCGCTGCAACAGGGCATTACCTTCCTGCTCCAGAATCTGCCGCTCCTGCTGTAGCAGCACCATGCCGGTAGCCAGAAACCCCAATAATAGTAACAGTTGAAAAAAGCGCGAAATGCCCATCTTTATCTGAGTTCAGACCAATGTCGAGACGATTGTCGAAATTGTATACGTATTTGTTATAAATACAAAACGCAGAAAGAGGTGAGGTGGCTCCCCTGACTGGACTCGAACCAGTGACATACGGATTAACAGTCCGCCGTTCTACCAACTGAACTACAGGGGAATAGAATATGATGCTGAGCGAAAATCGAAGTGGCTCCCCTGACTGGACTTGAACCAGTGACATACGGATTAACAGTCCGCCGTTCTACCGACTGAACTACAGGGGAACAGATTTCGCTTAGGTCAAACTTGAAGTGGCTCCCCTGACTGGACTTGAACCAGTGACATACGGATTAACAGTCCGCCGTTCTACCGACTGAACTACAGGGGAACAGATTTCAAGCTAACTAAATTGGCTCCCCTGACTGGATTCGAACCAGTGACATACGGATTAACAGTCCGCCGTTCTACCGACTGAACTACAGGGGAATAATTTAGCTAGGATTAACCTATTGTTTTCATAAGACTTGCTTGAAGTGGCTCCCCTGACTGGACTTGAACCAGTGACATACGGATTAACAGTCCGCCGTTCTACCGACTGAACTACAGGGGAATCGCAATTTCTCGCTTGTCTCGCTGAGAACGGAGCGCATAGTAAATCGCTCTGTGGGTGGAGTCAACTCGCATCCCCAAAAAAAGTGTCATTAAGCTGTTAATTGCTTATCTAATGCTCACAGTGATGGATAAAACTGCTTTATGGATATTTTTTGCTTAAAAAATAACGGCTAAACACTTATGTGCCAGGCGTTTGACTCAGACCTCTTGCCATTTGCAACAAGGATATCGACCTTAATGAGCCCTTTTCTAGCGATTGAGCTGCCATGCCATAGATAAATACCATGGGGGATTATGAAAGGGGCATCAAACTGAGCGCTTCAAGCAAGATAGAACACCGCTCAAAAAAGGGTAGCACAATCACTTTGTGTTCATTTTTGGTGCAGCTTAATCCGCTTTGTGAGTACCACACTTTCATATGTTCTTTTATTACAAAATACCCACCAGGGTAGGATAAATGGAACCGGATGCCTCAAGCCCCCATGGCTACAGGGTTACACTGACTTATCCACTAAATCTGTGGATAAACCTGTGAGCTTCCCCGCTTTATGGGCTGCAAACCCTTGTGGCATCAGCATTGAACTTAAAATGGTCAATTTGGGAGGCTAAAATATAAACATAACAAAAACAGCAAGATATAAAAGTCAAGTCGCTTTGGTTTGCTTGGTGATTTTTGTAACAAAGCTGTAAGGAAGTATCTGCCAATCCTTGTGCATTAAATCCATCTCAGTGATTCATTCGGATGGATTTTTTATATTTGGCCGCCACATCTGCCGTCTCGTTGCTGAGTTTCAGCACAAGCTGCTGCTGACATCATGTTGGCAGGAGTAATGCGGCTTTTGGCTTGGCGTAATTCGGCCCAATGAGTAAAATGAAAGGCTTAACCGAAGGAGCATTAAAGTGTCAGCTACGCCGTTTCGTTTGGAGTCTCAGTATTCTCCTGCCGGAGATCAGCCCTCCGCCATTGCCAAACTGGTTGATGGCCTGGAATCCGGGCTCGCCAACCAGACTTTGCTGGGGGTTACCGGCTCAGGAAAAACTTTCACCATTGCCAATGTGATTGCCAATCAAGGGCGGCCAACCATCATTATGGCGCCCAATAAAACGTTGGCGGCGCAACTCTACGGTGAGATGAAAGAGTTTTTCCCCCATAACGCGGTGGAATACTTCGTTTCCTACTATGACTACTACCAACCGGAAGCCTATGTGCCTTCGACCAACACCTTTATTGAGAAGGATGCTTCGGTCAACGCTCATATTGAGCAGATGCGACTCTCGGCCACCAAAGCCTTGCTGGAGCGGCGTGATGTGGTGTTGGTGGCCTCGGTTTCAGCCATTTATGGTCTTGGCGACCCTGATTCTTATATGAAGATGCTGCTGCACCTGCGCCAGGGCGACATCATGGGCCAGCGGGATATACTGCAGCGGCTCAGCGAGTTGCAATACAGCCGCAACGATATTGAACTGCAGCGGGGTACCTTCAGGGTGCGCGGTGAGGTAATAGATATCTTCCCGGCCGAATCGGACCGGGATGCTATTCGGGTCGAGTTGTTCGATGATGAGATAGAGCAGCTGTCGCTGTTCGACCCTTTGACCGGTCAGGTGCGTAAACGCATTGCCCGGGCCACGGTTTACCCCAAGACTCACTACGTGACCCCGAGAGAAAAAATATTGGCGGCCACAGAGCAGATAAAGGCCGAGCTCAGAGAGCGCCGTCAGCAGTTACTGGATGCCAATAAGCTGATTGAGGCACAAAGGATCAGCGAGCGGGTGCAGTACGATGTGGAGATGATGACAGAGCTGGGTTATTGCTCCGGTATCGAAAACTACTCCCGTTATCTCTCCGGGCGTGCACCGGGAGAAGGGCCGCCGACTTTGCTGGATTATCTGCCGCCGGATGGTCTGCTGATCATCGACGAGTCCCATGTAACCGTGCCGCAGATAGGTGCCATGTACAAGGGCGACCGTTCGAGGAAAACCACTCTGGTGGAGTACGGTTTCCGCCTGCCATCGGCACTGGATAACAGACCGCTCAAGTTTGAAGAGTTCGAGTCCTTGATGCCGCAGACGATTTATGTGTCGGCCACACCGGGCAGTTATGAACTTGAACGCAGCGGCGGCGATGTGGCCGAGCAAGTGGTCAGGCCTACTGGTTTGTTGGATCCCGAGCTGGAAGTGCGGCCGGTGGCGATTCAAGTGGATGATCTGCTGTCTGAGGCCAACAAGCGCATTGCCGTCAACGAACGTGTGCTGGTGACCACGCTGACCAAGCGGATGGCGGAAGATCTCACCGAATATCTCGATGAACACGGCGTTAAGGTGCGTTATTTGCACTCGGACGTGGATACCGTGGAGCGGGTAGAGATCATTCGCGATTTACGTAAGGGGGTATTCGACGTGCTGGTCGGCATCAACTTGCTCAGGGAAGGGCTGGACATGCCGGAAGTGTCTCTGGTGTGCATTCTCGATGCCGATAAAGAGGGCTTCCTGCGCTCCGAGCGCTCGCTTATCCAGACCATAGGCCGCGCAGCCCGTAACATTAACGGCAAGGTGATCCTTTACGCCGATAAGGTGACCCCTTCAATGGCAAAGGCCATGGATGAAACCAATCGTCGCCGCGAGAAACAGCACGCCTTCAACCTGGCCAATGGCATAGTGCCCAAGGGCTTGGTGAAGAAGATCACAGATGTTATGGATGTGGGAGATTCCTCCTCATCGGCAGCACCCCAGCCGGGTGCTCGCAAGGTGGCGGAGCGCAAGTCGGCTTATCAGGTGGACGCTGCCAATCTGGCGCATGAAATCGACAGGCTGGAAAAACAGATGCACCAGCATGCCAGGGATCTGGAGTTTGAGCAGGCCGCTGCGCTGCGTGATGAAGTGGCAAGGCTCAGAGAGGAGCTTATCAAGGCCTAAAGCACACATGGGGCTTGTTCGCACCTTCCCTAAAATCGCCCCATTGACAAAGAACCCGGCAAAAGCCGGGTTCTTTGTGCTGTTCATCTGTCAACGACTTTAAAAAGCTTGATTTAAAAGCCTAATTTAAAAACCCCTATTTAAATGCTTAGGCTTGGCATCAAAGTTTCGGCGCTTTATAAGCACTCAGTCGCCACAAGCCAAACAGTGCGATACCGCCAATCAGGCCAACAAGATGCGCTTCAACCGCGACTCTGGCGCCAATCAGGGCGCTGACTTCAGCTGCCGCCCCTTGCCATTGCTCCCAGCCGACCTTGGCGATAACGCCAGCAAGCAGCAGGTAACCGGAACTGCGACCTCGGCGAATATCGGCCAGGGCGCCGAAGGCAAACAGGCCGTGCAGTATGCCACTTAGCCCCACATAACCCATAAGCTTCGGGTAGCAAAGATAAAGCCCTACACCTTCAAACAGACACAGTGCCAGGGTCAATATCAATACGCCCAGGGCGTTATAGTGTTCCTTATGCAGATAAAGGATCACCCAAAACCCGGCGAGGTTCATCAGCAAATGCCAGAAGTTGGTGTGCAGCAGATTGCCGCTGACAAGCCGCCACAGCTCATCTTGTTCTATGGCGCTGCGGCGAAAGGCCAACAGCTCAGTGAGCGGCAGAGAATACAGCAGCAGCGCCAGGGCTGTTAACACAACACCTGAAAAATAAGCGGAGCTTGGCTTCACGCAGTTTTGGCCGCCAGTATCACCTGGATGCTGTCCGGCGTCGCCAGATACTCATCCAATCCTTTTTGACGCAATAAACAGGCGGGGCAGGTGCCACAACCTTTGCCAAGAATGCCGTTATAGCAGGTAAGGGTTTCATCCCTTACCAGTGGCAGTTGCTGGTATTTATCTGCCAGTGCCCAGGTTTCGGCCTTGTTGAGCCACATGAGTGGCGTAACCAAACGCAGCTGTCTGTCCATGCCTTGTACCAGCGCAGACTCCATCGCCTTGATAAAGTCATTACGGCAGTCCGGGTAGCCGGAGAAGTCGGTCTCGCAGACGCCTGTGATGACGGCATCGGCGCCTATTTGATAGGCGTAGATCCCCGCCAGGGTCAGAAACAGAATATTGCGTCCGGGAACAAAAGTATTGGGCAGACCATTGTCCATCAAGTCGTTTGATACCGGGATATTGTCGCGGGTCAGGGCCGAGATGGCCAACTCATTGAGTAGAGTAACATCCAGCACCTTGTGACTGGCGGCGCCGAGTTTTTGCGCCAGTTGTTTGGCAACTTCAATCTCCTGGCGGTGGCGCTGGCCATAGTCGAAGGTGATGGCATGTACTTCATCATACTGCGCCAAGGCCTGAATAAGGCAGGTGGTGGAGTCCTGACCGCCGCTGAAAACGACTATCGCCTTGGAAATAGCTGGCTTAGTGCTCCGGGGCGGCTCTGCGGTTTGGGTTTGCGGTGCGTTTGATTCTGATGACATAAGCGATTGATTGGATGAAGACATAAGTGTCTATTCAAAGGGATGACTCAATTGTCACAGTTTACCCTAATTTGGCCGGCTGTCAGCGCCGGCGGGGTAAAAAACGGAAAATTCGCTCATCCTTGCGCTTGGGGCCAAATTCCTCTATAAATGCCGCCCCGGCAAATATGAGGAACCCCGATGTACTACCCCGTCAACGAAGTCTTTGAAACCCTGCAGGGAGAAGGTGTGTTTACCGGCGTTCCGGCCATTTTTGTGCGTTTGCAGGGGTGCCCTGTGGGGTGTCCTTGGTGTGATACCCGCCAGACCTGGGACAAGCTTGAGCATAATCAGGTGAAACCTGCCGATGTGATCCGCACCGATGGCAGTATCGGTCGCTGGGCAGAGCATGATGCCAAGTCTTTACTGGAGGCGTTCAAACAGCAGGGATTCAATGCTAAGCATATAGTGATCACAGGTGGTGAGCCTTGTCTCTATCCGCTCACTGAAATGACAGAAGCATTTAATGCCGCAGGCTTTCGCACTCAAATTGAAACCAGTGGCACCTTTGAGGTGAATTGCAGCGCAGATACCTGGGTCACAGTCTCGCCCAAGGTCGGTATGAAGGGGGGGATGCCGGTACTGCGTCAGGCGCTGGAGCGGGCAAATGAGATTAAGCATCCGGTGGCGACCGAGGCTCATATTGAGGAGCTGGATCAACTGCTGCGGGGATTGGATCTCAAAGACAAGACTATCTGCCTGCAGCCCATCAGTCAGAAGAGCCGGGCGACGGCGCTGGCGATGAAAGTCTGTATCGAACGCAACTGGCGTTTGTCTATCCAGACTCACAAGTATCTGGATATCGATTAATCCGTAGTGATAATCGACAAAAAGCCGCATTGATGCGGCTTTTTGTTATCTGAAGCGCGTTGTTAGCAGCAGAGTTCACCCGTGGTTTCAAACAGCTTCAGTTTGTTTTGATACTGGCTGATATCCCCTATGTTGGCGGCTATCCACTCGGGGTTGTAATAAGTGTCCAGATAGCGCTCACCGGGATCGCAGATCAGGGTCACTATTGAGCCCTGGCGGTTGTCGCGTTTCATTTCGGCCGCTAGCATCAGGGCGCCATAGAGGTTGGTGCCGGTCGAGGCCCCAGTCTTGCGGCCGATGATCTGTTCCAGCCAATGGATTGTCGCCACAGAGGCGGTATCGGGGATCTTCAACATGGAGTCGACAACCCCCGGGATAAAGGAGGGCTCAACTCTGGGCCGGCCTATACCTTCAATCTTGCTGCCTTGCTCGCAGGTGATGGTCGCATCTCTATGTTGAAAATAGTCATAGAACACTGAGTTATCCGGGTCGACCACACACAGCTTGGTGCAAAGCTGTTGATAGCGGATATAACGGCCAATGGTGGCCGAAGTGCCGCCGGTACCCGGGCTCATCACAATCCACTCGGGAATAGGGAAGGGCTCGCGCTGCATCTGATCGAAAATGGCATTGGCAATATTATTGTTGCCGCGCCAGTCGGTGGCCCGCTCGGCATAGGTGAACTGATCCATATAATGGCCATTCAGCTCCCGCGCCAGCCGCTCAGACTCAGCGTAGATTTCGCTGGAGTGATTGACAAAGTGACACCGGCCGCCATAAAACTCTATCTGCTGTATCTTCTTGCGGGCGGTGGAGGCCGGCATAACCGCAATAAAGGGTAGCCCCAGCAGGCGGGCAAAGTAGGCCTCGGAGACAGCTGTGCTGCCGGATGAGGATTCAATGACAGGAGTATCCTGTTTGATCCAGCCGTTACACAAGGCGTACAGAAACAGTGATCTTGCCAAGCGGTGCTTGAGGCTTCCGGTTGGATGGGTGCTTTCATCTTTAAGATAGATATCCACTCCGGCGACCGCCGGCAGTTCCAGTTTAATCAAATGCGTGTCGGCACTGCGCTGAAAATCGGCTTCGATTTTGGCAATTGCTTCGTTTACCCAGAGATCGGCCATTGTTGTTCTTCTTTCTTATAACAGGATGGTCTTAATCATAACCAAAGGTAATGACAATGGATAGCGAAAACTCAGGCGTATTCAGGCCCAGCCACATGCTAGATAATTGATTGTTATGGAATTAAACGCAGTGGGTGTAGATAAAACGCTTGGAAGATTGACTAAAGGAATATAAAAGAAATGGTGGAGGGAGAAGGATTCGAACCTTCGAAGGCGGAGCCGTCAGATTTACAGTCTGATCCCTTTGGCCACTCGGGAACCCCTCCACATATTTGGAGCCAGACATTAGAGTGAAAGATGGTGGAGGGAGAAGGATTCGAACCTTCGAAGGCGGAGCCGTCAGATTTACAGTCTGATCCCTTTGGCCACTCGGGAACCCCTCCACGATTTCACTTTCGTGTCTTTTTAAATTGTAGGCAAATGGTGGAGGGAGAAGGATTCGAACCTTCGAAGGCGGAGCCGTCAGATTTACAGTCTGATCCCTTTGGCCACTCGGGAACCCCTCCTCAATTGCGGCCGCCATAGTAGTCAGAAACCTTTTTCATGTAAAGCCCGATTTTAAAAAAAGGGCTAAAGTTCGTGGTCATTTGGTCGATTAACTAACAACGAGTTGTTTTGTTGATGTTTTTTTATGCGCACTGATGTTTCCTTAATCAATGAACTGCAATTGGGCGAACGGCTTAATCTGGCTGTTGAGTCCCATCGCCGGGGTGAGTTTGCCCTGCTTTTGGCGTTGCTGTCTCAGGATGTGCGCGATTGGCCCCAGTTTCACCTGCATGACGATGTTGAAAAGGACGCTGTCCTGCGGCAGCAATTTGATCTGCCTGCGTCTCAACCTTTGGTTGGGGACTTGAGTCAAGAACCTTCCCCGGTAGACAACAGTTATCATTTTATCAGTGAGGGCGAGCGCAGCTTTCAACTGGCCCAGGCCTTGATGCCCGAACCTTTGGTTATCAGGGGAAAGAGAGATAGCGGAATGCAGGAAGCGCTGGATAACTGCGATTGGCACACAAGGCTGCGCACGGAAGGTGTCTTGAACCAACCCAAGGTGGCATCGATGGAGTTTGTGGACCAACTCTCCGAGCAGCGCAGGTTGGTCGGTCTTTATCAAACTGCGTGAGTCTTGCCTCAGTCCGGGTCTTGTCTATGTCGTATAATGGTGAATGCTTATCAGCATCGGAGACATATAGATGAAGAGTATTGAACAGGCTCAGGCCGCCAATGTGCAGGACACTTGTGCCGAGTGTGGCAGCTATGTGGATATAGGGACAGTGGTCGAAGAAGGAGACACCTTGCTTTCGTTGACTTTTCAAGGTGAGTCGGCAGTGGCCGATGCCGAGGCGCTAAAGCAATTGGCCGAAGGCCGCTTCGCCGATGTCAAGGCTGAGCTCTGCAACGATGAGCAGACTGTTACCCTGGCGCTGACTTTTTCCTGTAGTGCCGAGAAAATGATTTTTCAGTTGGAAAACGGCTTGGCATAAGTGACTTAAGTAAATGGTCAAAGGTGGCCTGATCCGAAAGGTTGTGAGGCCGGCCATGGCAGGGTAAATGTAAGAAAGTATGAGTTATCTTGCTGGATATTATGTAAAAGTGTAATCTCGCGCAGAGAAGTGATAACAGGCCCGCGCATTCGGCGCGGGTTTCTTTAAGCCCGAAAGGGAACCTGAGGACATGTGTGAAGCGACGTAGGTATCAGCGATTGCTGGAGTTGTTGACCAACTCGGTTGCCAAGCAGCAGGGCGATTTCGCCAAGACGGCTGAACTGGCTACTGAGCTCTTGTGTCAGTACCTTGATGTGCAACACGCCAGTGTCTGGTCCTGGTCCAGGGATCAACATGTGCAGTTTGAAGTTGCCCGCTTTGGCTCAGGGCGACCTATTCAGACGCCCAGACCGCAACACCTCAGTCAAATACCCGCCTATATAGATCAACTCAAACAAAGACGCCACATTGACGCCAATGACGCGCTAGCGGATTGGCGGATGAGCGAGCTTGCCGAGGTCTACTTTAACGCCAACGGTATTGCCAGTGCCCTGGATATCGCTATCAGGATCAATGGCCACATTGAAGGCGTATTGAGCCTGGAGCGAACCATTGCCGGCGAACTCTGGAGCGATTTGGAAATCCACCTGGCATCGCAAGTCGCTGATCAACTGGCGCTGACTCTGGCGACTTATGATGCCTACCGTAAAGATGAACTACTGACGCTGTTTCAGTCGGCCGCGGAGCAGTCGGCCCAGGTCACCATGTTAATCAATCTGCACACAGAAGCGATTGAATACATCAACAGCGCCCATGAACAGATCACCGGTATCCCGAAAGAAAAAATGCTTGGTGCCAGCCTGAAGCAATTGGCCTTTTTTCATCAGCAACCCAAACAGGCTGAAATGACCCTGGCCAAAGTGCTTCGCGGTGAAGTGGCTACCGGTGAAGTGATGCTCAATCGTGAGCAGGGCCAGGAGTATTGGCTCAGATACCATGCCAGTCAATTTATCACTCAGCGCGGTAACCATTATGTCTTGGTCTCCAGCGAAGATTGTACCGAGCAGCATAATTATCAGGCCGAACTTGAGCGCTTGGCCTGGCGTTGCAGCCTGACCGGACTATACAACCGCACCCATTTCAATCGTTTACTCGATAGAACCTATAGCGGGCAGTTGCTGCTGATCGATTTGATTGGTTTTAAACGCTTCAATGATACCTATGGGCATGAACAGGGTGATGCCTTGCTGATTGAAGTGGCCCGCCGTTTGAAACATTTTGCCTCTCTTTATCCCGGCTGCAATATTGCCAGGGTAGGCAGTGATGAGTTTGCCCTCCTGCTCGATGATAACAACGAGCTTGATATCGATGTTTGCTGTCATCGCCTCTATCAACAATTGTGCAATCCCATCAATATCGGCCGTGAGCAAGTGGATCCCAAGCCGGCACTGGCGGCGGTGGACATTGCCGAAGTCGCCGAATTGGTAGCGCCGCTGACTTGTGCCGATATTGCGCTGCAATACGCCAAGAAGAAGCAGGGTACGGCAATCCAGTTTTTCAACAGCGCGTTGCTCAAGGCGTTCAAGGATGACGCCCAGATAGAAAGAGATCTGCACGCCGCCATTCGGGGCAGACAGTTTGAACTTTATTATCAGCCGCTTAAAGATTTGCAAAGCTGTAGTTACATAGGTGCCGAAGCACTGATCCGCTGGCACCATCCCAAGCGGGGAGTACTGTATCCCGGCGCCTTTATCGATATTGCCGAACAGTCTGGGCTTATCAATGCCATAGGTACCTGGGTGCTGGAGGCCGCCTGTCGCCAGCTTAATTTGTGGCAGCACCACAATATTAATATCGCCATGCATGTGAATGTGTCGGCGCGGCAGTTTTTCGGCAGCAATCTCTATGAGCAGGTGTGGCAACTGCTCAATCGTTACCGCTTGAAGCCAGGTACGCTTATTCTGGAGATCACCGAAACCGAGTTGATGGAAGATATACGCTATGCCACCAATCTATGCCAGGAGTTGGCAGATTTGGGGGTAGGGCTTGCCATTGATGATTTCGGTACGGGTTACAGTTCAATGCGCTATTTGAAACAGTTTCCCATCAGCAAGCTCAAGATAGACAGGTCTTTTATCTCAGATCTCAATATTAGCCGCGAGAGTCGCGAAATCGTCAGCGCGATTATCGCCATGGCCAAGGCGCTGAATATCTCTCTGACAGCAGAGGGAGTTGAAACCGCCGAGCAGGAACGTTTTCTCACATCCTGCATGTGTCATCAGGCCCAGGGATTCCTGTACAGCCCGGCACTCAGAGAAGCTGAATTCAGCGCTTTCTTGCAGCAGAGTCAACCGCTGTTGCTGCACTGATTAGCCAGCCCAAGCTCACTCTGGCCAACTTGGGGCCGAACTTAAATAACTCCTAGCTAAATCCGTTTCAGACAGCAGTGTTTGAACTTGTGACCGCTGTTGCAAATGCAGGGTTCATTGCGTTTGGGATAGCTGACGGCGAACTGCTTGCCCTCGGTGTAAAACCAGTTGCCGGCCTCAAGTATAAATTTCGATTCTTCAAAAATAGCGTCCAACTGGCCATCGGCCAAATACCAGGCCTTGAAAGTGACTCTGGCCTGGGTTTGCCCCGGAGTCAAAGGTTCCCGCTCGACAATCTGCAGTCCCAGCCACTGAGTCTTTGGCATTTGTGCCAGGATTTGCGTCGTGAGTCCCTGTCGATAGTCCTGGTGATGGGTATCGATAAGATAGTCAAACTCCTGTTTGACAAAGGCGGCATAGCGGGAGCGCATCAACTGCTCTGGAGTAGCAGCTGTGTGCTGCTTAGTGTGCAGCGGCTGACAGCATTCGCAGTAGGGGAGCTTGGAGTGGCAAGGGCAAAGGGTATTGGTTGGCATCGGGATTTTCTGTTTCAATCTCTGTTTCAATCGTGAATGGTAAAAAGGCGCCGGCATCCCGGCTTGAGTTTCGCTCATAATAGCGCTTTGACGGCAGCCTTGCATTGAAAAGCGGCTATATTGCTAGGCCTTGGAAGCTTTGGTTAGTGGATGATGAAAATCATTACCAGATTGAGCATCAAAACACTGAACGCAAGCCCTATGGCAAATTGGATAAGGCGTCCTTTGGCAGGTAAAGCTTCTATCAGCTGCAGCGGGTAGTCAAAGAAAATGGCCAGATAAAGCAGGCTTCGTAAGGGATAGGCCGTACCAGAGAGCCGGTACTCCCGGCCGTTTTTCAGCTTAACTGTCACGGCGTGAGCTCGTTTGCGCTCAAGCTGATGATTGTCATGATAGCCCACCCAGTGGAACACCAGACTCGCAATATCCTCTTTGGCGACAGCGGTCGTTGCTCCCGTGAGATATTGAGGCAGGAGAATACAGGTTTGGTTTATCCTTATCTGCCGCTCGTCTTTGGCACTGCTTTTCACGCCTAACTGAGTCAGTATCCGGCCTTTGCGTACCTGGATATATATCAAAAACCAGATGACGCTACAGGCAGGGAGCAACAGCAACTGAACCTTTCCCATAAAAGGTGCCAGCAGAGTGGCCAGCACAATAACGGGAACTAGGCTCAAAAGCAGCGGCAGCTCTTTTCTCCAGGGCAAAGTAAAAAAGCTCAAAGAGATGGGCAAAGTGATTTCGCTTACCAAATCCAGGTTAGTGTATTTGCCGGTAAAGGTGCGATCGAACCATTTGCAATCGTTCAATAAGGCTTTGGATGGCGTCATCTGACTCATAATTCCTTTTATTTGTCGTGAACTTCAGCAAGAGAAGTGAACAAGGTAATCCGTCATTGTAATTGCAGCAAAAACGATAGCGCCCTTATATCCGCAGGGCACACGCTCAAGTACTGCCAATTACTTGGCATGAACGATTTCAATTTCAACACTGGGTGGGAGATCGCTGGCAGGGGGCACGGGGGCAAACTGCTCGCCATAATACAGGTTAGGTTGGGGTTTGGCGTTGAAATAATGCTCAGGCTCGGCGCGGTTGCTGGTATCAACATCCACTAACCAGTTACCTTTTTTATCTTTATGGCTGACGATAACGATTTTACCGGCAAACTCGCTCATGGGTTCTTCAGTATCTTTTGGCGGGTGAAAACGCACCAGATAATAGCCTATGTCAGTGGCGCTCTTTCCGTGTGCCTGACGCTGAACAACCCTAAAATCCACATCTATTCTGGCTTGTTTATGGCGAATGCGGTCAAAGAACTTTTGATACAGTTTGAGTATGTTTTCACGCCCCTGAACTATGGCAAGGCTTTGCTGTTCAGGAATATAAGTGGCATCCTCGGCGTATATATCCTCCAAAGGAGCTGAGTCGAGTTCATTAAATGCCCGGTTGAACATGACATAGACACGATTAAGGGCTGCTTGGTCTTTATCCTGCAATTCGGCGGCTTTGAGGGGCTGAAGCACAGAAATCAGGCAAAAGAACAATAGGGTCAGGAATTTCATTAAAATCATCTAAGCAGGCTCATCTGACCTCACTATAATAGAAGCCCCTTGGTAACAGAAGATTGATTTCTTTACAAAGTGTGTAAACCTCGTCATAAGTTGGAGGAGTCGCATCATGAAAGCAGATGATCTGACACTTTTTATGCAAGAAATGGCCGATGTGGTGCCGCTCAAGCAACAAACCCAGGCCCAGACCAGAGCGAAACCTCTTTCCAGCGAGTCAAAACAGGCACGCAAAGCCGCCGCCGAGGCCCATGAGTACCTGCAGCGCCTGACCTTGGATTTAGCGCTGATCCCCAGAGTGAAACCCGATGATATGCTCAGCTACAAGCAGCAGGGGATCCAGGAGGCGGTATTCAAGAATTTACGTCTCGGCAAATACAAGATAGCCGCCGAGCTGGATATTCATGCCATGTCGGTGCGCCAAGCCAGAGATTATCTGCTCGGTTTCATTCAAGCTCAGGTGGCTTTGGGCCACCGCTGCGTGCTGGTGATCCATGGCAAAGGGCAGAATCGTAAGCCGTTTCCTGGGCTTATCAAAACCTGTGTTAACTTCTGGTTGTCGCAGATGGATGAAGTGCAAGCGTTTCACAGCGCTCAGCGCGAACACGGCGGCTATGGGGCCCTCTATGTGATGTTGCCTAAATCAGAAGCCAAACGGCTTGAATCCCGCGAGACCAACCACAAAGGAGCAGGCTTTCGCTGAGCTGTCTTTAACGGCGGTTTGCAGGCCTTGCAAGAGGCCGAGATTTAGTTTGACATAAGTGTAACCAATGTTTAATTTAAACGAGTGTTTTAAATTAACTAAGGTCACGGAATGGCAAGTCGATCTGATACCAAGACAAGAATTCTCGATGCTGCGGAGAAGCTGTTTGCCGAACGGGGGTTTTCAGAAACCTCCCTCAGGCTTATCACCAGCAAAGCAGAAGTGAATCTTGCATCTGTAAACTACCATTTTGGTTCCAAAAAAGAGCTCATTCGGGCGGTTTTGGCACGTTACCTGGACGTGTTTATGCCGTCGGCGTCCAACGCCATCAATGAGCTTATCGGCCAGGATAAACAGGCTTCTTTGGATGCCATTTTTTCCTCCCTGGTGGGGCCGCTGCTGGAACTCAACAAAGTCCGCAACGAAGGAACCAGTATCTTCCTGCAACTGCTCGGTCGCGGCTACATCGAAAGTCAGGGGCACTTGCGCTGGTTTATTACCACCCACTATGGTGAGCATCTGGATCAGTTTGTTCAGGCTGTGTCCGGCAGTGCACCTCACATTCCACCGGCAGAGATGTTCTGGCGCTTGCACTTTACCCTGGGAACTATAGTTTTCACCATGGCATCGGCCGATGCGCTCAACGAGATAGCCGAAGCCGACTTTGGTGAACATAATGATATAGAGGCGGTCATCCGCAAGGTGATCCCCTACATGGCTGCCGGTGTGGCTGTGCCGCTGGTTTCTCAAGCAGAATAAAGGTCTGGTTATGAGTATTATCCTTCTAATAATTGTTGCCCTGATAGCGCTGTTCTTCGTGCGCAATATACGCCTGCAGTTCGTGACACGGCCGGTATTGGCCTTCTTTCGTAAGGTGTTACCGCCGCTTTCTGATACAGAGCGTGAAGCGATGGAGGCCGGTGATGTCTGGTGGGAAGCCGAGCTGTTTCGTGGTAAACCCAACTGGGAAAGCCTGCACGCCTATGGCAAGCCGGCACTGAGCGCCGAAGAGAAAGACTTTATCGACCATCAGGTGATGACGGCGCTAAAGATGATTGATGACTATGACATAGTCAACAACCGCAAGGACTTACCGCCTGAGCTGTGGGAGTACTTCAAGAAAGAAGGCTTCTTTGCGCTGATCATCCCCAAAAAATACGGTGGCCGTGAGTTTTCTGCCTATGCCAACTCCACCATAGTCAGTAAGTTGGCGAGCCGCAGTGTCAGCGCCGCCGTGACTGTGATGGTACCCAACTCACTCGGTCCGGGTGAGCTGCTGACTCACTATGGTACCAAGGAGCAGAAAGAGCACTGGTTACCGGCCTTGGCCAAAGGGGAAGAGATCCCTTGTTTCGCCCTGACCGGCCCCGAAGCCGGCTCAGATGCCGGTGCCATTCCCGATGAAGGGATAGTCTGCCGCGGTGAGTTCCAGGGCGAGGAAACTCTGGGGCTGAAGCTGAGCTGGAACAAGCGTTACATCACGCTGGCACCTGTGGCCACTGTGCTGGGGCTGGCATTTCAGATGCGTGACCCAGACGGGCTGTTGGGGGACAAGGTTAACTTGGGGATCACCTGCGCCCTGATCCCAACCGATCATCCCGGCGTGAAAATTGGCCGCCGTCACAATCCGCTCAATATGGCCTTTATGAATGGTACCACTCAAGGGGAAGAGGTGTTTATTCCGCTGGATTGGATCATAGGTGGCCCGCAATACGCCGGTCGCGGCTGGCGTATGCTGGTGGAGTGCCTCTCTGCCGGGCGTGGTATTTCACTGCCGGCGCTGGCGACGGCGTCAGGGCATATGGCGACCAAGACGACAACCGCCTACAGCTACGTGCGTAAACAGTTCGGCATGGCTATAGGCCAGTTTGAAGGGGTTCAGGAAGCGCTGGCAAGGATCATCGCCAACACCTATCAGCTGGAAGCGGCCCGTCGTCTGACAACCACAGGCATAGATCTCAAGGTTAAACCATCTGTGGTTACCGCGATTGCAAAATATCACATGACAGAGCTTGGCCGTCAGGTGATGAACGATGCCATGGATATTCAGTCCGGCAAGGGTATTCAGATGGGGCCAAAAAACTATCTGGCTCATGGCTATATGGCCAACCCTATCTCCATCACAGTGGAAGGGGCCAACATCCTGACCCGTAGTTTGATGATCTTCGGTCAGGGCGCGACCCGCTGTCATCCTTATGTGCTGGCCGAGATGGAAGCTGCCGGCATGGAAGACAACAGTGAAGCGCTGGAGCGTTTCGACTCCTTGCTGATGGGCCACATAGGTTATGCGCTGCGTAATGCCTTTGGCTCTTTGGGCAACGCCCTCAGCCGTAGCTATTTTGAGCGCTCACCCGTGAGTGGCGATACCCGCGACTATTACAAGCAGATGGCCCGTCTGTCCAAGGCGCTGGCGCTGGTGACTGACTTGTCGATGCTTATCTTGGGCGGCGATCTCAAGCGCAAGGAGATGATTTCGGCCAGACTCGGTGACGTTCTCAGTCAGCTATATCTGGGCTCGGCCACATTGAAACTGTTTGAAGACAATGGCCGCCAGTTTGACGATCTGCCGATAGTCAAACATGTGATGGATACCAGATTGCAACTGGCTGCCAAGGCGCTTGAGCAGGCGATAGCCAACTTCCCCAATCGTCCGGTTGCCTGGGTCATGCGTGTGCTGGTATTCCCACTGGGGAACCACTTCAACGGCCCGAAAGACAGTCAGTCCATTGAGCTGGTCAAGAGCATGCTTAAACCTGGTCCGGCCCGCGACAGGCTGACCTTCCTCTGTCCTGAATTTGACGGCGACACCAGTGGTATTGCCGAGGTGGAAGCGGCATTCAAGGCTCAATATCAGTGCCGTGAACTGCACGGCAAACTGAGAAAGGCACAAAAAGATGGCCGTTTGCCTGCCAAACTGGCGCCTTTATCTCTGTATCAGGCGGCATTGGATGCTGAGGTTATCAGTAAAGCCGAGTATGAGCAGTTGCTTGAGGCTGATAAGCTGAGGTTGGCGGCAATCAATGTCGATGATTTTGAAACTCTTTAATTGAGATTGATTGGTATGTCAATTTCAGTTTGGTAAGCCTGTCCCGGGCGGGCTTAGCTCTGATGTAAACAAAATCACCAAGCCTGAAACAGAACAAAAGCAGCAGAAATAAAAAAGGTACGCCTCGGCGTACCTTTTCTGTTTTGTTATCAGCTTAGCGGTATTGGCAAGCCATTAGGCTACGATCAACACCTTACAGGTGTTGGTGCCACCTACGGTTTCCATGGCATCACCCTTGGTCATGAGCACCATGTCACCACTCTCCAGATACCCCTTGGCCTTGAGGCTTTCAAGGGCCTTTTTCGCCAGCTCATCGGCGGCATAAACGGTGGAGTCAAACTCAACCGGATAGACACCACGATAGAGCGCCATCTTGGCCAAAGTAGGTTGATGACGGGCGAGGGCGAAGATAGGCAGCGCCGAGCTTATCCGTGACATCAACTTGGGCGTTGCACCGGATTCGGTCAGGGCGATAATCGCCTTGACGCCCTGCATATGGTTGGCGGCATACATGGTAGACAGCGCTATGGTTTCTTCTATGGAGCTGAAGCTTTCATCCAGACGGTGCTTGGATACCCGCACACTGGGATGTGCTTCGGCGCCGAGACAAACCCTGGCCATGGCCTGAACTGTTTCTTCCGGATAATCCCCGGCGGCGGTCTCGGCAGAGAGCATCACTGCGTCTGTACCATCGAGTACGGCGTTGGCTACGTCCATGACTTCGGCGCGGGTAGGCATAGGACTGCTGATCATAGACTCCATCATCTGGGTCGCGGTGATCACCACCTTGTTGAGTTGACGCGAGCGGCTGATCAGTTTCTTCTGCACGGCAACCAGAGCCGGATCGCCAATTTCTACCCCCAGGTCGCCGCGGGCAACCATGACGGCATCTGAGGCGAGGATCACATCGTCCATCGCTTCATCGGAAGCTACAGCTTCGGCGCGCTCTACCTTGGATACTATCAGGGCATTGCTGCCGGCCTTTTGCGCCAGTTCGCGGGCATAGTTAAGATCGGCGCCGCAGCGAGGGAAGGATACCGCCAGGTAATCGACCTGAATTTGTGCCGCAGTGACAATGTCCTGCTTGTCTTTATCTGTCAGCGCCGCGGCAGACAGACCACCGCCTTTCTTGTTGATCCCCTTGTTGTTGGACAGGGGACCGGCAACTGTCACGCTGGTATGTACCTTACGGCCTTCTACCTTTTCGACTTTCAGTTGTACCCGGCCATCGTCCAGCATCAGGATATCACCGACAACCACATCGTCCGGCAGTTCCTTGTAATCGATACCCACTTGGGTTTCATCGCCTTCGCCTTTACCCAGCTCGGCATCCAGAATGAATGGCTGGCCGAGATTGAGTTGGACTTTCTTATTGTCCTTGAAGGTGGAAACACGGATTTTCGGACCCTGAAGATCGCCGAGGATGGCAACGTGTACACCAAGCTCTTTCGCAATACTGCGAGCCTGGCTGGCGCGTTTTAGGTGATCTTCGGGGGAACCGTGGGAGAAGTTGAGGCGAACAACGTTGGCACCTGCTGCTATGATACGACGCAGGTTATCATCACGATCTGTGGCTGGGCCCAGCGTGGTAACGATCTTGGTTCTGCGGAACATAATATACTCCGTTTAAGTTTTAAAAAAATCTTACGCTATATTAACAGACATCGGCTCAATATGTAGGAAACTTACAGACAAAATGATCTAACTCAAAGTTTTATTTTTGTGAGTTACGGCTAATTTTAGGCGGGGCATGGGCAGTTGCCAATTTTGGTAACTGCCCTGGAGCTTACGGGAAAGGGGATTACAGCGGCTCGCTCTTATCGATGCGGGATTCTTTCAATACCTCTTTGACCCGCTTGAGACTTTCCCTGAAGCGTGGACCCCGGCGTAGCGTAAATCCGGTCGCCAGCACATCAATAATCACCAACTGAGCCAAACGTGACGCCATAGGCAGGTACATATCAGTGTCCTCCGGCACCTCCATGGTAACCGGCAGGGTACATTCCTGCGACAGCGGCGAGTGGCGCGCTGTTATCCCAATCACGGCAGCGCCGTTTTCTCTGGCCAATCTTGCTATATCGATCAAAGACTTGGTGCGGCCTGTGTGGGAAATCAGCACCACTACATCGCCTTCATCACTATTGATACAGCTCATGCGTTGCATCAACACATCATCGAAACATAAAACCGGTACATTAAAGCGGAAGAACTTGTTCTGGGCATCGTGTGCTACTGAGGCTGAGGCGCCAAGACCGAAGAAAGAGATCTTTTTCGCTTGAGTCAGTATGTCTACCGCCTTGTTGATGGCCGTGGTATCTATGCTCTGGCGTGCTGTATCCAGAGAAGCCATGGAAGATTCGAAGATCTTGGTGGTGTAAGACTCGGGTGTATCATCTTCCTCAACGTGACGACTGACGTAAGGGGTACCATTCGCGAGACTTTGGGCCAGATGTAATTTAAAATCCGGGAAACCTTTGGTATCCAAACGACGACAGAAGCGGTTGACTGTAGGCTCGCTGACATCCGCCATCTTGGCCAGAGTTGCTATGCTTGAGTGAATAGCTGTCTGGGGAGATGCCAGGATAACTTCGGCTACTTTGCGTTCTGACTTGCTGAAATGGGGGAGGTTTTTTTGAACCTTTTCTAGGGTATTCATACGCGTACGTCCGCTGGGTTGAAATTATGTAATTTTATTATTTCTTTGAGGCATGAGCACTACAAAGTAGGGTGCAAACCAATCTTGACGTAAGTCCTGTATATACCGGAATGAAAACAGGCTAACTTCCGAGATAAGAAGGTTTTAAGCAAGAAAAGCATACCAGATTATTGCCAAACCTGCCTAGACTGGCCTCATGGCTTTATTTGCAAATTATAGATGCATTTAATAAATACTGTTGTTATATTACAACAAAAGTGTGGAATTCTTCATCGCATAGCGGAACCACCACCGACAAAAGGAGAGCATTAAGCAATGGGCAA
Source organism: Shewanella sp. YQ_9 (assembly GCF_043103185.1). Taxonomy (NCBI): domain Bacteria; kingdom Pseudomonadati; phylum Pseudomonadota; class Gammaproteobacteria; order Alteromonadales; family Shewanellaceae; genus Shewanella; species Shewanella sp. YQ_9. The sequence goes on from NZ_JBICJO010000042.1 coordinate 114,450, forward strand.
AACAACATCAGAGGCCAAAGCTTGTGATTTTGTACTCTTTGGTACCAAGGGCGACTTGGCAAGGCGCAAATTGTTGCCTTCGCTCTACCAGCTGGATAAGGCTGGCCTGCTCAATCGGGACACTAAGGTCATAGGTGTTGCCAAAGACGAATTCTCTGCCGAAGATTTTCGCGAACTGGTTAAAACAGCCCTGAGCACCTTTGTTAAAGAACCTCTGTGCGACACCACGCTTTCCCGCTTCCTCGAACGTTGCCATTATGTCGGCACCAATTTTACCGAATCTGAAGGATACAAAGCCTTCCACCAACTGCTCGAGCCTGCCAAGCGGGTGATGGTCAACTATTTTGCTACTCCTCCAGCCATCTTCGGTGATATCTGCCGTTGCCTGCATGAACAACAACTGATCCATCCCGACACCCGAGTGGTGCTGGAAAAGCCCATAGGCTCAGATCTGCAGTCATCAAGAGTGATCAATGACCAGGTTTCTGCCTACTTCAGTGAGAGTCAGGTCTATCGTATCGACCATTATCTGGGTAAAGAAACAGTACAGAACTTGATTGCTTTGCGTTTTGCCAATTCACTATTTGCCTCCAAGTGGGATAACCGCACCATAGATCATGTACAGATCACAGTGGCCGAAGAGGTGGGCATTGAAGGGCGCTGGGGCTATTTCGACAAAGCCGGCCAGATGCGAGACATGATCCAGAACCACCTGTTGCAGGTGTTGACCTTGATTGCCATGGACCCACCTGTGAATCTGGATGCCGATAGCATTCGCGATGAGAAAGTGAAGGTGCTCAAGTCGCTGCGTCCCATCAATCAGGACAATGTATTTGAAAACACTGTGCGCGGCCAGTATTCGGCCGGATTCCTCAAAGGATCGCCGGTTCCCGGTTACCTGGAGGAAGAGGGCGCCAACGTGGATTCCAACACAGAGACCTTTGTCGCCTTGCGCGTCGATATCGACAACTGGCGCTGGGCCGGGGTGCCTTTCTATCTGCGCAGCGGTAAACGTATGCCGTTCAAGAGTTCTGAAATTGTCATCTATTTCAAGAATCCACCCCATAACCTGTATCGTTCAAGCCATCGTAATCTGCCGCCCAATAAGCTGACCATTCGTCTGCAACCACATGAAGGGGTGGAGATCCAGATGATGAACAAGGTGCCCGGGCTTGAGCAGAAACAGCGATTGCAAACCACCAAGCTGGATTTGAGCTTCTCCGACACCTTCAAGAACGAACGTATCGCCGATGCTTATGAACGTTTGTTGCTCGAAGCTATGCTGGGTAATCAGGCATTGTTTGTGCGCCGCGACGAAGTGGAGCAGGCTTGGACCTGGGTAGATGGCATTATTCAATCCTGGGAGATGAGCAACGAAAAGCCCAAGCCTTATCCTGCCGGCACCTGGGGGCCTGTGGCCTCAGTGGCCTTGATCACCAAAGACGGCCGCTCCTGGGATGAATAAGGAGACAGCATGATTAAAGAAACCGTATTCAAATCGTTCGATAACCCAACTGCGTTGGAAGCTCAGTTGGCCGAGCGTATTGCCGGCGCGCTGCAAAACGCGATAGATAGCCGCGGCAAGGCTAGCCTGGTGGTTTCCGGTGGTTCGACGCCACTGAAACTGTTTGCCGAGCTCAGCCACAAGATGATCGACTGGAGTGATGTTTACATTACGCTCGCCGACGAGCGCTGGGTGGATGCCGAAGACAAGGACTCCAACGAGCGCCTGGTGCGCGAGCATCTACTGCAAAATCGCGCCGCCAGCGCCAAGTTTCGTGGCCTGAAGAATATGTTTGCCAGCCCGGAAGCGGGTTTGAGTATGGCCACAGAGCAGTTGGCCAACTTCCCGCGGCCTTTTGATGTGGTCGTGCTGGGAATGGGCAATGATGGTCATACCTGCTCCTGGTTTCCCTGCGCCCCCGAAGCGCAACTGACCGAGGCGCTGGAAACCGATGCACTGCTGTGCGCCGTGCATCCGGGCAATGCGCCTCACGCCAGGATCAGCCTTAGCCGTAAAGCCGTGCTCGGCAGCCGCCAGATCTATCTGCATCTGGTCGGTGAAACCAAACTTTCCGTATATCACCAAGCTCTCGAGAGTGACGATCCCAGGGAAATGCCGATCCGCGCCGTGTTGGCGCAGCGCAAGACCCCGGTCGATGTGTTCTGGAGCGCTTAAGGAGGCAAGATGCACCCAAGAGTTCAAGCCGTAACAGACAGGATTATTGCCCGCAGCCAAGAGCACAGGGGCAAGTACCTGGCGGCATTGGCCGAAGCCAGGGCCAAGGGCGTGCACCGCAGCAGCTTGAGCTGCGGCAATCTGGCCCATGGGTTTGCCGCTTGTCAGCCGGCCGATAAAGACAGCCTGCGCCAGCTGACCAAGGCTAACATAGGCATAGTAACAGCATTCAATGACATGCTTTCGGCGCACCAACCCTATGAACACTATCCTGAATTGCTGAAACAGGCCTGCAATGAAGTGGGCAGTGTTGCTCAGGTGGCAGGCGGTGTACCGGCCATGTGTGACGGTGTTACCCAGGGCCAACCCGGAATGGAGCTCAGCCTGTTGAGCCGTGAAGTGATTGCCATGGCTACCGCTGTTGGCCTGTCCCACAATATGTTTGATGGTGCCTTACTGCTGGGTATTTGTGACAAGATAGTCCCTGGGCTACTGATTGGCGCCCTGAGTTTTGGTCATCTGCCCATGCTGTTTGTGCCGGCGGGACCGATGAAGTCCGGGATCCCCAACAAGGAAAAAGCCCGTATTCGCCAACAGTTTGCTGAAGGCAAGGTCGATAGAGCCGCCTTGCTCGAAGCCGAGTCCAAGTCCTATCACAGCGCGGGAACCTGTACCTTCTACGGTACGGCCAACAGCAACCAGTTGATGCTGGAAGTCATGGGGCTGCAGTTACCCGGCTCCTCATTTGTTAATCCGGACGACCCTTTGCGTGAGGCGCTCAATAAAGCGGCCGCCAAACAGGTGTGCCGTCTGACCGAACTTGGCAACCAATATAGCCCCATAGGCGAGCTGGTGTGTGAAAAGTCGATAGTCAACGGCATAGTGGCTCTGCTGGCCACCGGCGGTTCGACCAATCTCACCATGCACATAGTGGCGGCGGCCCGTGCGGCCGGCATCATAGTCAACTGGGACGATTTCTCCGAACTGTCGGATGTAGTGCCGCTGCTGGCCAGGGTTTATCCCAACGGCCATGCCGACATCAACCATTTTCATGCTGCCGGTGGGATGGCTTATCTGGTGCGGCAGTTGCTGGATGCCGGTTTACTGCATCAAGACGTCAACACAGTGGCCGGCTTTGGTCTTGAGCGTTACACCAAGGAGCCCAAGTTGCTCAATGGCGAGCTCAGCTGGGTGGATGGCCCGACCGAAAGTCTGGACAGCGAAGTGCTGACTTCAGCGGCCAAGCCATTTCAGAGCAACGGTGGTCTTAAGCTGCTCAAGGGCAATCTGGGCCGGGCGGTTATCAAGGTTTCTGCGGTGCAGGAGCAACACAGAGTGGTGGAAGCACCTGCTGTGGTTATCGACGATCAGAACCAACTCAATGAGCTCTTTACCAGTGGTCAACTGGATAAGGACTGTGTGGTGGTGGTCAAGGGGCAAGGCCCCAAGGCCAACGGCATGCCTGAGCTGCATAAGCTGACGCCTATTCTCGGGACTTTGCAGGACAGGGGCTTTAAAGTTGCCCTGGTGACCGATGGCCGTATGTCAGGAGCCTCAGGCAAGGTGCCCGCAGCCATTCACCTGACGCCGGAAGCGCTCGATGGCGGTATGATAGCCAAGGTGCACAGCGGTGATTCGGTGCGGGTCGATGCCGAAAAGGGCGAACTCAGTCTGCTGGTCGATGAGCAGCAACTGGCCGCAAGAAGTGCCGATAAAGTGGAATTGAGAAGTGTGCGTTACGGCATGGGCCGTGAGCTGTTCAGTGCGCTGCGCGCCAATCTCAGCAGCCCTGAAACCGGTGCTCGCAGTACCAGTGCCATAGATGACTATTACTAATCATTAAGGAATAAAGTACATGCTTGAGAATAACTGGTCCTTGCAACCTCAGGACATATTTAAACTGAGCCCGATCATTCCGGTAATGGTTATCAACAAGATTGAACATGCGGTGCCCCTGGCCAAGGCCCTGGTTGCCGGTGGCATTCGGGTACTGGAAGTGACGCTGCGTACCGATTGTGCCCTCGAGGCCATAGGGCGGATAGCTGCCGAGGTACCGGAAGCCTTGGTCGGTGCCGGCACCATACTGAATGAAGCGCAATTGGCGCAGGCGGCAGAGGCCGGCGCTCAGTTTGCCATCACCCCGGGGGCGACTGTGGAACTGCTTAAAGCGGGTAAAGCCGGTAAGATCCCGCTTATTCCGGGGGTGGCCAGTATCTCCGAAGTCATGGTGGGACTGGGTCTGGGCTATACCCACTTCAAGTTCTTCCCGGCAGAGGCTTCAGGCGGGGTCAATGCGCTCAAGGCTTTCAGTGGTCCACTGGCCGATGTCCGTTTCTGCCCAACCGGCGGGATCACCCCGAGCAGCTACAAAGACTACCTGGCGCTGGGGAATGTCGATTGTATCGGTGGCAGCTGGATTGCCCCGGTGGAAGCGATGGAGCAAGGTGACTGGGCCAGGATCACCAGGCTATGCCAGGAAGCCATCGCGGCGTTGTGAGCATCTGGCAGTGAATGAATAAGGCTACCCGAGGTAGCCTTTTCTTTGCTCCGGTGTTTTTATAGGCAACAAAATCAACAATTTTAGTCCTTTAGGCTGGCTTGCACTGTTATTGGCTTTAGGGTAGCTTGATTTGAAAAGGGTAGGCTATTGGTTTTTATTGGTCATTTCTGTTGCTGCAACGACTGCCGATAAATAAGCCGTATGACTCAGGGAGGAGCCTTTGTGAGACTTGAGCGCATCATCAAGCATTACAACGCCTGTCATTGTCAGGCATGTTCGTTTCAGCCCCAAACCGACCATATCACTGAAGCCAAGATCATTTCTCATTTTGCCGGCAACTGGTTAGCAGTACCAGTTGGACTCTGCATCATGGTTTTACTTGGATTTCAGCCGTTACCCATTAAAATGTCTTGCCCTGTCTGTGGAAACACCTTTTTCGCCAGCGGCTTTCGTCACTAATCGTTTCAGGATCTGATTAAAAGGAGTTTTGTCATGTACGACTCAGCGGTAATTCCTTCATCTGTTTACTCATCTAAAGCCAGCAAACTGAGCGGGCTATGTTCCGGTCTCAGATATATGATGGTTTTGGCTTTTGCCTGGCTCCTTGGTGGTTGCGGCCAGCCCTTGCCGCTGGACAAGGCCGAGTATGCCGGAGAGTGGCAGAGTGCTGACATGTATCTGCTTATTCAGCACGATGGCTCTGTGGAGTATCAGCGTTATGATGGCAACAGCCGCACCTCGATAAGTGGTGGTATCCAGAAGTTTGATGGTAACGACTTTGAAGTGGGGATCGGTTTTATCTCCAGTCGTTTTGAAGTGTCAGAGCCGCCACACAGGGTCGGAAGCGACTGGCAGATGGTGGTTGATGGTGTCCGGTTGACCCGGGTTTCCGATGTGCAGTTTTATTGAGCCTAAGCCCTGTTCAAGTCTAGGTTTAAGTAGAGATGGAAAAGGCGCCAATGGCGCCTTTTTTGTGTCAGTCTTTGTTTTTGTCCTGATGTTTTCCATCAGCCTGGGAGCTCGGGGCTTTATCCGTGTTGCCAGCGGCTTCACCCTTACGCTTTATCTGCTTGTCTTTACTGTGCTGGCCAAATTGCGGCATTTTGAACTTGGCACTGTACTTGAGCACTGCCAGGTTGCTGGCAATAACGCCTATCACCAAAATGATGATCAACCAGACTTCCAAAGATGACATTTCCATCTCTTGCTACCTGCTTCAGTCTACGGCCAGGCGCTGTTCACAGCGGCGGATATCTTCAGGTGTATCTACCTCTGGCGAGTCAAATGCGCTGATGGCGACCTTGATCTTGTGACCATATTCCAGGGCTCGCAGTTGCTCCAGTTTTTCCAGATCTTCCAGTCTGCCCAAAGGCAGCTTGGCAAAGGTTTCGACAAAACGACGGGTGTAGGCATAAACCCCAAGATGCTTATAGACAGGGTAGTCGCTGACATCACGGCCGAATGGGATCCGGGCGCGGGAGAAATAAAGCGCATAGAATTCGTTGTCGAACACCATCTTCACATGCTTGGGATCGTCCAGCTCTTCCTCTTCGGTGATCTGATAGCCGAGGGTGGCCATTTCAAACTCACCGGGATGACGCTGGAACAGACTGATGATCTGCTCTATGGAGATGGGATCGATCAGGGGTTGATCCCCTTGCAGGTTGATCACCAGATCGTCATCCGCCAACCCCAATTGGGTAATGGCATCGTTAATCCTGTCGGTGCCGGAGGCCGCTTCGGCGCCGGTCATCACAACATTGCCGCCAAAGGCCTCTACAGCGTCCTTGATGCGTACATCATCGGTTGCCACATAGATGTTATCCAACCCTTTGGCCAGTCCGGCGCGCTCATAAACGTGCTGGATCATAGGTTTACCGTTAATCGGTGCCAGAGGTTTGCCGGGAAAGCGGCTGGAACCATAGCGTGCAGGGATCAACAGGGTGACTTTCATTCAATTTTCCTAGTATTCAAGAAGAAAGGGCTCATAAAGAGCCCTAATCATAGCAGTCATTTACCGGCTTAGATACGACGGAACAGCTTGGTCAGCATCTCATCGGTGACTTTTTCCTGCCAGCTGTCACCATAGACGTTGGCCCACAGAGGCCCCATGCTCTTGGTGACTTTAACCATGGCGGCAATGGTTTCGTCCGGCAGATCTTTACAGATGTTTTTAGGCAACTGGATGTTGTGCTTCTTCATCATGGCGCGAAACTCTTCAACCCCTTCAGGGTAGAATTCTTCCAGTACGTCGAAGGCGATACAGTTACCAATACCGTGGTGATAACCCAGGATATAAGACAGACCATAAGAAACCGCATGACAGGCACCTACCTGGCTATAGGCGATACTCATACCGCCCATGAAAGAGGCCATCATCAGCTTGTCGTCTTTCTCAGGGTGATCGCCCAGGAAGACTTCACGGCACATATCCATGGACTTCTCGGCGTAGGCGCGTGAGAACTCGTTCAGGAAGGTACCTTGCAGAGACTCAACACAGTGGATATAGCAGTCCATACCTGTGTAGAACCATTGGTCTGTGGGTACGCCGGCAATCAGCTCGGAGTCCATGATGATCTGATCGAATACTGTGTAGTCAGAGTTCAGACCCAGTTTACGCTCAGGGCCACACAGCACCGCAGTACGTGAAGCTTCGGCACCTGTGCCGGAAATGGTAGGGATACCGATATGGTGAATCGCAGGGTTCTTGATCAGATCCCAGCCTTGATACTTGGCAGAACCGCCTGGGTTGGTCAGCATCAAAGATACGGCTTTGGCCAGATCCATGGTGGCGCCGCCGCCAAGACCGACTACGCTCACAGGCAGTTTGCTGTTGAATGCCTGAACCTGTTCAGTAAGGCTGTCAACCTGCTCTGTGGTTGGCTCATCATCGACATTGACCCACAGCAAGAAATCTTGCTCTTTCAAAGGCAAACGGCCTTCCAGTGGCTTGCCCTTGTGAACGTCATCCACTACGAAAACCACGAAATCGTTGGCTTCTTTGCGCTCGGCGGCCAGCACTTCGTCCAGTTGGACAAAAGAACCGCGACCAAAGATCATTTTGGGGACGACTTTAAAATTCTTGAAACTCATAGCAACCAGCTCCCTTTAGGTTATTGGGCAAATGCTTTCTTGATGTTGGCAATGCGCTCGGCAATCTGTTCTTCAGTCCAGGACAGCTTGATCAGCATGGAAATGGTCCGGCTCATGATAGCGTCAGATTTGGGCACAGAAACCTTAGTATAATCCGGACGATCTTCGATTAATGTGATCGGCAGGGCAGCAGGGCTCTTGAGCTGCTGAATGTGATGCCAGTTCTTCAGGTAGTGCCAGTTGTTGACATACCAGTAGAAGCAACCATCTACACCGTTGGCGGAGAGCGCCTTGCTGACTTCCTGAGTGCGCTGCTCGGTTGGCAGCATAAAGCTGAGGAAACCGGCGCTGTCGCCTTCAGGATCCGGAATTTCGCGGAAAGTAACTTCTTCAATATCGGCCATGGCGTCTTTGATAAGCTTTTTGTTGCGACGCTGGATCTCCACTATGGTGTCCAGTTTGCGCAGCTGAGCCAGACCCAGGGCGGCGTTCATCTCGCTGATACGGAAGTTGAGACCCATGATAGGGTGAGACTCGGCGCCGCGGTCATTACCTATATGATCATGGCCGTGGTCAGAGAACATGTGGGCGTGGTTGTAGATGGTTTCATCATTGGTGATCACAGCGCCACCTTCACCACAGGTGATGGTTTTAACCGAGTCGAAAGAGAAACAACCTACAGCACCTATGGTACCCAGTGCCTGACCTTTGTAGCTGCCGCCGATAGCCTGACAGGCATCTTCCAGCAGTACCAGATTGTGTTTTTCACAGATGGCTTTGATTTCGTCCATCTTGGCCATGGAACCGCACATGTGTACCAGGTTTACTGCCTTGGTGCGAGGGGTTATAGCGGCTTCAATTCCTTCTGGTGACAGACACAGAGTCTCATCGATTTCGGCAAATACCGGAATGGCGCCGGCCATGAATACTGCCTCAACAGAAGCGACAAAGGTGAAAGGAGGAACAATCACTTCATCCCCGGCGCCGATACCGGCGGCGGCCAGCGCGGTTTGCAGGGCGGCAGTACCGCTGGAGAGCAGGTGAGCATGCTTGACATTCATCTTGTCACATAAGAGCTGCTCCATATCGCGGGTTTTCCAGCGATCATTACGCATGGCATCAAAGTTGTAACGGAAGGTGAATCCGTTCTCCATGACGTCTGCTACTTCCTGTTTTTCTTCAGGACCAAACAATTCAAAACCGGGCATGGAAGGTGTCTCCTTAGATAGTGTTGTGCTCTGGGAGGGTCACGCCAGAAAATGCCTTATTGCCATAAGGCTGTCACGCGAAATGCGCCGGGTGACCGGATGACTGAGCACCCGTGTTAACTGCAGAATTATAACGGGGTGGCCAACATACTGCGATGCTTTCTTTCGGAAAAAATCCAACTGCGTAAAATTTCACCGATAAAGCAAGGGGCGCTGCTGCGCCCCTTGTCTGTTTGGATCATTCCACCCTTTGATGTCCGCCATCCACTGTGACGTCAAGATCGGTCAAAAGCCCATTGTCTATTCCATATATCCAGCCGTGTATCGACAGATTTTGTCCCTTGTCCCAGGCTTCCTGGACTATGTTGCTGCTGGTGACATTGGCGACCTGCTCAATCACATTGAGCTCACAGAGGCGGTCAAACTTCTGCTTGTCATTGAGGTGTTCAAGCTCCTGATGGTGCAGGCGGTAGATATCCCTGAGATGCCCCAGCCAGTTGTCGATAAGCCCGAGTCTGTCGGTACCCATGGCGGCCCTGACGCCGCCGCAGCCGTAGTGGCCCACCACCATGATATGTTTCACCTTGAGGACATCGACCGCATATTGCAGAACAGACAAACAGTTGAGATCTGTGTGGATCACCATGTTGGCGATATTGCGATGTACAAATACTTCCCCCGGCATCAGATCTATGATCTGGTTAGAGGGTACCCGGCTGTCGGAACAACCTATCCAGAGATATTCGGGGTTTTGCTGTTTGGCCAGTTGCTCGAAAAACTGTGGGTTTTCTGTGCTTATTCTGGCTGCCCAGCGGCGGTTGTTTTCAAAAAGCGGTTTCAGTATTTTCATTCAGGCTCACAAAATAGCTTATGGGAACACCACAGTGTCCGGTTTATTTCCGGCAGTGTATCAGAAAATAAAGCCGCGCTGGTCTATCCATCGCGGCCGGATTTCAGTGATGCTTTTCAAGAAACGTCAGCAGGGCTTGGTTGATAAAATCGCCCTGTTCCAACACAGAAATATGGCCGGCTGCCGGTATCTGCACCATCTCGGCGCCGTCTATGGCATCGACCATCAAAAAGGATTCCAGCACAGTGCGCGCCGTGTCTTCTACTCCTGACATGATTAAACAGGGCAGGGTCAAGTTATCGGCATCTTCCATAGCGTCGCGGCGATTGAAAATCAGTTTGCCCATGGCGACGGTATCAGGGATCCGCTCTGGTGAAATACTTTGCAGGGCGCTGGCGAAATCACTCAGCAGTTGCGGCCGTAGACTTGCTGTGGTTACGGCAAAAAACATAGGTGCTATCTGCTCGGCCATGGGCGCAGGAATTTGCCCCAATTGGCTGATGCCATCCAACATGGCCATATATTTGTTGCGGGTAACTTCGGGCTCAAAGCCGAGGAAGCTGCCCATCATCACCAACGCCTTGACTCTTGCAGGCGCCTTCAGAACCAGCTCGGCCCCCCACATGGCACCGACCGACAAGCCGATGACAGTGAATTCATCGACGCTGAGTTTATCCATCAAGGTCAACATATCAGTGGCGATATCCGCCAGGCTCTCGGTATGCGCTGGAATCGCGCCTGACTGCCCATGGCCCCAGAGATCCGGCACTATGCAGCGGTAGTGCTTCGCCAGTACAGGCAGTTGCTGTTGCCACATGGTGGCGTCCCAAAGGTAGCTGTGGCCGAGTAGCAGCACAGGGCCCTGGCCTATATCCAAATAGCTGAGGGGTTCGCCTCTGAGTTCGATTTGCTGCCGATATTGATTGAAGTCAGTCATTGTTGAAAGGTATCCCGGATTTATTGTTTGGGACACAGGATACCCCAAGTTTGCCGGCTTAGGATCTGAGCGCGAAATCGCATGATGTTTATTTAAACTCGCTTTTTCAAACGTACTTCAAAGGTATTTATTTGAATCCAACCGGATAGGGGGCAACGTGCCTGACATAAGTCTCGACCAGTTCCGGCAAACGCCGAAGCAAACCTTGCTTGAGTGTTACTTCACTATGGTCGAGTATTTGCCGCAGACGATCGCGATCAAACTGCTCGAGAAACCCTTTGGCCTTTGGCAGGAAACTCAAGTGCCAACGCTCCGGGCTGACGCCACTGAGGCCTGCCTGAAAAGGGCGGTAGAAGCCAAAATCCGGGGCGCGTTCGTCCAGCCACAGGTCCAATTTATAGCAAGGGCCCTGGGGTTCATACTCGGCGTTAACCAACTTGAGTTCATGCTTGCTGATTTGGGCGCTGTCGAATAGATCCACGTCCGTCCCCCAGTGGTGGCGAGAGGCGCCAGGCAGCGCCGACCAAAGCAAAATAAGCGCCACTAACTCATCATCACTGAGCGCGCCGATGTCACCCACTGGGAGTGAGTCTTTATTCAGTAGAGTGCGCTTCCCTGAGGCTTTGGCATTCCAAATCGCGAGTTGACGCTCAAAGCTGCGATAACCCGAGCAGATGGCCAGGGCGATGCCATCTTGCTCGGCGGCGGCCTGCATCTCAAGAAAGGCCTTGGCCGTCTCGGCTTCCAGCCAAACTTCAGCGCCTGAACCGCTTTCACTGCCGCTTAGACTAACCAGTGTCCTTTGCGGCTCTGCTTCAGTCTCAAGGCCGTAGAGAAAATCGCCCCTTGCCATCACTTACTCCAACAACAGTTTTTCCAGGATACGCTGATAACACTGGGCCAACAGCTCGAGATCCGCGACTTTAACGCACTCATTAACCTTATGAATGGTGGCATTCACCGGCCCCAGCTCTATTACCTGAGCACCGGTAGGGGCAATAAAGCGCCCATCTGAAGTGCCGCCCGAGGTTTGCGGGTCGGTCTCTGAGCCTGTTACCTCTTTAATCGCTTGGCGGGTCGCTTCAAGCAGTGGGCCATCGCCGGTCAAAAATGGCAGGCCATTAAAGATCCAGCCAAGCTCATAATTCAGTCCATGGGCATCGAGGATATTCTCGACCCGCTTAATCAGCTCTTCGGCGGTGACTTCGGTGGAGTAACGGAAGTTGAACATTACCTTGAGCTCTCCCGGGATCACGTTGGACGCCCCTGTGCCGCCATTGATATTGGCTATTTGAAAACTGGTCGGCGGGAAAAACTCATTGCCTTTGTCCCACTGCATGGCGGCAAGTTCGGCCAACGCCGGCGCAGCCTTGTGCACTGGGTTATCCGCCAGGTGAGGGTAGGCCACATGTCCTTGAATACCCTTGACGACGAGATTGCCGGTGAGGCTGCCGCGGCGGCCATTTTTGACCACATCGCCCAGTTTGAGGGTACTGGATGGCTCACCCACCAAGGCCCAGGTGATCTTTTCATTGCGCGCTTCCAGGGTGTCTATCACCCGGGTGGTGCCGTTGATAAAGGGGCCCTCTTCATCGCTGGTGATCAGAAAAGCGATAGAACCTTGATGGTGCGGATGGGCGGTCACAAAACGCTCGGTGGCCACCACCATGGCCGCCAGCGAGCCTTTCATATCTGCGGCGCCGCGGCCGTGAAGATAGTCGTCGATGACCACTGGCTCGAAGGGCGGAGTATGCCAATTGGCCAAGTCCCCCGGCGGTACCACATCTGTATGGCCGGCAAAACAAAATACCGGTCCTTCAGTACCGCGGCGAGACCAGAGATTGGTGGTATCTTCAAATACCATGGACTCGTTGGCAAAGCCCAGTTTGGCGAGTCGCTCGGCCATCAATGCCTGACAGCCTTCATCCAGAGGGGTAACAGATGCCCTGGAGATCAACTCCTTGGCAAGTTCAAGCACCTGCTGACTCATAGTCCGAACCACGCTTGATAGTCGGCTTCTTTAAAACCGGTCATCACATCTTGACCTCGGGTCAATACAGGGCGTTTGATAAGGGTTGGATTGGCCAGCATCAGGGATATCGCCTTGGCACTATCAATATCCTGCTTATCGGCGTCATCCAGCGCACGGAAACTGGTGGAGCGTTTGTTCAGCACCGCCTCCCAGCCGATGCGCTCGACCCAGGCCTTGAGTGTGTCTTGTGAAAGTTCCTGCTCACGAAAATCTACAAAAGTCACTTGCTGGCCCTTGGCCTCCAACCATTTTCGTGCTTTTTTTACCGTGTCGCAGTTTTTAATCCCATAGAGTCTATCTGTCATGACGAGTCCGTTTCTCTGTATTGCTTATAGTTCGTGATTGTCAGCGAGTATAACAAAGGCAAAACCGATGAAAAGGGCTATCTTGATGGGGCAATTCATACGTCTCGCCGGCGCTTTGTGTGACCAAGGCATAGTGACCCCGGGGTCAGTGGAAGAGGTTTGGCTTTCCACAAAAGAGAAAAACCAACCTGATGTCTGTCACCAATGAGCTGATTAGGCTGTCGTAGAAGCACCACTTGAAGCGGGCAGTTTAGGGTGAGAACCCTTCAGATAAGGAACGTATCTATACAACTTATTCTTTTAAATTTTGCTTTAAATTCAATCAGTTTTGGGTCAATGGTAAACCAGATAAGTTATATCGCCAGTTGTAAACTCGCTACGAATCAGGACATTTCCCATTCTATAGACCAATCGGAAGCTTTCTTATGTTTAACGTATTGCATTTCCTTAACGCTATTAAGCTTATCTATTATTGATTTGTGAAAGAAAACAACAATAGCGCCCAAAGAAGGTTTAAAGGCTAACCTTTTCTCTAACGGTATATTGGATAACTTGCTAAAATCGAAGCCTATACATTCTTCTTCTATATTTATGATGTTGTAACAGTGAAGGTATATATAGTCTTTGTTAATAATTTTAGCGGGAATGAGAGAGGTCTGATATAGTTCCAACCCAGATAAAGTGGAAAGAAAGTCCAAGTCAAATAATATTTCTGTATTGATAGATACATCAAATGGAGCCGCAATGCTTTCAAAACTCTTTAAACTAATGCATTCAAAGTTCACTGGGGTAGATGTTGATATTTTCTTGTTCAGCAACAAGCTAAACTCTCGATCATCTTCCATATTGACAACGAAGTTCACCTTTGAATAGTTATTTGATAAAACATAGTATTCTTCACTGATTGGTGTCATGTTCAAGTCCTAAACTGTCAATTTTACAGATAGTTGGTGGCCAAGTTTTGTACTGGCCATTGTGCTGAGTTTGCAGGTGAGCCCGCAAATTTACGGTATATGGGATTCTAATATGGGGGAGACAGGCTGCAATTCACTCGATAGCTGAAATTGACTAGTCAACTCAGTACGTTATGGAATAATGCATTCAGTTCACCCATGGCCTGTTCACCTTTTTCTGTACTATTTGAGAAAGACTCCAATCGTTTCAGCTCAAGTTCAATAAATTCATTTATCTCTGGTATAGGTGGTGCGAACTCCTTCTCTAAACTTCTCTTCTTTCTTTCAAGTAAGTGTGATATCTGGCTATTTAACTCAGTTCTGTCACTGACTATTTGTCGAAGTTTTTCAAATTCAATAGGCGCCGGATTTTGGTACCTTTCCAGCCACATAATCGAAAGCAATGGCCTCAATACATAGAAGTACTTTTTAATTGGCACCATTTCATCACGGAGATAACCTCGGTAATTCGCCTTAGCCATGCTCCGGTAATGGTATATCCCCTTATCAATAGAATAGACCTTTGAAAGCAGTGCTCGAGCTTCTTGAGCAAATGCACCTCGTTCGATATATACGATGGGGGATTGCAGCCACTCCACAAATGCTGGATTAGATTTAGAAAAAAGTTTCAATGCCTTTCTTAGATCCCAGCCATTGATATCAATTTCATCGACAATGGGATATTCAATAACATCTCTCTTATCTTCCAAGTCAACAGCTAGGTACCAATCTTTAGGATGGACGTATATGAAACGCACATCATAATCACTGTTGGGGGACTCGAATCCCCAAGCTCGACTACCAGATTCAATGGCGTAAAGTACCCGAACCCCGTGTTCTTTTTCAGCCCTTTTTATCCTGGAAAGGATTTCTTCTCTAACAGTTTTGTCAATCATGGTATTTTCTATGTCAATGCTCATATAGTCTGGAGAAAAGTGCTATGTCTAAATCGGCAACGAAGAGGTATAAAAAGCGCGTCCAGCCCCTTGTATGAATCCACTATTTAACACGTTTTGTCACAGGAAAGGCTACGTACCAACATGGCTAACGTTCGGATGCAAAACTTCTTAAGCAATTCAAAACAGCATCAGCTCAAGCGTCCACCTTTGAATTTGTTATGTCTAACATGCTGATTTTTATAGACAATAAATAGCATTTTCGGGTTAATCCATCACTAAAAGGTGAGATAAGCGGAAAGATGATGCAATGTTGAGCCTTCAGGATTGGTTCGAATAAGTCTCATGGCTGCTCTACCATGGCTTGCAGACTTGGTTATCAGTACTGGAAGGGGTAGATGCGCTTTTGTGGCCTTGGAGAAGCTCAAATGCACTCGGACAAATAATGCACTTGAGCGTTATCCGTTTGCCAGCCATCTAAACCTGAACCGTAAATATCACATCTTTGCCGGCGCTGACGCTACCCTGGCGTTTTTCCAGGTACTTAACGTCTTCCATATTAGCCAGCACCACAGGGGTGAGCAGGCTGTTGACCTGATCTTTGAGAAAATCGAGGTCAAACTCCAGTATAGGTTCGCCGGCTTTAACGTCCTGGCCTTCCTGGGCCAGGCGTTTGAAGCCTTTTCCTCTAAGTTCTATGGTACCAACGCCAAAGTGAACAAACAGTTCCAACCCTTGGGGCGACTCTATGCTGAAGGCGTGGTTGGTCTCAAAAATTTTGCCTATAGTGCCGTCAATCGGCGCCAGCATAAATTGGCCTTTGGGCTCTATGGCAATGCCATCGCCGACAATCTTTTCGGCGAAGACCACATCCGGGACTTTTTCAATGGCAACAATATCGCCACTGATAGGGGCATAAACTTTTATGCCGCCTTCTATGTTGGGCTGCCCCGATACCATGCGGCGGATCCGGCTTAAAAATCCCATGGGTTGTTTTGTCCTTTTTGTTTTTGGTTTCCGGATGACTTCTGGTTTCCGGTTAAACAGTCCCTCGACAACGTTCAGGTTGGGGAAGGGGATTTTTGCTTAGCATACTGAATTAACAGCCTTAATGACAGAGGGAGATCAAGGATGTCAATTCAGACAATCGAGTGCAGGCGAGTGCTTTTTTGGCCTGGTCTGCAAATTGACTGAAGTTACCCTCGCACAGCGCCGCTTTGACTTCCAGCACAGAGCCAGGGTTGACCGATAACTCGTCCAGCCCCATGCCCATCAGTATTGGCGCAATGCGCGGATCGCCTGCCAGCTCTCCGCACAAAGACACCCTGATGTCGGCCGCTTTGGCGTCTGCTATTGTCATGGCAATCAGCCTGAGGATCGCCGGTGAAAATGAGGGATAATCCCGGGTTAATTCAGGGTTGGTCCTGTCCGCCGCCATGGCATATTGCGTCAAGTCATTAGTACCTATGCTGATAAAGTCCAGCTTTGGCAGCAGCGTTGGCAGGTTCATAACCGCGGCAGGGGTTTCCACCACTATGCCAAGGGTGATTTCTCCATAGCCTTTCTCGGCCTCGCTGAGCTGCTGTTTGCAGTGCTCCAGCATATCCAGTACGGCGTCCAACTCTTCAACCTGATTAACCATGGGCAGCATCAACCGAACCGGACCATGATTGGCGGCGCGCAATACGGCCCGTAGTTGTGTCTGCAGAATTTCAGGATGTTTAAGGGTGTAGCGCACGCCGCGCATGCCAAGTGCAGGATTGTCTTCTATTGCCTGATCCAGGCAAGGCAGTTCCTTGTCTGCACCTATATCCAGAGTGCGTATGGTGAAGGGCTGGCCGTTGAGCAGCTGCAGGGCATCGCAATAAAGGTTGTACTGAGCCTTTTCATCTGGAATGCAACTGACATCCATCAGCATGAATTCGGTACGAAACAGACCTATTCCTTCTGCGCCGACCTGGGGCAGACGGGAGATCTCATTGAGGTTACCCACGTTGGCCATTAGGCTGATACGTTTGCCGTCCTGGGTCTGGGTCTGCCTGTCCCGGTATTGCTCCAGTGCGCTGCGTCTTGCCTGCTCGCGCTCAAATCTCTGCTTAAGCTCTGTGACTTCGGTTTGCTCCGGGCGAACAAATAAGGCACCTTGGTTGGCATCCAGAATGAGCGGATCGCCGGCATTGATATTGCCTGTTTGATAGTTGCAGGAAAGCAGGGCGGGGATGCCGGCGGCACGGGCCAGGATAGCCGTGTGGCTGGTGAGGCCACCTGTCTTCAGTATGATGCCTTTGATATGTTCAAGGGGCAGCAGGGCAAATTCCGCCGGTGTCAGATCCTGGGCCAACAAGATGGAGTCATGTTTGAGTTTATCCAGGCCATCGGCATCGGCGCCGTTGATACTACTGATAAGTCGTCTGCCGAGGCAACGTACGTCCTGGGCCCGGTTTGCTAGATAAGGGTCTTCCAACGCTTCAAGTTCACTGGCCTGGTGGGCAAAGACCCGCTCTACCGCTGCTGTGGCTGAAAACTGCAGCCCACTGATGGACTCGCGAATTTGTTGAATAAGTTCAGTATCTTCCAGTAGCAGCAGATCGGCTTCCACCAATTGGAAGTTGTCTGAATCTTCGGTCAGTTTATCCAGGCTGGTCTGTAACTGCTGGCACAAGCGCTGCAGTGCCTGGGTGAGCTTATTCAGCTCTTGAGGGATTTTGGCAAGTGGCAGCAGGCGGTAATCCATGCTGTTGTCAAAGGGGTTGTAAACTACCGCTTCTCCGAAGGCGATACCCGATGAGACTGCAATTCCGGCGAGGCGCATCTGTGTTCCTCTCAACTTAAGGTGATCAACAGTTCCGACACCCGTTCAACGGCTTCGCGAGCTTGTTCACCTTCGGCAAATACTCTGACAGACACGCCTTGATAGAGCCCCAGTGTCTGCAACTTGAACAGACTCTTGGCACTGGCTTGTTTGCCCTGGCACTCAACCATCACATCACAATCGTACTGTTTCGCCTCTTTTACCAGCAGTGCGGCAGGGCGGGTATGGATCCCGTGTTTGGCGGTAATAGTGACGGTTTTTTCGTACATAGACTTCTTTGACTCATGTAATTAACTGAATAATATCCGGTAACGGCTGACGTTTTGCAATACTCCGGCGACCAAGCCGTCAATTGCCATATTCAATAACCTGATATTGCTGCTTTCTGAGGGCGCGAATGGCGGTATCCAACTTATCTTTCTTCAGCAGTATATAGTCGGTATCGAAGGTTGAAACAGTAAAAATACTCACATGGGCATCGGCGAGAGTCGCCGAGACTCTGGCCATGATACCCGTCATGGAAAAGCCGAGCGGCCCTAAAAGCTCAAGACAACGCCAGTCTTCTTCCTGCTCCAGGCTATCGAGCTCCAGTTTACAATCGACGACAACCGAGAGTTCCTCGCGGGTTTTGGCGATAAAAAACAGCGGCTGGCTGAGTACCTCGGCCGGAACCTGAGTATCTGAGCTGAAACTGTGGATAGTGAATAGCTGCGGATAGACCGCCAATGTCATGCGCAAAGCCAATACCTCTTTTCTCGCCCGGGCGACCTAATGGCCGCCGCTGCGGTGTCATCCTACCGCCATGGCAAACTCAGTATTAGCTTATCACAATAAGAAAGGGGCAGAATACGTTCTGCCCCTCGAGATGTTAGATCTTGAATTGTCCCAGAGTGCGGCGCATGTTCTGGCTGATCTGCTCAAGCGACATCGCCGCGCTTTGGTTGCTGGCATTGGCTTGCACTGAAACTTGAGTCAGCTCAGAAATGGTGCTGACATTGCGATTGATCTCTTCGGTCACCAAAGATTGCTCTTCGGTAGCGCTGGCAAGTTGGGTATTCATATCGCTTATCTGCGCGACCAGGGAAAGGATTTGATCCATGGCAGAGCCTGCCGCTTCGGCCTGTTTTTGCAGCTCGGAGGATTGGCTCTGTGTTTGGCTGTTACTCTCCATAACGGCGCTGACACCGGATTGAATTTCACTGATCAGCTTGTGTATTTCGTTGGTGGAGTCCTGAGTGCGGTTGGCAAGGGCGCGCACTTCATCGGCCACTACCGCAAAGCCGCGGCCGTGAGTACCTGCGCGGGCGGCTTCGATGGCGGCGTTGAGTGCCAAAAGGTTGGTTTGTTCGGCAATGGTGCGGATAACGTCGAGAATGCCGCCAATTCTGCCTGAAGCCTGACCCAGGGTTTCGGTAAGATTTTCTGCAGCCTGCAGTTCGCGCACCAGCTCCTGGCAGTTTGCCAGTGTTGCATCCATGGTCTCTTTACCGCTGAGGGCTTGTTGTTTGACGCTGGAAGCGGCATCGGCAGCCTGCTGGGTATTGTTGGCCATCTCCTGTGTGGTTGCCAGCATCTGATTCACGGCGGTAGCCACGCTGGCGGTTTCTCTGTGGATGTTATCGGCGCTGTGGTTGGACTCTTTGACTGCAACTGTCAGGTGCTCGGCGTCCTCGCCCAGCGATGCACCAAGTGGCTGCAGTTCGCTGACGGTTCTACCTATCTTCTCTACAAAACTGTTAAAGGCACGGGCGAGTGCAGCCACTTCATCACGGCCTTGACCCTCGAGCCTTTTACTGAGGTCGCCTTCACCTTGGGCAATATCCTCCATTGCGGCGATGGCGGTCTTGAGCGGTGCGGTAATGGATTGATTGAGCACCAGGAAGAAGATGAAAATCGGCGCTGAAATCAACATCATAATGATCAAATAATCGATTGAGACTGACTTCATGGTGGCGTTGACATCGCTGATATATGTGCCGGTCAGCAGGGTCCAGCCCCAATCTTTGTCATATCTGGATTCGGTGAGCTTTTCTTCGCTATTGCCACTGGCCGGGTTGCGGATCTCATAGCTGAGTTTGCCTGTGCCATTGGCCTTGGCTTGTTGTTGTAGCTGGGCCAGCGGATTGCTGCCGTCTTTGATGCGATAACCGGCAATGGCTTGACCCACCAGCGAAGGCTCGGCGCCGTGAGCGATGATCTTGCCCTGATCCGACAACAGAATAAAGTAGCCTTCACGGCCATAACGCATCTGACCGATCAAGGCGGCCGACTCCTGTTGCGCCTCTTCGAGAGTCAGTTTACCCGCCTGTGCCTGAGTGCGATGTGCGGCAACTACAGACAGGGCCGTGTTCAACTGGGCATCATTTTGCAGCCATTTCTGGGTTATCAGATTGTCATACTGTTCTTTGATGGAAAAACTGGCGAAACACAGGGTGCCTATCGCGGCCAGAACCAACATAAGGATAAGGCGCTGAAGAATGGTGAGCTTCCTGAGTAATGCCATTTTGTACTCCTTTGTTATTTCTTATTAGGTAGTTGGCAGCGACTATAACGCGATGGAAAAACCAAGTGAAACCTTTTTACCTTGTGTGTATTGCTTTGTTGATCGCGCTCATTGTTCGCGTTAAATCTTGCCAACAGAGGGGAAAACAGGCCTCATGCCTTCGAGGCTGCATTCTGGATATCGGCTCTAATATCAAAAGCTTAAGATGTGTTGGATCACACATGTCATAAGTAAAGGGCTAATTTGTTGTTTTCACTTTGATTTTTAAACAAAATCGGCTCAGAATTAACCTTATGTCTATTATTGGTCTCTCTTCATGAATACACCTCAAGTCATTAGCTCGGACGATATTTTGCTGAAACTCTGTCACTCTGTGACCCATGTCTTGTCGGCTACCACCGCCAGCACTCTGTCCCACGCAGGTATAGTGCAAAAGATAACCCGTACCCGACTCAAGCCGGACGTTGGGTGTTTCTCTATTTTTGATGGTGGCTTCTCAGGCCTGGTGGTGATCAACTTTTCAGCGGCCGCCGCGTTGGAAATCTATCGCCGCTACATGCTGCATATGGGCATGCCGGAGGAGGAGTTGGCTTTCTCTCATACCTCAGACGAGGTGGGCAATGTGATGGGCGAATTGATGAATCAGATGCTGGGGGACTTTATCGGTAAGGTGTCCAAGGAGCTGCAAACGTCCATCAGTCAGAGCCAGCCAAAGATGTTGACCATCAACAAGGAGCTGACTATCTCTATCGATGCCAACCTGGATGATCCTATAGCCCGCCGGGTGTCGTTCAAGACAGAAAACAACCATATCTTCTATCTTGAGTTTGCCATGGACAAGACAGAGTTTATCCGCCTGGCCGAGTTTGAAACCGATGAAGAGTTTGATCCGGATTTGTTGTTGGCCCGCCACGGCAATCAACAGGCGCAGGGCAAAGCGCCGGAATCGCCCTGGGTTAAGGCCGCCAATGCCGATGATGACACTGACGATCTGTTCAAAGAGCTGGGCATCTGACCATTTTCAGGCGTGATGTTATCAATCCTTTTGTCAGCGGGCGGCGTTAGCTTGTCCGCGGCCCTGCTTTTGAACAGTGCAATAACGACTGCTCTCCACACACTGTAAGGCGCTCAGTCAAGGGCGCTTTCATTCTCGCTTTCCAGGTCAGTATTTCTCTATTAACTTTGTCCCTATAGCTACTCAATCCTTTGAGTTACTTATCATTTAAGCCATCAGGCGAATAGCGGAGCAGCCTGTCTTTGTGGGTGACGTTGCAATCACTAGCACAGACGTGGCACAAGCAGGGCTGCTATTCAGCAACACTGAGCCCTGCCGTTTACGACAATACAACAGATGTTGCACTCAAACTTGCCGCGGTTAACTTCAACCACTTTTATTGTTTTTATGACAGGACATGTCCTGATTGATTTAGTGTATCTATATGAATTGATGGGTTTTTTATAAAAAATTCGACTTGTTAAAAATTGCTGAGTAGATCACGAAGTTGTAATTAGGGGTTAAATTCCGCTTGCCAGCCTCGGACATAGTGTTTATTGTGCAAACAAAAGTTTGTCACAAGAACAAATGTTTGCACAGGAAAGCGCCAATGACAGAACGTGAACTCGAAATTCTGGCCCTTATTAAAGCTGACCCTTTGATACCGCAGCAAAAACTTGCTGATCAGCTGGGCATAACCCGCTCTGCAGTCGCAGGTCATATCATGAACTTGACTCACAAAGGCGTGATCCGTGGCAAGGGGTATATCTTGGCGGAGAATCCCTTTGCGGTCGTGATAGGCGGCGCCAATATGGATATTCTTGGCCGGCCGGCTTCCAAGCTCAGGGTAGGGGATTCCAATCCCGGCAGCGTCAGTTGTTCACCCGGCGGTGTTGGGCGCAACATCGCTGAAAACCTGGCTCGTCTGGGTTCAGATACCCGACTGGTGACGGCGGTAGGCAAAGACGCCTATGGTGAAATGATCACCGCCCAGTGTCGTCAGGCCGGAGTCGATATGGGCAACAGTTTGCAGTTCGAAGACGCGGTGACCTCCACCTATCTTTCGGTACTGGATGGCGACGCCGATATGCATGTAGCCATCAACGACATGGCCATTTTGGAAAGATTGGGCCCTGAAGTGCTCAAGGGGCTGGAAGATATGCTGCGCCGCGCTGAACTGCTGGTGTTGGATACCAACCTTTCCGAAGCCGCTTTATCCTATCTGCTGAGCAACTTCCCTCGAGTTCCGGTATTTATTGACACGGTTTCCTGTGTCAAGGCGATGAAAATCAAGCCTTACCTCAACGCCATCCACACCCTCAAACCCAACCTCAAAGAAGCCGAGCACCTCTCCGGCATCGAAATGCGCAGCAAAGAAGACTTAAGCGCTATCGCTAACTGGTTCCATGACCAGGGCGTCAAGCGGATCTTCCTCAGTATGGGCAGTGAAGGTGTATTTGTCAGCGATGGCGGTGAGTCACAGATGGTGAGCGCCAAGCAGGTGGAAATGGTCAACGCCAATGGCGCCGGAGATGCCTTCCTGGCCGGATTGGCTCACGGTTGGCTCAAGCAGTGGCCATTGCTGGAAACCACAGAATTTGCGATGGCCGCGGCCCGGTTGGCGCTGTCTCATATCGCAACTATCAACCCCAATATGTCTGAAATCTCCGTAAACCGTATTATCAAGGAGTCGTTATGCTGAAGCAGTATCTGGATATTCATCCTGAAGTTCAAGCAGCCCTGGAACAAGGCAAGCCGGTGGTCGCGCTGGAATCGACCATTATTTCCCATGGTATGCCGTATCCGCAGAACGTTGAGACAGCGCTCAAGGTGGAGCAGATCATCCGTGATAACGGCGCTGTACCCGCAACCATCGCCATTCTCAAGGGCCGCCTCAAAGTGGGCATGAGCCAGGAAGAGATCAATTACTTGGGCAAGGCCGGTGAAGCCGTTATCAAAACCAGTCGCCGTGACATTCCCTTTATTGTTGCCAAAGGTGCAGACGGTGCCACCACAGTTGCTTCTACCATGATCCTGGCGGCAATGGCCGGTATTAAGGTGTTTGCTACCGGTGGTATCGGCGGTGTGCACCGCGGCGCTCAGCAAACTTTCGATATCTCTGCCGATTTGCAGGAGCTGGCCAACACAGATGTGGCCGTGGTTTGCGCCGGTGCCAAGTCTATTCTGGATCTGGGCCTGACCCGTGAATATCTGGAAACGCAAGGCGTGCCTGTCGTTGGTTTCCAAACTGATAAACTGCCGGCTTTCTATACCCGCGAGAGTGACTTCGGTGTCGACTATCGCTTGGAGCAGCCGGTAGAAGTGGCTGCCGCCATGAAAGCCAAGTGGGACATGGGGCTCAAGGGCGGTATGGTGATTGCCAACCCAATTCCTCACGAGCATGCTTTGGATAAAGCACTGATCGATGGCGCCATCGCCCGCGCAGTGGCTGAAATGGATGAGAAAGGCATAGGCGGTAAGGCTTCAACACCGTTCCTGTTGGCCAAAGTTGCCGAAATTACCGAAGGTCACAGCCTGACTGCCAACATAGAGCTGGTTTACAACAATGCCAAGCTGGCGGCTGAGATTGCCCGCGAATACGTGGCCCGCTAATCAGCTGTTTTTGAACATAAGCTATCTCAAGAAACCCGACCCTCGTCGGGTTTCTTTTTGGAACTGAGACACGGGAGCCATGGTATAGCGTGACGTCCAGGCTGAGTATCTTCCCTTGTCTTCGGGTTACGTTCAAATTCAGTCATCAAACAGCGCTAAACTGATGTGAATCAATTTCAATAAAAAATCAGTTATCTGTGTGAGATTTGCGGTTTTAACATTTAAAAACATGTGGATAGTGAGCATTTTTAGATCAAATAATTTGATCCCATTGTTTGAAATGCTAGGTAACGAAAGCCTCAGGCTGACTCAGGTATGCTGGTTCCAAACCATTTCAGTTGTGCTTCTTTCCTTGGCTATCCCCTACTACTCTGCAATTGTCCCGGCCCTTAGACTATCCATATAATTCAAAGCCAGCTCAATCGCCATCTCCTCATAGGGCAATAGTTTCCCGCTTTTTTTCAATCCATTGTCTATGCTTATCCTAAATAGCTTGCAGTTGTCGCACGCCATAGTCTTTAAGGTCATTTTACCTTCAAGACTTTGCAATAGCGGCAATAGTGAGGGCTATTCAAAGCAAAAGGGGATGTTCTGCTTCTGGCTCAATGCCCAAGGGATGGCTATGGCTGACTTCAAGGATGATCCGCTCAGTAGTTTCTGCCGGGTTTTGTATTTGTACCAGGCTTATTGGTTATTACCTATTTCCAGGAACAGCGGGAGATGGGCGTGAGTCTGTTCAAACGGCAACTGCTGGCCGCGCTGCTGGCTTGTTTGGCTATGGCCGTAATTTTAATCCTCTACCAAAATGGGCAGCAGGAACGCCATCATTCCAATCAGTTTCAACAGCTCAAGCAGCAAACCTCTGCCACTGAATTGGAACTTGAATTATTGTTGGGGCGCGCCGCCTTAACTGCCCAAAGCCAGGCTGTGCAGTTATCGAGTTACTTAAACCATCCAGAAGCTGAAGAGAAAAAGCTGCCCCAATATCTCGACGAACAACTGCTGCTAACACCGGCCTTTACCCGTTTGGTGCTCCTGTCGGAACAAGGGCAAATATTTGCCCGTACCAGCATAGATAACCAGGGATACGCATTGTCATCCCAAGCGCTTTCAACTCCCATTTTGGCTTCCGCCAATAGGCAAACCGGCCAGGAACATGAAAATGCCCCTCCAGTCCTGAGGCAACTTCAGCGCGAACTGCAGCTACAGGCCGAACCTGTGTTGTCGTTACTGCCTCAGGTGGCACTGCTGGCTCAGGACACGGTATTGGGCAGACAAGTATCCTTCCTTGCCCGGATTTCAGGCGATGGCTTGCGACTCAAAGAGCAGGAAGGCAATGCTCCAGCAGCCAAGGAAGCCGGTAACTATTACTGGCTGGCGACGCTGGATTACAAAGTTTTCGAGTCCCTGCTGGATACTACAGCCATGCGTTTACAAACAGCCGGTTTTACCCGGGTTGAAGTGATGCTTACGGACGCTCAAGGGAAGAGGCTTGCTCAGGTGGGCGAGGAAGCAGGCAACCAACCGGCCAGAGGGTATGAAACGCTAAAAACCTTGCAGTTAAGCCGTGCGGTCAATGCTACGGGTCTTCATGGTCAGGACTGGCAACTGAGTATTGTGGCCACGCCGCCTCCTAGTGCCAATCCAGTGCTTTTGCCCGCCGCGCTGCTGACAACACTATTATTGCTCGCCCTTGTCTGGCTTTATATCGACCTTGTGAGACCGCTGGAAAAGCTGGCAAGAACACTGACTGCCCTTGGGCGCGAACAGGGAATGGAAAGCTTCAATCTTGTCGCTGTTTCATTGTCAGGCATGCGCCGCGAAATTAGCGAACTTCGTGAATATCTGGGTAATCGTTTGCAGCATTGGATGGTGATTGAGCGGCAAAATCAACAGTTGCAATTATGGCAATCCAGTCTTGAACAATTGCCAAGAACGCTTGTTATTACGGAACTGGACGATGTGGGTACCATTATTTATGCCAGTAAAAACCTGGCAGAAATCTGTGATTTTGACTCTGCGGAAACCAGGCTCACGATGGCTGCTGTTCTCGACAGGGCCGACAGCCCCGGCGGTTTTATGTCGCTGCCAAAATGGAGTCGGGGCGCGACTGTGGTACGAATGCCGGGGAGCCATGGCCGTTTTACAAGGGTTTGCAGTTATCCCATTAAGAATGACGCTGGGGAAGTGCGATTTCGCCTATTGGAACTTGAAGCGATAACAGTTACGGGTGCCTTGGCGCCAAGGGTGTCATTGGACTCGGACAGTGGTTGCTTCGTCGACAATATCCCAGGCATCAATGGCGTGGATACCGGCAATAATATAGAGCCTTACTCAGGGCTTTTCCTGTTACTCAAAGACGACCATCATATTCTTGAGGTGAGCCAGGCGTTTGCCGGGCTACTGGGCTATAGCCCTGAGGAATTGCTGCAACTGGGTTTTGGCTCTATCTCTCCGTTTTGGACTCCAGGACAACATTTGCCACAGCTTTTGATCCTCAAGCATCAAGATGGCCGCTTACTGGAGTTTCATCTGCAATGGCGTGCCAGCCATGGCCTGACGCCAAAGCTCTACTGGCTCTGGCCCAGTCCGTTAATCCAGCGGCCAGAGCATCGCACCTTGCAGGCACAGGAGCTGGGTTATAGGGCGGCCTTTTTGCAGGCTTCAGTGGGTTTTGCCCGCATAGGTATGAGTGGCGAGTGGCTTGAGGTCAACGACAAGTTCTGTGACATCTCAGGCTGTGACCGTGAGCAGATAGCGCGTATGGATCCCGAAGTGGCGCTCAATCTCAAGCAGTTTGATGGATGGCTGCGCTTCAGTGAAAAAATGCTCAACAATGAACTTAAGTTTCACGGCGATGAAAAACGCTATTTGCGCCTTGATGACAGTGTCCTTTGGTTGAATGTTTCCGTGTGCCTCATCCGCGACAGCCACGAGCAGCCCAGATATTTTTTAATGGCGTTTGAGGATATCAGTCAGCGCAAGCAGTTTGAAATCGGTCTGATGGAGGCCAAGCAACAAAGGGAGGAGTTGCTTAAGGGGCGGGATCTGGCTTCCGAGGCAGGTGGAATAGGTAACTGGTCCTGGGACATAGAGTCCGGAGAGCTTATCTGGGATAACAGGATGCGCAGCATCTATGGCCTGAATTCAGAGAAACTGACCTTCAGAGATTGGCGTGCCCGGGTACATCCCGAAGATATCGCCGACGCCGAGGCGAATGTCAACGCCTGCATCAATCACAAGGTGCCGTTTCGGGCCGAGTTTCGGGTTATCAATCAGCGCACCGGGGCGACCCATTGGGTTAAGGCTGCCGGTGACACCATACGTCGCAACGGTGTGGCGGTGAAACTCTTCGGTATTAATCAGGACATTAGCGATGAAAAAGCGCTGCAGCAGTCACTGGCGAGAGAGAGCGCCGAAGCTAATCAGGCGAGCCAGGCCAAGTCCCGCTTTCTGGCGGTGATGAGCCATGAGATCCGCACTCCCATGAATGGTGTCGTGGGCATGATAGATTTGCTGCGCGATACCGGTCTCAGTGCCGAGCAGCAGCGGATGATAGGCACCATCCGGGATTCGGCTTTCTCGCTGCTGGAGATCATCAACGACATTCTCGACTTCTCCAAGATAGAAGCCGGCAAGATGGAACTGGAGATAGAATCTGTCTCCTTGCTGTCTATTCTGGAGAAGACCATAGAAGTGCTCTGGTTCAATGCCGCCAGCAAGAACGTGTTTCTCAATATTCTGCCGGATCTGAATCTTCCGGTGCTTATCCGCCTGGATCCTGTGCGTATCCGCCAGATAGTGCTCAATTTGGTGGGCAACGCCATCAAGTTTACCCACAGCAATCGCCAGCAGGGACTGGTTATGTTGCGAACTGAGTGTCGTCAAAGCCATGACAACCACAGTGAGATGATCCTCGAGGTGATAGACAATGGGGTTGGAATGACCAAGGCCCAGCTCAGACAATTATTTGAGCCCTTTACCCAAGCAGATTCTTCAACCACCCGTAAATATGGCGGAACGGGACTTGGGCTCAGTATCACCAAGTCTTTTGTCGATTTGATGGGCGGCAAAATAGAGGTGGAAAGCCAACCGGATGTCGGCAGTACCTTCAGGCTCCGTCTTCCCTGTGAAGCGGCCGATGAATACCGGGAAACCGAGCTGCAGCGCTACAGCGAGCTTAATATCAAACTGCTTATCTGTATCGACAACAAACAACATCTGGTGGCCGTGTTGCACCTTGTTGAACAACTCGAACTGGAGTATCAGTGCCTCGATTCCGGGCAACTGGAAGGCAGCCTATTTGAACAAGCCTGCTTGGCAGAATCCGAGCTGCTTATCAGCGACAGTTACCAAGCTTACAAACAGTATCGCAATCGGGGGGAAAAGGGGCTGCCATGTGCCTTGTTATTACTCGATGAAGACTCGATTACCTCTAAGGTTGAAGCGGATATGCGGGTCTGTATGCTTTCTTGTCATCCGCTCAAACCCACGGCTGTGCTTGCGGCTCTGGCGATGCTGAGCGGGCAGAATCCAGCGTTATGGCAAATGTTTGCTCCCGGTGAAACCACGCGGATTGGCCGTAGCGTCTCAGAGACAGATATTGCGACCGACGCCGGTTTTACCATCTTGGTGGCCGAAGATCATCAGACCAACAGAGAAGTGATCTCATTACAGTTGAAGAAGCTGGGCTGCCGTTTTGAATTGGCGGAAGATGGCCTCGAAGCACTGAAGATGTGGCAGAGTGGCGGCTTTAGTGTGCTGCTTACCGATTGCCATATGCCTGGAATGGACGGCTTTGAACTGACAGCCGAAATTCGCCGCCTTGAACAAGAGCAGGACTTGCCTCATACCCTGATCATCGCCGTCACTGCAGATGCCATGTCCGGCGAACTGCAAAATTGCCTGTCGGCTGGCATGGATGATTATCTGGCCAAGCCGGTGGAATTCAAGTCCCTCAAAAGCAAACTACTGGCCTGGCATGGCCAAAATCAGTTCCGCCAGAATGAAATGATCGGCGAGTCTCCCTCGGCTCATACCGAGGCGCCTTTGGATCTCAACAAGTTAGCTGAGATCTTGGGGACAGAGGATGACGAGATAATCCAATCCATAGTGCAGTACTTTCTTACTTCACTTGAGCGGGAACTGCCGCCGCTGTTTGAGGCGCTGGAGAGCCTGGAAGCCCAGGAGCTGAGACGCCGGGCTCACGCGCTCAAGGGCGCCGCCAACTCATCCGGCGCAGTGCGTCTTGGCAAACTGTTTGCCGAGTTGGAGCAACAGGCCGCCGAAGGGCAATTGACATCTTCAACACAATATCGCCAGCAGATTGAGCACGAGGCGGCGTTGGTCAAGCGGGCCATGCCGCAATCACAAGCTACCCAGGCCTGAATGCCTGTATGTCGGGAGAACAAGGATGAGAGACAGCGTAACTAGCCTGATATTGTTTTTTGATGATCAGGATCTGGTCGAGCCCGTGGAAGCCATAGTCAATGTCTACTTCGAGCGGGTTCTCAGAGTGGATATCCGGGTGGAGAACAAGGAACTGGCGAGCCTTTCAAAAGAGAAACATACCCGAATGCTATTGGTCTATTGTTTTCAGGATGTGGCCCATGCCGAGAGTCTGAAGCGCTTTCTTCAGGGCAATGAACACTTCAATGCCCTGAGAACAGTGCCACAGGCGAGTATGTTGTTGTGTGAAAAAAGTTGTCGGGCTCAGGCGTTTGAACTGTGTCGCCGCGAAGCTTTTGACAGTTACGACACCATTCGGCCCATCTATGACAATAATAAAATCATCCTCACCTTATACAAGTTGCTTGAGATCATAGCGCTTAAATCCGAGCTCAAGCGTTTCGATCAACAGGATCTGGATATGCAGTATGAGCTGCAAAACACTGCCGATTGCCTGGAAGGACTCAACGAGTCAGTCAAAGTGGCCAGCAAGCAACAGTCGTCGCTGATCACCAGCATAATGCAAGATGTTGACGGAATACTCAGTTCCATCTCTGAAAGTGCTTTCATGCAGGCTTTCAGGCGGGTATTTCACTCGCTGCCGGATGAAGAGATCAACAAGTTTATTGAGGAGCTGAAACGTTACTCCATCAACCCGCAACTCAATCGCCTCAAGGAAAAGAGCGAGTCATTGTTCAACGAGCTCTCAAACCAGATGCTGCAGCAAAAGGCGGCATTGGAGAAAAAAGACAGCGGCAAGAAGGCTACCATAGTGGTGGCCGACGATCAGGATGTGGTGTTGAAAATCATAGTTACTATCCTGGAACAGCATGGTTATCGGGCTGAGAGGGCCACCAATGGGGTAGAAGTGCTGTTAAAGGCCAAGATCCTCAAGCCGGATCTCATCTTATTGGACATAGACATGCCGATACTTGACGGCATTGAAACCCTCAAAGTCTGCAAGAAAACCCCCATGCTGCAGGAAATCCCGCTGATCATGCTCACCAGCTATGCCGATGTGGATCATTTCCAAAACTCCCTATTGTTGGGCGCAGAGGATTACATTATCAAACCCACCAATGCCGACACCTTGCTGAAGAAAATTCGCAGCGTGCTTAATTGAGCTGGCTTTTTTACCTCGCCCTAGGGGAGCGCTACAGACGGTGCGCAAATACAGCAAACTTTCAGTTAAAAACCGATTAATCCCGCCAAAGCCACTCAAGCCCCTTGCAGAGCTGGGGGCGAACTCCTATGATCCAGCGGTTTTCCATCCCGAGGCCCAAATATGCTTAACTCCCCGCTTAGCGAACATGCCAGTGAGCTGGTCATTGCGATTCTCAATCAGGTACTGACCCAAGGTGCGCCGCTGGATCGCGCCTACTCAAAGCAGTTTGCACCTGAGCGCCTCAAGCCTTGGGAGCAAGCCAGAATTGCTCTGGTCACCGGTGATATTTTGCGCCGTTTAAGTTATTACAGCTTTCTGGCCGATGTTGCAGCGGATCAAATTGAGCGTGAAGGCACGAGACTCATCAACGCCTGGCATATGGCCAATGGCCTTGAGCTGCCGAAAATGCGCTACGCGCTGCAGATGGACAGTGAGCTGCTTGAGCAGCGGATGGCTGAGGCCCAGGCTATGCCTGCGCTGCTCGATGGTTGCCCACAGTGGCTCGAAGCGCTAGGGAGTGAACAACTGGGCGATAACTGGCCGGCCGAGCGCCATGCCTTGACTCAGGCCCCCAAACGTTATCTACGCACCAATTTGCTTAAGTGCAGCCGGGAAGAACTCAAGGCTCGTCTTGCCAAGGAAGGGGTCGAGACTTGTGAAGTCCCCGAGGTTGCCAGCGCTCTTGAAGTGATTTCAGATTCAGCGCTGTTTCGCACCGAATGCTTCAAGTCGGGCTGGTTCGAGCAGCAGGATGCCGGCTCGCAACATGTCGCCGAAGCTCTTGGGGTTGAACCAGGGATGCGGGTCATTGATGCTTGCGCCGGTGCCGGCGGCAAGACGCTGCACCTGGCCGCCAAAATGCAGGGCAAGGGACGACTGCTGGCGATGGATGTTGAGCAGTGGAAGCTGGATAACCTCAAACAGCGGGCTCGCCGCGCCGGCGCCCACAATGTGGAAACCCGGCTGATTGCATCCAGCAAGACCATCAAACGTTTGAAACTCAGCGCCGACAGGGTACTTTTGGATGTGCCTTGCTCAGGGCTTGGGGTGCTGAAACGCAACCCGGACACCAAATGGCGTGATACTCCGGAGCGCTTGCCGGTGCTGATGGAACTGCAGGAGCATATTCTCGGCAGTTACAGCCGCATGGTGAAGGTGGGCGGGATCCTGGTTTACGCCACTTGCTCGATTATGCCGCAGGAAAACGAGCAGCAGGTAGCGCGTTTTCTGAAGCAGCAAAGCCATTTCCGCTTACTCGATGAGGAAACCATCAGCCCGGCCAAAACCGGTTTCGATGGTTTCTATCTGGCAAGAATTGAGCGGATAGCCGAGTAACAATCAGGCCTGTTTGAGTCATATTGACTTAAACAGGCGGTTTCACTCCCGCTTCAAAAAGCATCTCAACAAAAGCATCTCAACAAAAACTGTGCCGCTCACTCTTACCGGTTTGCCAAGTATTGCCGCTTTATTCCCCCTGCAGGGTCAACAGCAGGCGGCGCCGACCGCCATTGTCTCTGTGCTCGCCAAGATAGATCCCTTGCCATGTGCCCAGTGCCAGCTGTCCGGCGCTGACAGGCAGCAGCAAACTGGTGCCAAGCAGGCTGGATTTAATATGGGCCGGCATATCATCGGCGCCCTCATAGGTGTGGCGAAAGTAAGGGGTATCTTCGGCCACTGCGCGATTGAACCAGGCCTCAAAATCCTGCCGCACTGTGGGATCGGCGTTTTCGTTGAGCGTCAGCGAGGCAGAGGTGTGCAGTAGTTGCAGGTGCAACAGGCCGCAACTGACGTAAGGCATATCATCAAGAGCCCTGGCAATATCATCGCTTATTAAATGAAAACCGCGCCGCTTGGCGTTCAAGGTCAGTTGGTGCTGATGCCACGTAGATATTCCTTAATGTGGGTGAGACTGGCCGCCATCTGAAAGCTTGCCATTAAATCACCGCGAATTTAAAAGCCGGGCCTCTGATTTTTAGGTGAGCGCCCGGCGAAACATTCTATCGTCTTTATGGGGGCTCCCCAAGATGCAAGGCGGTACTTACCCAGCGGACAGCCCATCATTAGCTGAAGAGATAGTGGGCGATTCAATTATCAAGTTTGATGATAAAGCCTGCATCGGCGCCATGACCATCTCATTAGTGAGAGTGATGAAAGAGGGGGATTAGAGAGAGTGATTGCAGATAAAACACAGATTGTTTGCTAAAATACCGCCGCGAATTTACCCCTATAGACCCAGGAGAAACACCCCATGGCCAGAGCTTGCGCCAGACACATTTTGGTTAAAACCCGTGAAGAGGCGGAAAAACTCAAGGCCCGTATCGCCAAAGGGGAAGATTTTGGCAAGCTGGCGAAACAATACTCTCAGTGTCCTTCAAAAAAACGCGGCGGCGATCTCGGGGAGTTTGGCCCAGGGCAGATGGTTAAGGCGTTCGATCAAGTGGTGTTCAAAAAGCCGGTGCTCGAAGTGCATGGCCCGGTCAAAACCCAGTTTGGTTTTCATCTGATCCAGACTATTTATCGTAATTGAGCTAAAGCCTGCTGCGGTTTTCTGGCAAAGGCTCGATAGCATTGAGCCGGATCGCCGGCCAAAGTTCTACAGGCCGTGACTTCATCCTCCAGGTCGACAAAGTCTTCCAGCAGCTCCTGCAACTGCATGGGTGTGTGGTAACACATAGGAGTACCCAGCCCTGAGGTGAAACGTTTCGTCATGGGGGCGCAAAACTCACTCAGGTGGAACAAGCCTCCAGGCTTAAGCACGCGTTTAAGCTCCAATATGGCGGCTTTTTGCGCCATTTCAGATGGCATGCAGGTTAAAACGGCGCAGCTCAGCACCACATCGAATGTTTCATCGGCAAAAGGCAATGGAAGTTGTGGCAGCTGAATTAAATCGATGTCCGGGTACAGACTGAGGCCGCGCTTTATCATGGCGGCTGAGGGATCGACCCCCAGCACCTCAGGATAGCCTAACTGTTTCAGCTGCTTGGTTATCCGGCCATAACCGCATCCAAAGTCCAGTATTCTGGCATCGGGTTTTACCAAGTGGCAGAAGCGCTGCACATCGATTTCCAGATTGAAATTGACCTGGTTGGCAACCTTATCCCAAAGCTGCACCGTCATTGCTTATCCTCATCAATAATGGAAACTTTATTGTTGAGGAACAAAGAGTTGGGCACCAGATGTGTCACGCCTTCATCCTTTACCGTGATATAACGCAGGTTGAGATCCACCACTGTCCCCTTGGAGCCGGTAATATCGATTTTATTGCCCAGCTTTATTGGTTTATAGAGCACTATCATAATGCCGGCAATCAGGTTGGATATGGCGTCTTTGAGGGCAAAACCCAGAGCAAAGCCGGTGAGCCCGAGTCCGGCAACCAAGGCGCCAACATCAAAGCCCAACTTGGATAAAGCCAAGACGGCACCAATAAATATCAGTACCACGCGCTGGGAGTTGGAGATCAAGCGAAACGATTCGCTGGCCGCCGAGTCAAAGCGGGCGGCCACTTGTTTCAGGAAACGGTCGATAATCAGGCTGACTACCACAAATGCGGCAAACACCAGGATTGCCTGAATGACATTTTCATTCATTTTCTGCTCCGAATAATAAAGTCTTAGTCGCTGAAATGTTCGGCTTGGCGCACAAAGGCATGCCAAACTCAAAGGCGCCCAAGTTAACCAAAGGTTGAGATAGAGACAAGAGTCAATCAATAAATTTCAGTGGCTTACCTAAATTGCCCAAGGCCGTTTTTGCCTACTCAGGCTGCAAAAGGTTTTGCCGTAGAATAGGGTATTTGCTGCCTGTGTCATTGTATCTGGCGCTCTGGCTGGGTATAAGGGAAGTGACATTCTACAAGGACGATAATCATGAAGGCTGTATCCGAGAACAAACGGGTTTTGCTGCTGTTGCTGTTACCTATAGTTCTCTTGCTGTTGTCATCGGAGTTATTGCTAAGGCCAGTGACCTCAGTAATAGTCAAAAATCAGTTCAAACTCATGGAAGAGTATCTTAGCCAGAGACAGCGTTCCATCAATGACATTATTCTCCATCAAGTACCTGAGTTTCATTTTGATTGTGGCCCGCAAGACGCAAAATTATTGCGGGCACCTGAAAACTATAATCGCTATTTTCGGGTGATGGGGATAAAAACCAAAACCGGCATGGGCTGCAGTTCGCTTGGCTCGGATTTACTATTGCCGGATCTTCCCAGTGACACCCCCATAGGGCAGGGCTTTGGCCTAACCACTACAGGTGCCATGCATGACACCGAGCAGGAACTCTTGGTTTATTTCAGAAGTAATGGCAATACCGCTTACTGGATTTTGGACAGCAGTTGGATCCGTGAAATTATCAATCTTCCCTGCCGCGATTGTTTTTACATAGAGTTTCTGCATCATGCTCCAGGCTCCGAAGGGCTGGTATTTGAGCGCGGCAATCCCTCGGTACCCAAAGAATCCCATGTGCATTTTCTCAGTGTGATGGACACGCAGCATCAGGTGGAGCAAAAACTCTGGTTTGGAAAGAAACTCGATGATTACGCCAGAGAAAAGATCTTTGTTTACGGTTTACCCTTGAGCATTTTGCTCGGAGTGCTGCTGGCCGGGGTTTATTGGCTTTATCTGAGTTACCACAGTTCCCTCAAGAGTATGATTCAAAGGGGAATTGCCCGGCAGGAGTTTATCCCTTTCTATCAACCCATAGTCGATATTAATCAGGGCAAAATTGTCGGTTATGAAGTCCTGGTGCGCTGGAAGAAGGGCAAGGAGTTTATCCCCCCGGCCGCCTTTGTAGAGCATGCCGAAGCCTGTGGCCTGATCATTCCCATTACCGAATCTTTGCTGCAGCAGGTACTGCAACAACTGCCGGAGCTTGAGAGCGGCACTTGGGTAAGTATCAACCTGGTGGCAGAACATCTGGAGCAGGCTCATGTCAGTCGTGTGCTGCAACAGCATAATTGGCCGGAGCCGGACAGACTTAAATTTGAGATCACCGAACGCTTGCCCATTGCCGACATTGACGCCGCCAAGCAGGAAATCGCCAGGCTGACAGAGAGGGGATACAGCTTTAAAATTGATGACTTCGGCACCGGATATGGCGGCTTTAAGTATATTCAAGCCTTGGGGATCGACAGCATCAAGATAGATAAGATGTTTACCGATACCATAGGCACCAATGATCTCAAGCGTGGTGTGCTGGATGCCATTATCGCCTTTGGTATGGAGTCAGAGCTTGAGATGATAGTCGAAGGCGTGGAGACGGCGGAGCAGGTGGAGTACCTCAAAAAGCGCGGTATATTCCTGCTGCAGGGATACTATTTCGCCAGCCCCATGCCGATTGAACAACTGAAAACCGTGAAATCAGACGAAGCTCCCTAATGGCAGAAACCTTAGCGGCAAAAACCTTAGTGAAACCGGCCACTCTTGAACTTGCAAGCGATTATTACCTGAGCAATTTTGAACTCTTGCTGGAGGGTAGCCGCCGCTATCTGGATATTTTGCCAAGCGAGCTTGCCAGGTTACGCGCGGCGTACCTTGCCTGCACCAAGCCTTCGCGGATGTTGCTGGTGCGTCTCTTATCCCGCAAGGGCGAGTGGTTTCGCACCGATAAGCTTAACTACCCGGAAATAGGGGCCCTTGAACCTGCGATAAAGGGGCTTGAGCAAGCGGAGCTCATCAGCACTTCATCATTGCCAAACACTGAAACCTGGCTCAAAGGGGTCACCCTCACAGAGCTGCGCCGGGCGCTTCTCAAACTGCAACAGAGTCGAGCCTCGGAGGGCGAGAATAGTCTTGGGGGGCTGGTCGATATTGTGCTGCATCTAGGTAAAAGCGTAAATGGTGCCTCAAAGGAGACACTGAAACGTACCATGCTGGCGCTCGGGCCCCAAGACTCACAGTTATTGATTGGCGAACTGAACTCTGAGCTGGGCATAGAATGGATTGAGCTTAAATGCCAGCGGCTTCTCGATGGCCTATTGCTGCTCTATTTTGGCAACCGTTATCAGGATCTGAGCCAGTTTGTGCTCAGCGATCTGGGCTTGCAGCGCTTTGAAGTCACTGTGCTGGACAAGGCCCACCGCGCCTATGACAGCCCAGAGCAGCTTAACGTCGCGTTGGCATTTGGCCATATGAGTCAGCAGATAGAAGAGGCGATACTAGCCAAACAGCTGCTGGATATTCCATTGCTGCTTGAACAGCTTAATGCCATTTCAGCGATGCCCGAGGCTAACCCCTTACTCGAGCGGCGCCGGCAAAAACTACTGACTCTGATAGGCCGCGAAGCCGAAAGGCAAGGGCAAACTACTCTTGCCATCAGTGTCTATTCGCAGTGCGAACATTGGCTAGCAAGGGAACGCCTGTGCCGCTGCCTGGAAAAACAGGCTCAGTGGCGGGCTCTGACTCATGCGCTGCTGCACCTTTGCGACCTTGCCGGTAATGAGAGTCAGTGGCAAATCATAGAACGTATTGGCAAACGCCTGCTTAAAAAATTGCCAAATGGCAAAGACAGCAAGTTTGCCTCACCATCAGGCCATAGTGAAGCGCCTGATTCCTTGGCGCTTGATTCTTTGATGTTAAGACTGCAAGCGCTGAATGAAAATGTGCCGGGTAGACTGGGTGCGCCGCCAGCGATAGCTCTGCAACTCACACCCAATGGTGAACGAGTTGAATTGCGTGTCGCTGCGCACTTTGAAGCGCTCGGTTACCGGGCGTTTTTTCTCGAGAATGCCTTGCTTTGTGGCCTCTTTGGACTCGCCTTTTGGGACATTATTTTTGCCCCCGTTAAGGCGGTATTCGATAATCCATTTCAGCGCAGCCCACGGGATATGTTCACCGAGGAGTTTGTTAGTCGGCGTCAAGAGGCCATCACGGCGCGTCTTGATGAAATCGCTCGGGAGCCTGGCGCTGTTATTTGGCGCCATTTTCAGCAAAAGCAAGGACTGGCAAATGATTGGGTTTACTGGGAAAACCTGCCGCAACAGGCGCTGGAACTGACGCTGGCGGCACTTTCCGGCGCCAGGCTCGCTCAGGTATTTGAACGTATGCTTGGCGATCTCAAGCATTACCGCAGTGGCCATCCGGATCTTGTGTTATTTGACGCCGAAGGGCGCATTAGTTGGCTTGAAGTGAAAGGCCCGGGCGATAAGCTGGCCGATCATCAAATATACTGGCTCAACTTCCTCAGTGACTTGGGAGAGGCACGGGTTTGCTATGTCGACTGGGCAACGGCCGGCGAGTGTAAATAAGGTAAATAGCATTAAGGCAAGAATGATTGTTATTTAGTATTGGCCAATAACAGTCAATTAACAGGCAGCCCACTGGCGGCCTGCGCTATGTGGAAACCTTAATTGAAGTTCAGAGTCAGCAAGTCATCGCTCCATTTCGCCCGCGTCGTTCATATCTATGTTTCCATGGCACTGCTGCTGTTGATGCTGTTCTTTGCCTTTACCGGTATTACTCTCAATCATCCGGATTGGTTTATCCGCCAGGGCGGAGAAAGCCTGGCATCGGAAGAAGCCCTGCCGGGATTTTTGTTGCCGGTGAATAGTGAAGACCCGGATTGGCGCGAAGCCACTGCGCATTGGCTCAGTAGCCACTGGGGAGTGGATGGTCAGAGTGCCGAGTTCAGTGAAGATGAAGTGGCGCTGGTGCACAAGGGGCCGGGGCGCTATCAGAGCATTACCCTGGATCTGCTGGACGGGAAAGCCTATGTCGAGCAGATAGATTATGGTCTTATCGCAGTACTCAATGATCTGCATAAGGGGCGTAACAGTGGCACCCTGTGGGTCTGGATGCTGGATCTTTGTTCAATTCTCATCATCCTGTTTTCCCTGACCGGTGCTTTCCTGCTGTTGCCTCAGAGCCGTAGATTGAAAAAATCCTTACTGGCCATGGTCGGTGTCAGCAGTGCCTGTGCCCTTATCTATCTGCTGTTTGTTCCCTGAGTTCAAAGTGACAGACGGCAAAGCATGAACTAGTACCCCCTACCTTTGGTGTGTTGTGAATGGAGAATGTATGAGTGGCAAACCTTTGAAAACCAGATTGTCTCTGTCCTTGGCGGTATTACTGAGTAGCAGCTTAACCCTGGGGCAGGCCCAAGCCGATTCGCTGGAGATTAATCTGACACTGCCGGAAATCACCACGGGCCAATACCACAGGCCTTACACAGCCGTGTGGGTGGAAGATGCCAAAGGGCAGAGCGTGCGAACTTTGAGCCTTTGGGTTATGCAGGAAGGCGAGGGGTACAAGTGGCTGAAAGACATTCGTCGCTGGTGGCGCAAGGCCGGGCGGGATGACATGAACTTTGTCGATGCCATTGCGTCGGCAACACGGCCTGCGGGCAAGTATCCCATCAGCTGGGACCTCAAAGATGACCAAGGGGGCCAGGTTGCCAACGGCAAATATACCTTGCTGGTGGAAGTGGTACGAGAGCACGGTGGCCGGGATTTGGTACGACACAAATTTCAGCTCGACGGCAAGCCTTTCAAAGCTGAAATAGCGCCCACCATAGAAACCGGCACGATTAGCCTTCAATACCTAGTGGAGTAAAAGATGATGAAAACAAGCAAACTCTTGTTGGCCCTGGGGGCCTGTCTGTTGGCACAAACGGCGCAGGCCCATGACAGATTTATACTGCCCAGCCAGTTTAATGTCTCTGCCGATCCCGGCAAAGGTGTGTGGATCACTTCAGATGTCAGCGCCAGTAACGAAGTCTTCCTGTTTGACAAACCTTTTGGCTCTGAAGATGTGCAAATCGTTACTCCGTCCGGCACCAAGGAGCGACCATCCTCGAGCTATCGCGGCAGCCGTAAGTCTGTGTTTGACTATCGCCTGACCGAAGACGGCACCTACAGATTCGAGAAAGAGACCCAGCCAAGATATATGTCGCGCTATAAGCTCAAGGGCCAGCAAGACAGCGTCCGTAGCCGTACTGACAAGCAAACCACCAAGGCGATGATGCCAAAAGGGGCGTACGATCTCGAAGGGGCGCTGTATTTCTCACGGGTCGAGTCCTATGTCACCCTCAACAAGCCAAGTGACAAGGCTTTTGAAGTGAAAGGGGAATACCTGGAACTCAAACCCTTGACCCATCCGGCTGACATAGTCGAGCAGGAACCCACTGAGCTGCAATTCTATTTCCAGGGTAAAGTGATTGCCGGTGTGGAAGTTGCGATTGTGAAGGAAGGCACGCTTTACCGTAACCAGAAACAGGAATTGACGCTGACCTCAGACAAAGAAGGCAAGGTGAGTTTTGAACTGCCCAGCGCCGGCCGCTATATGTTGCATGCATCATTCGAGCAACCTAACGCCGACACTCGTCTTGCGGATAAGACAGTCAGTGAAATTTTCCTCACTTTCGAGGCCGGTCTGCAATAACCTAAATAGTTCGAAGCAGGCACTTTCAAGTCCTATCACCTTGTGAGTGCCTGTCAGCACGGGGAGTTAAGCGCAAGCGTGCGCCGCTTGCCCGGGTTCGCATTTTGCTTGAATGCCAGGTGCAGGCCATTGCTTTTCATCGAATCATCCCCTAGGCTGCCAGCTTTCGATCATCAGGATAAGGAAACAGGGATGGCAGTCAAAACCTTTGTTTATGCTTCTGCGTTGTTAATGGCCAGCACCTGCGCCTATGCCAGTCAAGATGGCATGACCAAGCAAGAGAGCAGGCTTATGGCCGGTGTATGGCAGGGCACTTTGGGAAAGACGCAGATCCGCGCCTGCATTAACGAATATGGCGATTCAGGTAGCTATTATTATTTGAAATACTTGATGCCTATCAGCCTGGAATTCAAAGACAACCATTTCCAGGAGCAAGATGACAGCGGTCGTTGGCGACTCTCTCTTCAAGATGATCAGTTACAGGGCACTTGGTATCTGGCGCAAAGGGATAAAACCTTACCTATCAGCCTCAGCCGAGTCACTGCCGCCGATGGCGCAACAGACTGCAGCAGCGAAGCCTATAATCAGGCCTTGGAAACCCGGCCCCAAATAAAGCGCGGTGCCTGGCAAAGTTTCAACAACGCCTTGGAATTTCGTGAGCTTACCTACGGTGGTGAGATGGGGCTTGAACTTCGGGGCGCGCAAGCCGGGCTGAATAAAATCAATCATTGGCTTAAACAACGCCTTACCAGCGTTGAGTTGCTTGAACTCTATTACGAAACTCGCAGAGACTTTCTCGGGCGCATGGGCACAGCTTTCAGCGACGAAACCGCTGTAGAGCTGAGTTTTGCTAACGACACCTGGCTCAGTGTCAGATTCTACCGTTGGGCCGCAGGGCATGGCGCCAGCGGAATATCGATTAACTATACCAATTTTGATCTTAATACAGGTGAGCGTTTTCACCCTTGGCAATGGTTTTACGATACTGACCCCGATAAGCAGACACATCAGTTGCCATCTGGGCTGCAGGCCAAATGGTTCCCAACTGGTGAACAAGAGGAAGATCCCGAGTTCGATTGTGGTAGTACAGAATATGGTGCAAAGGGCTATTACCACTTAACTCTGGAAACCCAGGATGGGCTGGATGGGCTCAGATTCTGGGAATATCCTCGCGGTAACGGCTGCGAAAATGAATTCTTTTTACCTTTGAGTGACGTGGCGCCTTATCTCAATCAAACTGGTCGCCAGCAACTGGGATTGAAGTAACTGCGTGAGTCAAAGCGTAATTTCTCTGATGTTTTTTCAGGTATTGTTCAGACCAGCTTTTCCATAGGCGGGCAAACTGTGCTGAGGTTTAACGTCGTCACTCACCTTGACTCTCACCATAGGGATAGATAAAAAATAGTAAAGGTTTACGGGTAGGGAAGCCATTTCATCGAAAACAAGGAGAGTGTGATGCAAGGATTAAAGGGATTTTTATTATCTTCTCTGTTGGCATTGCTGGTGGGTTGCAGTTGGGCTGCCTTGGCGGGCATTGTTGGATTACTCCTGTTGCCTTCCATGTTTCCATCCAAGAGTTGGTTGGATCTGACCTATATGGTGGTGGGGACTATTTTAATGCTACAAGCACTGATAGCCGGTTGCTGGGCAGGTTGGCTGAGGGGGAGTGGTGTACTGATTAGGCACACTCTTGCCAAAGATTCGTTCTGGAAAACCAATCTATTTAGTGCCGGAGCGATATTATTGTTGTTCCTGGTGTTGCTTTAGAAGAGGTTAGAATCTCAGCAGCAATAGGTTGGCTTGATAGGATAGCTAGTAAGCACAACCTTTGACTTGATTTTACTGTTACGGCCAAAGAAACCTGAAGGCAGGGTCATTGCCAGACGCAAGTATCGTCCAACTGGGATTCAGGGTCCATGTTGAATTCATAAACCTTATTTTTATTTTTCGGTTTATATTCAAAACGGTAAAAATTTGCCCCTTGAACAACAATGGTATAGTTTCCAGATGTCATTCCATCGACCTTTTCCAGGTATTTATAGGTATATTCGTAGGGTCTCCCTTCGGTGATTTCTATGCCTTCAAGACTCGTTTGCTCAAGCTTGATGACATCTGAGCCATTTTTATACCAAACCAGGGACTCTTTGCTCTCTTCATTGCCAAAGGAAAAAGCCAAGTATATTGGATGGGCTTCATCTTGAGACACGAAGCAATACCAATCAGTGGCATGTGCTTTGGTACAGGGAGTCGATATAAGGAGCATAAAAGGAACTAGCAGCTTCAGACCTTTGGGGAAGCCATTGCACTTGCTCGCTGGAGCTCTATACTTGTTGTTCATGTTGAGTTCGTTTCCAAGATAGATCTAATTGAGCCAAATAGACAATGGCTCTCTGCTTACTGATATGAGCGCTTCTTTGACAATTGTCTAATGAGAAAATATTTGCGCCGCAGCCGGCATGTTCAAATCGATGAATATAGCTTGCATCTGCTCAAAATCTATATCCAGGTTACTGTTTTTTATATCATCAAGAGCTGCAAGGTAGAGGCTTTCATAGTCTTCATCTTCCAGGTAGTTTTCAGAGATATATTCCCAATACTCTTGATCATAAAGAATTGCTATATCAAAATCATCAGTGTAGAAGTATTTAGCTGCAGGAGGAACATTTTCGAAGCACTCTTGATATAACCAATCATGGTCGGACGTTCCTGGTAGCTTGCAATTTACATTCAACATTTCTAGCAGGTACTTTATCAAGTAAATTTGAGTTGCATCTGTGCTGGATTCACCAAAATAATCTGAGTTTATGATCTGATCTAGCGCTTGCTCCAAGATCTCATCAGTTACATTAAAATGCTGAGTGATAAATTCTAGATACTCTTTCTGATTATTTCGGCAGCCCATAAGTAGGAATATGTTGTGATCTAGTGGAAATTTATTCTCAACGAGTTTTTTGAAAACATAAAAACTGTTCTCATACTGTGTTATTGTGAGTATCCCTTCAGGGAAATCAACTTTGAGCTGTTCAGGGGGGAAATGATTCAGGAATACTCCAATGCAGTCTTCCTTTAAATAATGTTCTATATCACTCATCAATAGTTGAAGAAAGATAACCTTCTTTTCTTCATTGTTTTTAAACGGGTAGTTGTTTAGTAAATGCTCAAAGCCAGCTGGTATTTGCGTGGAAATAACATCGTACCACATGTCATCATAGCTATAGCACTTTAATTTATCAGCTTCTTTATTTCTTATAGCGTTAATTAATTGTTCGTTATTCATGGTTTTTATTTATGAGATATGGATAGTGAAATATAGCAGCGTCTTTAACTTGGCAACTATTGGTGGCAATGCTAAATTATTCTAACTTTGGATTTCAATGATACAGTCATCTGTGCTTCTGCAAGCGCCTCGGGGCTCAAGGCTCAAGCTTCATTCGCAGTAGGTACACTGACAACAAGCACAGGCTGTTAATAAGGTGTCCTCAATGTATCTCAATGAGAACACCTTAATTACTTTCAGTGCGGGTAGCTGGGCTGTTAACCGACTTGTGTCAAGAGTCAAATAAAGCCAGAGCTACCTATTACCACACTTCAATTCTAGTTGATATCCCGGCTTCGCCATCAGCTACAATGTCGATACTTTCCGGTATAAAACTATCTGCTTGATAATTCGGTGAGGCCGAGTAGTTACTTATGTTTCCTTGCTGGGCCAGCTCCATGACCTGTTGATCGAACACTTTTTTGCTCAGTGAGGCCGTCTTTGGTAGATAGACCACATTCATTGGATCGTCCTGACCACCAAACTTCAATGGGAAGAGATAGGTTTTTCGTAACATACCTTGAGCTGCGAGCTCTTCTGCCTGTTCTCGATTGTCGATGTCCGAGTAGTTAATGGAAGCGGGATTTAACACCGAAGGTCTGTTAATGACACTGACTTGCTTATCGTTCGATGCAAGGA
Organism: Shewanella sp. YQ_9; assembly: GCF_043103185.1. Classification (NCBI taxonomy): domain Bacteria; kingdom Pseudomonadati; phylum Pseudomonadota; class Gammaproteobacteria; order Alteromonadales; family Shewanellaceae; genus Shewanella; species Shewanella sp. YQ_9. The sequence continues at coordinate 158,264 of NZ_JBICJO010000042.1, forward strand.
GTTTGGCTAACAGCTTGTCTCGACCGTTTTTCATTGACCAGGCCATCTCATCGTCAGTAATCACAGTCGCTATCAGTAGTTGGCCTTCACCATTAGGTAATGTGAAGCTACCTGGCAGCGGACTGTGTGCCTGGGTAATAAGTACATTGACGTAATCGCCGTCTCCCACCACAACATCTTCAATAGTTAGGCCGTTGTACTTTTTGACTCTTCCCAAAAGGTCTGCATCGTTAAGCATTTCCGCATTGACGGCCCATTGCAACAAACCTAGTGGCCAATCTGCCTCACCTTGGGTAAGTACTATAATTTCGTATCCATAACCCGGCCGCTCAGGATAGACAGGAACTGTTTCTTTCTTTGTCAGAGTCAGCTCAATGTTACCATCTGTTTGATTAATGTTTTGGGGCAAGTACTGGGTTGGCATATCCGGATTGGTTAAACCAAAAGTGGTGTAAAGCCATAGGTCGTCACCCAATTCGCTGGCTTTAGACTTAAACAAGCCACCACCTGGCCATACACCTGTCATATGACCCAGTTTAAGGATTTCATCTGGGAACAGGCCAAATTTCTTTTCGAATACAGCCGTTCTAGCATCATATACGTTATCCCATAATATCTCTTGGTTTACTTCTGTCACTATATTACTTCCTTTTAATAAATTTGGACTTGATTCGCTATCGAAAATATCAGTCCAAAAAATGTATCTTATTATCTTTTACTATTAGATTTTCAAATGGTTGTTTATATCTAACCTGCCATCTGAATTTGAACATCGATTTTCAATCGATTACTATCCAAAATGGTTCAATCGGGTTGTGGGGGGTGAAGGTTCATCTCTTAGATGCAATACTAAACTTAGCAGAAATATATTGCTTTTTGTTTTCAATGCTCTCGCTTGCGGCCTCATATAGGGCAATCTAAACACAGTATTCCAGATGAAAGTTGCCCTCGTTGTCGGCTAATTCATTGATTTTATCTGCCTCAGAATCTGAAGATTGTAGTATAGCGCTCCGTATCTGCTGTCCTACTATTTGAATAAACTGAACTTACCGGTAAACTCTTTAAGCACTGTCGTATCGCCGAACATACAAATACCAAAGTATTCCAGATCTTGCTCGGATGTCTCAGCCGTTGCTTTTACCTGCTCGGCGGATGTTCCTACTATCATGGTGTTTGTAAAGTCAGTGAATGGGATATTTCGTTGCAGGAGTTCTTCACGGACTTTTCTGATCTTGTTCGAATTGTCAGCCTTAAGAACGATAAATGGATAATGGGATATTGATGGATGAATACCTTCTTCCTTATCCCGATATTGCAGAAAACAGAGTCTGTCTAAGTCATTTACTTCAGCGACCAGTCCGGCCGTCATATGACCCAGGGCATTGTACAGGCGCCCCATATCAACTTTCTTATTTAGTACGGCGACAAATCGTTTTGTGTTTTCATCTGGTAGAGAGGTGAAATCTATCATGGAATTTCCTGGTTTTTAAGGGCGGTATCTAGCTTGTTATCCGGAAATGGTTTTAAATATTGGGAAAGGTCATCTGCCTCTGCCTTTATACGAAAATCTGCAAAGTAAACAACCATTGGATGAGGGTCCTTTAGCATTTCATTGACCTTAGCCTTACCTAGTTTACGATGAAGAACACCTATGACACGTAATAGCGGATGTTCAGATTTAATACAATCATGAGCGGATAGGCTCAATGACTCGAAACATATAATTTTGAAGTCATAACTGCTGAACTCACCTGCTTCATATAAACTCCCCATAGTTCTTTCTAAGCCATCTACTGATTTATGTTTCAGGCAATCTGTTGGGGTTAACTCATGAAAATATGCCCCTTGTTCCGACCAAGACTCATAATCAGTAAGACTTATGCCTTGCTTGCCATCAATGACAACCCAACTTCGAGCAATTTCACCTTGTCGTCGATAAGAAGTTGTAAATATTTCAATTCTGCCTTTGATGGATTCAGCAAAATTTTCTTCAACTCGCTTTTTAAGTTTAGACCATTGCATAATTTCTACTTTTGGCAGTTGAAAGGTGTATACGCGCTTTAAATATATTGCTTGCTAATTCAGTAAATAACGGTTTTAAGGTGTCGACTATATACTCAAAACTTTCCTTAATAGCAATAAATATAATGATTCCCTATGAAAGCAAGTGTCGGTTGCCGTGTTTCTCACGGATGAGTTAAGCCAGAGCCCCGCTGTTTGTTGTGTATTGGTCAAGTTAAATTGGCCAACACAGGATGAGTTTAATCGCGTAGATTAAGGGAGTCGTGTCTGCGCTTAAAATAATTATCCGCCATAAAGTATCCGCCATAGCTACCGCACGGGCACGAAACTGACTTCGTCCCTGAATTTGCCTGAAGGCGAAATGATGCCAGCCATCCCTGTATTGGCTGTTTTTATAACTAATTGAATTATCGTTAGAATAACCAAGTTGGCTTGGCGAAACAAGCCGCAAGCGCAGCCATGGTTTAGAAATGAGACTCTAAAGGCTTTTACTGACGGTAAGACAGTAATGGGGGAAGGAGTGATGAAAAGGCCAAAGATATATGGCCAAAGGCATTACCGAACGCGATAGCCTTTGGCCTTAAGTTTTACAGCGTGTAGCTCAACACAGATAGTGGTGCCGCTTTGTCTGGGCAGGCTTAATCTGTGATTAACTCGAGTTGCATCAATAGCATATCTTCACCGTCTATGACCCGGGTATCCTGGCTGTGGCAGTGAGGGCAGATGACGGTACGTTCCTCTGGGGTACTTTGCTGCTGGCACTGATTGCAGGAGAGCGTCAGCGGCGCTATGTCGATATCGAGCACGGCATCGTGGCAGACGCTGTGCTCACGAAAGGTGTTGAAGGCGGTGCGAACCAACTCAGGCTCGACGCCACTCATGGCGCCTATCTTGATGGCGACCCGGGCAATGCCCTTGGCGCCGTGCTCGGCGGCGAGTTGCTGGCACTGCTCCATCAGGGCGCTGACGATAGAATACTCGTGCATCAACAGATCCTCGGCAACAGCTCGCCCTGTGGCAGATCCAAATAACGGCGACTGCCCCAGGCCGATTCAAGCACCACTTTACCAGGATGTTGTTCGCCTACTTCGCCTATGATGCAGGCCTGGTCGCAATGACCGAAGCGGCGCATGATTTCGACCGCGCCTTCGGCGAGTTCGCGGGGCAGGGCGATGACAAAGCTGCCTTCGTTGGCGAGATCCCAGGGCTCAAAACCGTAGAGTTCACAGACGCCGCGTACCTCATCACAGACGGGAATGGCGGTTTCTCTGAGGGTAATGCCCTTACTCGAGGCCTTGGCCCACTCGTTGAGCACGGCCGACAAGCCGCCGCGGGTGGCGTCACGCATGGCGTGGATCTCCAGATTGGCGGCGATCAGTTGCTCCACCACATTCCAGAGCACGGCGCAGTCGGAGCTGAGTTCAGACTCCAGCTCCAGCCCTTCACGGGCACTCAGGATGGCGGCGCCGTGACGCCCTATGTCCCGCGAAAGCAAGATGGCATCGCCACTTTTGAGCGCATGAGCCGAAATGCCCGGCTTGAGAATGCGGCCTACCCCCGAGGTATTGATGAAAATGCCGTCGGCGCAGCCTTTGGGCACTACCTTGGTATCGCCGCAGACGATGCGGGCTCCGCATTGAGACAGGGCATCGGCCATGCTGGCGACTATCTGTTTCAGGCGGCTGATTTCAAAGCCTTCTTCTATGATAAAACCGCAGCTTAAATATTGCGGCTCGGCGCCCATCATAGCTAAGTCGTTGACTGTGCCAGCAATGGCCAGCTTGCCGATGTCGCCGCCTTTGAAGAACAGTGGCGCCACGGTAAATGAGTCTGTGGTAAAGGCGCAATCGCCGCCAAGATGCAAACAGGCGGCGTCTTCTTCGCGTCTGAGAATGGGGTTGTCGAAGGCATCGAAAAACAGCTTGTTGATCAGCTCAGCCATTTCCCGGCCACCGCCGCCATGGCTCAGTTGTACTCGTTTATCGGACATCAGTTTACTCCGGCATATCTGTAATAGGCATTGCAGGCGCCTTCAGAGCTGACCATGCAACTGCCGAGCGGTGTTTGCGGGGTGCAGCCGCGGCCAAATACTTTGCAATCCTTGGGATTGGCCATGCCGCGCAGAATATCGCCGCATTGGCAGGCTTTGTGATCGTCTATCTGTTTCACCGGCAAGCGCTCGGCAAAGCGGCGTTCGGCATCCCTGTGACTGTATTCGGGTTTCAGCATCAGTGCCGAGTCGGCAATGGGGCCAAGGCCGCGCCAACGAAAACTGGGGCGTACCTTAAAGAACTGCTCTACCTTTTGCTGCGCCAATAGATTGCCCTGTTCGCTGACGGCGCGTTGATACTGGTTTTCCAGTTCACAGCGGCCGCTGACTTTCTGTTTGACCAGCGCGAGAATGGATTGCATGACATCCACCGGCTCGAAGCCCGAGACCACCACAGGGGTGTGATAACGTTCCACCGCCGGACGATAGATGCGGGCGCCGCTGATAACGCTGACGTGGGCCGGGCCGATAAAGGCGTTGACCTTGGTCTCGGGGTGGCTCATTACCGCATCTATTGCCGGTGGTACCAGCACATGGTTGATATGAAACAAGAGGTTACTAAGGCCCTTGGCTTCGGCTTGCTCCAGCAGTATCGCCGTCATCGGCGTGGAGGTTTCAAAGCCGATGGCAAAATAGACTATGGTCTTGTCCGGGTTTTCTGCGGCGATTTTCAGCGCATCGAGCGGGGCATAGACGGCGCGGATATCATGGCCTTCGGCGCGCACAGAGGCGAGTGAACCCTTGGAGCCGGGAACCCGGATCATATCGCCCAGGGTCACCAAGATCACATCATCGAGGCGGGCGAGGGCGGCGGCCTGATCTATCCGCTCCTTGGGCATGACACATACCGGGCAACCCGGGCCATGAATGAAATGGATATTTTCCGGCAGCAGCTGCAGCAGGCCATATTTCATTATGGTGTGGGTGTGGCCGCCGCAGACCTCCATGATATTGAGTGGCTCGGCCAGCTTGGGAGCCAGTGCGGTGATTTCCTCGGCCAGATTACGGATCGTGGCCGGGCAGCGAAAGCCGTCGTACAGTTGCCTGAGTTCAAGCTCTGCCATCTTCCGCCTCCAGTTTGGCCGCTATCTCACGGTACAGCGCCAGGCTCTCGGCGGCAGATTCGGCATCTATCTTGTTCATCACAAAGCCGATATGGATAAGCACATAGTCACCAATGGCAAGCGGTTCATCCAACAGATGACAGCTCACAGTGCGTTTAACCCCCAGAGTTTCCACGGTAACGCTCTGGCTTTCGGGGTGCAGCTCCACTACCTGGGATGGGATAGACAAACACATCAGCAGGCCTCCGAAGTGCGCTCGGCAAAGGCGGCGAGCTGCTTATCCAGCCACAGGGCGACCCGGGTCAAACTGGCGGGATCTTTGGTAGAGACTTCCAATACCTCGGCCTTGGGGTTGAGTTTACTCACCTGGGCGCGGGCCTCGGCGACATCAAAGTCAAAGTAGGGCAGCAGATCGCACTTGGTCAGCAGCACCAGATCGGCGCGGTGGAACATCACAGGATATTTTTCAATCTTGTCGTCGCCCTCGGGGATGGAAACCAGCACAATATTCATGTGGGTGCCCACATCATAACTGGCCGGGCACACCAGGTTGCCGACGTTCTCGACAAAGCAGATATCCATGTTGTCGAGCGCTTGCTGGTGCAGGGCACCGTGCACCATAAAGGCATCCAGGTGGCAGGCGCTGCCGGTTTGGATCTGAATCGCTTCTATGCCCTTGGCCTTGAGGCGGTCGGCATCCCGCGAGGTTTCCAGATCGCCCTCAATGACGCAGTATTTTTTGTCTGTATAGGCACCAAAATGCTCCAGCAGGCTGGTTTTGCCACTGCCGGGGCTACTCATGATATTGAAGGCCATCACCTTGTGGGATTCGAAGTGTTCACGGTTGTGCTGAGCTTCGATGTCGTTTTTGTCGAGGATCTTGTGGATCACCGACAGTGTCTTGCTGTCGTTCAGCTGTGGGTTGGTGTGTGCTGTGCCTTGGCTGTGAGAATGGCTGTGAGAGTGCTCATGGGAATGGCCATGAGAGTGACTGTGACCGTGCTTGTGATCGTGTCCGTGAGAATGACCATGCTCGTGAGAATGATGCCCGCCGTTGCCCCTGGGCAGTGAACATCCGCAATCTTTACACATAATGAACTCCCTTTGGTTCCTTAATCTGAGCATGCGCCGCTTTGGCGGCAGATGCCTTGATATCAATCAGTAATTTCAACGTTCGACCAAGCTCTGTGTGAGCCCGGGTTGATGTAATCCATACCAGAGCTGCCCGAGGGCGATACCGCCATCATTGACCGGCACCAGGCCGGGTTTCAAGCGGTGAAATTCAAGCCGGGCGAGTTCCCGGTGGCAGTATTCACTGAGAAGCCTACTTTGAAACACGCCGCCGCTCAGTACCAGCGGCAGCTCGTCTATTCCTTCGGCCTTGAGCCAGTTACGGGCCTTGAGCGCCGCGGTAATAATCCCTTTGCCTATGGCCTGAATAAAGGCCAGCGCCAGCAGTTCACTGTCCGGCTCGGTGCGCCAGGCTAGCAGCAGCGCCGAAAATAACGGCGCGCTTTGCCACTGCCCAAGCACCAGTTCGGCGCGAGTGTTAGTCGGCTCGAGCTCATGTTCAAGCTTCAGCTCTAAGCCAAGCTTCTCAACCCTTTGCTGTTTCCCGGCGGCAATGGCCCTGCGGGCAAGGGTTTCCAGGATAATCCCGGCTTGGCCTTCATATTGGCTGAGTCTCAAGTTCGCCAGCAGCGCGGCGGCGGCATCGAATAAACGGCCGATGGAATGGCTCTTGGGACCTATGCCACTGTTGGCGAGCTTGCCAAGGTTTGTCAGCTTGGCTGCAGGCTCGGCGGCAAAGACCGCCAATTGCTGCAACTCTTCAATGCCATGGTTTTGCAACAGCAGGCTATAGAGCAGGCGCCAAGGCTCGCGAATGGCCTGCTCGCCACCGAGCAGTGTCATCGGGCTCAGGGTTGCCAGGCGCTGAAAGCCCTGACAGTCGGCCAGTAGCAGTTCGCCGCCCCAGAGCTGGTTGTCATCTCCAAGCCCTGTGCCATCAAAGCTGAAGCCCAGCACCTTGCCGCTGTAATCATTGGCTGCCATCACCGCCAGCAGATGGGCGAAGTGATGCTGCACCTCAAGCTGCCGACCCCCTTGACGCTCGGCCCAGCGGCTGGACGCATAGTCGGGGTGTTTATCGCGGATGATGGCCTCGGGCTCAAAGTGGTACAGGCGATGGAAATTCTGCAAAGTGCGCTCAAAATAGCCCTCGGCCTCAACACTGAAAAGATCGCCGATATGGGGGCTGAGATAGAGCTGATTACCGATATTGAGCGCCAGGGTGTTTTTCTGTTGTGGGCCCACGGCCAATAGCGACGGCAGCTTGTTGGAGCAGTTGTCTTCTGTACTCCTATTCGCCAAGCTTTTGCTTACTATGTTCATGCTCGCCAAGCTCTTGCTTGGCAGGCTCAGCGGTGCATAACCGCGGGCGAGACGCAGTACTTGCAGTTCATCATCCAGCATCTGCACCACAGAGTCGTCACAGCCGTTGATGATGGGGCGGTTATGATCCAATACTGCATCGACCACAGCCAGAGGTGGTTTGCCGAGTTGCTGCAGCACTTCGTCGCCGTCTGTGATAATCGGCTCGCCGGAGCGGTTGGCACTGGTGGCCACCAGCGGCCGCTGCAGGCCGTCGAGCAGCAGGGTATGCAGCGGCGTATAGGGCAGGAACAAACCCAGCCGATCGATATCCGGCGCTATGGCGCTGCTGAGTGCCGGAGCGTCAGCCTGGTGTTGCTTCTTGGCCATAAGCACTATCGGCCGCTCCTGACTACTGAGCAGTTGCCACTCGGCGCTCGAGCCTTCGGCATACTGTTTGGCGAACTCGATTGAGGGCATCATCAGTGCCAGCGGCTTGGCCGGGCGGCACTTGCGGCGCCTAAGTTCAGTGACTGCGTCATGATTACCGGCATCGCAGATCAGATGAAAGCCCCCTAGGCCCTTGATGGCGAGGATTTTGCCCTGTTCGATAAGGGCAATGGTTTGCGCCAGCGCTTGCTCTCTCTTGGCGAGGATTTCGCCGCCTGCGCCACGCAGTGTCAGCTCGGGGCCACATTTGGGGCAACTGACCGGCTGGGCGTGATAGCGCCTGTCCATAGGGTCTTCATAGGCTTGGCGGCAGGCATCACAAAGGGCAAAGCCCGCCATGGCGGTATTGTGTCTGTCGTAGGGCAGGTTGCGGATAATGGTGTATCTGGGGCCGCAGTGGGTGCAGTTGGTGAAGGGGTAACCGAAGTGGCGATTGTTGGGATCGCGAATCTCGGCCAAGCAGGCATCGCAGCTGCTCTTGTCGCTGCCCACAGTGACTATGGCCGCCGCTTGCCCCGCACTGCTGTGCGCTATGGTGAAATCTTGCAAGTCCTGCACTTGGGCATGGCTGACGGTGAGCTCATCAATGCGGCACAGCGGCGGGCGCTCGGTATCGAGCGCGGCTCGAAATCCTGCCAGCGCCATCTCCGGACCTTGCACCAATATGCTGACGCCCTGGCCATCGTTGAGCACATGGCCCGTGAGCTGAAAGCGTTTTGCCAACTGGAAAATCCAGGGGCGAAAACCCACCCCCTGGACTATGCCTTTGATATTGAAGCTTTGGGCAACAAGCGCTGTCATCAGCGCCTCCTTTGCCTGAGCCAAAGTGCGCCGGCGGCGAGCAGGGCGCCATCGAGATCGAGCAGTTGACTGGCCGCCAGCGGGAAGTTTTTGCCGATGCGGATGGCGATTCTCTTGCTCAGAACCGGGTTGGCCATGGCGCTGCCGGCCAGAAACACACAATCTATACCAACGCTGAGATCCAGATGCTCGACCCAGTTGGCCAGATAGTCAGCCAGAGAGTCCTGGGCGGCGAAGCAGAGCTTGGCGGCATCTGTGTCACCGGCGAGGCGGAAACTCATGACAGTGCCCAGCGTTTTGCACCAGTTAAGGCCGCGCACCGCTTCGCCCTTGGCCAAGGGGTAATCGATTCGCGGTGCGTTGGCGCCCTTGTAACTCATGGCGGCGGCGATAAAGGCATCTTTAAGCTCAGTGGCCGACTGACCCTGCTGACCAAGCCCACTGATGATGGCGATAACGGCCCATAGCGCATCCAACCCGGGGAAGGCGGATGGCTGCTGACTGCCAAAATCCAGCAGGCGGTTATAACACTCGGGGAATTGGCTTTTGAATTTTTGCACCACAGTGCGCTGCGGGCTTTGCTCCAGTGCATGCACTATCTCATAGCCACTGGCGGGCAGTTGAGTCAGCTCAAAGAAGCACTCTTGTTTGCCGTCCTTATCCAGATAGCGTATCTGAGATGGATTCGAGCCACTGAAATAGAGCAGTGCGGCTTTTTTTATACCTGAGAATTCGGCCAGCAGCGCGTTGAAGGCGCATTCGGCGCCGTGAACGGTGGCCACTTGCCAGATATTCGCGTCATTCTCCGTGGCCGCTCTCAATACAATTTGCGGCTCTTTTGGAATGCCCAGGCTTTGAACGGTCGCCACTGATTTGCCGAACCTTGCCTCATCGTGCAGGGTTTCCGGCAAGGCATGGCCTGAGCTTGCCTTACTCAGCCGCGCCTGGTGAGCATAGAGCGGCAGATAGTGACCGGCTATCCAGCATAGCTCCACACGGGATGGCTGGGATAACTCGACCGCAAACAGATAATCGCAGCCCTTGATACGCAAATACTCGCAGATGATCAGCAGCAGTCTGCTATCGGCAAACGCCACTGAGTACAAGGGTTGTGTGAGCCTGGGGTGCTGCGAGCAGGGTCTTAATTGCAGCGCAGGTTTTTCCATCGAAGAAAGCGCCAGCACTTCGGCATCGGTCAGCAGGAAGTGGGCGTTGAGGCTATTGGGATTGCAGCAGATAAGTGTTTGGCCGCTGGGTATGCCCTGAGGCATATCATCTTGTTTGCGACTCAGTTTTAGGCGCCGATTGCCGCTGTCGGTGAGCGTGAGCGATTTGCCCTCAAGCAGTTGCTCGGCCATGGCGCGGATATCGCTTGGTTGCAGGGCGCAGAGTTCCGGCTCAGCCAATACCGCCTCTTCGCCAAGGCAGTGGGGGCAGGGCAAACGGATATTGGCAAAATCAGGGTGTTGGTTATCGCCCAAACGAGGCTGGCAGTACTGACAAAACGCCAGGCTCGGCCGAGCGGCTACATTGGGAAGAACGTCGGCTAAAGCCAGTGGCGTGGCGGCGCCGAGTCTTTCCTCTGCCAGTAAAATACGTGAGTCCAGCAAGCTGGTGCTCAAGAGAAAATCACCCGCAATTTCATCGGCGAGCTGCTCAAGCTCACTCTGGCTCCCCTCGGCTTCGAGAATATATCGCCAGAGGATCCTGGGCGCCTGATGATTCTGCTCCAGGGCGGCAGCAGTGCTTTGCTTGGCCGCGGATTTCAACGGCAACAGGGCGACAGTGATATTCAGCTTATCGTAATTAAGATATTGGTTACATAAATACCCATACCAAGGCTGCTGCGAGGCGCAGTCAAATTCGAATCTAACGAGTTTCATGGGATGTTTCCGGCAGTTTGTCTTCTTCATCGACCTTTGCTGCTACAGATAGCTTTGGGCGATAGGAGTGGGGAATAAGGGCTTCTATGTCAGTGTTACCGGTTTTTTGGCATTGCCAGCCAAGGTGCTGCAGATAGTTGATAAGCGTGGTTTCCATCAAGGGCACGGCGGCGGCAATTTGCGGTGTGAGCCCAAGGGTCATGGGTTCAATCACGGTTGGGGTGATCCCAAGCACCATGGTGTGGGGCCTGTCGCCAAGCATCTCCATCATGATCAGGGTTTGCAGCATTTCCACTTCGTGGGCGCTGCCTTGCCAGTCGATTTCAGGCGGAGCCTTATCGAAGTCGAAGAAATAGACTTCGCCGGGTTTGGCGCCTGCTGCATTGACTGTATCGACCAAGAGCAAAGCGTCGTACTTGGCGATGATAGGGGTAAGCCCCTGTGCCAGGGTACCGCCGTCGAGGAGATCGAGCTGATCGCTTGGGTGAGTAAATTGATAGTTTTCATTGAGGTAATTGACAAAATGTACGCCGATACCTTCATCGGCGTACAGGACATTGCCAATACCCAGCAGCAATATCTTCATCTGACCTCTAGTGCTTGTCCGGGTGATAGTCATAACCTGAGACGATAGAGTCCACTGAGTTATGTTTGAAGCGGATACCTGTCCAGACTGCCATATAAACGTGGATAACCACGAAGATGACAAAGGCCCAGGTCAGATAATGGTGCCAGATCCTGACCATGGCCAGGCCACCCATCTGCGCCGTGATCCAGCCGGAGATATCCCACAGCCAGCCGCCCATACCTTGATGGTAGACGTTGGCATAGAGTACCAGCCCGGTAATACAGATCACCGCAGCCATTACAGACACAGCCAGATAGGTCATAAATTGCAGTGGGCCATAGACACCGGCCTTGTTCAGCTTACCCATCCACAGATAGGACTTGAGCTGAACTATCCAACTCTTCACGCTCATCACATCCCGAAACGAGCGCCGCTCAATATCGCTCTTGCTGAAGAAGAACAGATAAGCGCGGGCCAGGGTAATGGCACAGAGGATAAAGCCGAAGATCAGGTGGGCAAAGCGGATCCAGCCTTGCACCAACACATCACTGGACTCAGGCGCTACCAGAAACGGCCAGGCGATATAAAAGCCTGTCATCACAAGTACCAAAATCGCCAGCGCTCTGAGCCAGTGAAATATCCGGATCGCGGCGCTGAATACTATCTCCTGTTTATAGGAAACACTCGATGTAGCCATGACGCTTCCTCCTTAGCGGGCATTGGGATCGATACGGAATTCGCCCAAGGATTGCCCCTTGTAATCCATCACGTGTACGGCGCAGGCCATACAGGGATCGAAAGAGTGAATAATGCGGATCACTTCCAGCGGCTTGGCGGGATCTTCAAGTTTCAAGCCTATCAGTGATGCCTCATAAGGCCCCATCTGTCCCTTGGCATCCACAGGCCCTGCGTTCCAGGTGGTGGGCACCACGGCCTGATAGTTTTCCACCAGTCCCCCCTTGATGCGGATCCAGTGACTGAGCATACCGCGGGGCGCTTCAATCATGGCATGGCCGACATACTCTTTGTTGCTGTCGAGCTCAGGCTTGATATAAGTGCTGTCGTCACTCTGGATATTGGTCAGCAGGGCGTCGAAGGTGCGCAATCCCTCTTTGGCCACAATCGAGGTTTGCAACATACGCGCCGCGGTGCGGCCAAGGGTGGTGAACAGGGCTTCAATCGGCAAGCCGGTACGTTGCAGCAAACCATTGACGGCATCGACTACCACTTGATTACCTCTGGCATAGTTCACCAGCAGGCAGGCGAGTGGGCCCACTTCCACAGGTTCACCTTGGTAACGGGGGGATTTCACCCAGCTGTATTTGTTGTCACCATCCAGGGTCGGCAGTTTGCCGTAAACCGTGTCGCGCTCTACAAAGCCGGTGTAATCCGGAATTGTGGTGCCATCGTAAGGGTGTTGCGGCTTGTCGGCCTTGTACCAGGCGTGGGTGACATCTTCAGCAATCAGATCCGGGTTGATATCGGTGACACCGGCCAGGTCGCCCTTGAGGATAACCCCTTGTTCAAACAGATACTCACCATCGGCTGTGACAAAGTCATTGGTAGCCATAAAGCTCTTGATGTTAACGCCGCCCAGTACCGAGGCTTCGCCGCCGAAGGCTTCGGCCGCCATCACGATATCGGCCTTGTAACCACGCTCGATAAAGTCAGCCACAATGGCATGTTTTTGTTTCCACTCCTGTAATCTTGCCGGGCTCAGCATGTCACGCACCGAGGTAACACCGCCGACCACCAGAGACTGAGGGTGAGGCTGCTTGCCGCCGAAAATCGCCATCATCTCTGCCGCAACCCGCTGTACTTCCAGTGCCTTGAGATAGTGCGACAGGGCAATCAGGTTCTGCTCTGGGGTGAATTTATAGGTACCGTTACCCCAATAAGCGTTGGCGAAAGGCCCAAGTTTGCCGGTTTCGACAAAGCCTTTGACTCTCTCCTGAACGGCCCTGAGTTCACCTTCACCGGCGGCAATCGGCTTGTCTGTGTACTTGAGTGCTACTTGAGCCGCCTTGGCGGGATCGGCACTGAGAGCGGAAACCACATCCACCCAGTCCAGACCATGCAGATGATAGAAATGCACTATATGGTCGTGCATAAACAGTGAAGTGTGCATCAAGGAGCGCAGATAGCGGGCGTTGAGCGGAATTTTCATCCCGAGGGCATTTTCCACCGCTTCGGTGCCGCAGCGATAATGGGAATAGGTACACACACCGCAGATCCGCTGCACGATAAGGCCCACATCCATAGGCGTACGGCCCTTGAGGATCACCTCAATACCGCGCCACAGGGTGGAGGAAGACCAGGCTTTTTGCACCACATTGTTTTCATCGACTTCCACCTCAACACGCAGGTGGCCTTCGATACGGGTAATGGGATCTATGACTACACGTTGGTTCATTGATTAATCCTCCTTCGAACCGGCAAACAGACTGGCAACCGCATGGGCGCCGATACCCACCACAGTGGCACCGAGAATGACAGCGCCTATGGTATCGGCGGTGGCATCCAGGCCATGCAGCAGTTGTCTGCCAAGAGGTTTTTCAAAGTCAGCCATGTCATCCCAGAAGTTGGGCTCGGAGCAGCCCATGCAGCCATGACCGGCCAGCACAGGCCAACTGGTATGGTGATTGAAGCGCTCGGTCGGGCAGTTGTTGTAGGTGTAAGGGCCCTTACAGCCTACCTTGTAGAGGCAATAGCCCTCTTTGGCACCGGTATCGCCGAATTCCTCGACAAATTCACCGGCGTCGAAACGGCCACGGCGCTCGCAATTGTCGTGCACCCTGGCACCATAGGCCCACTTGGGCCGATTGAACATGTCCAGGGCAGGGAGCTTGCCAAACATGATGAAGTACATCAGGGTGCCGACAATATTCTTTTCACTCGGTGGGCAGCCACCCAGGTTGATGACCGTCTTGTTGACCACTTCATGGACGCCCTTGGCACCGGTTGGGTTGGGCGCTGCCGCCTGAACCCCGCCGAAGGAGGCACAGGTACCCACAGAAATTATCGCGGCAGCGCCTTCGGCGGCGTGCTTGATGATTTCAAGCCCGGTGTGGCCCTTACAGCCGACCGTTAAGAAGGCGCCGTTGTTGGCCGTTGGCACAGCCCCTTCAACCGCCAGCAGGTAGTTGCCTTTGTAGGCTTCAAGGGCGTGCTCCAGATTCTCTTCTGCTTGCCAGCCGGCGGCAGCCATCAGGGTCTCGTGGTATTCCAGCGAGATATGATCGAAGATCAACGAATCCAGATTCGGCGTGTCGGCACGCACCAGAGATTCGGAGCAACCTGTGCACTCGGCCAGGTGCAACCAAATCAGAGGTACCCGATCGGCCAGTTCGGCAGCTTCGGCCACCAGGTTGGAGAAGGGCAAGGGCAACGCCAGCATGGCGGTAACCGATGCACTCCACTTCATAAAGTCACGGCGGGTCAGGCCGTGATCCAGCATACGTTCCTGTAAAGATTTGTCCTGGCGGGCGGGCAGCTGACGCAATTTCTCCAGCCGTTGCCGTCCTTGCTCGTAAAGGGCTGCATGTGTGTCCATGGTTGAACCTTTTATTTATAAGAATGTAATAGCTTTTAACTCACACAAATCACGCCTATGAGTGTAGGTCGCAACTGACTCATTAAAGTTGATATGCATCAAGATTTCTGTCTGGGTGTGATTTTTGATATGTTTACTTTTTCATTACATGATCGGGATCAAAATGGCTATTGTTAATAGTGGACAAATTGTCCAACTATCTCTTTTTGGGCATTTAAGATTTGCTGATTGGCAAACTTAAAATCCTTATCTATCCGTTTTATGGCTGTTTTTTTAAAGTAGCAGCCACAGACTGCAAGTTTACGTCGAGGAACCAACTGATGAAGGCCAAAAAATTGTCGCAACTGTCATTTGTGATACTCATGTTGCTTATTTGTGGTTTGGGACAGGCGGAAACGCTGCAGTCCCCATTGGCGCTGGCGTTAAGCCGTGATGATGGAACTCAAGTCAGCCTCAATGACTACAAGGGTAAGGTGATTTATTTGGACTTCTGGGCCTCGTGGTGTGCGCCATGTCGCAAATCGTTCCCCTGGATGCAGCAGATGCATCACAAATACCGAGAGACGGACCTCGCCATAATCGCGGTGAATCTGGACACTGACTCCCAATTAGGTAGAGAGTTTCTCCAGCAACTGGATGCCGACTTTGATGTGCTTTATGACCCTGAAGGGCGACTGGCGCGCAGACTGGATTTACAGGGGATGCCCTCAAGTTTTCTATTTGACCGGGATGGAAAACTGCTCGGTAGCCATGTTGGTTTTTTCACCGAGCGACAAAGCCAGTATGAGGCTGAACTCAAGCGTGCGTTAAAGGAGTAACAGATGCGTAGGATGCGTTTATTGGGCTTATCGCTTATTGCCACTCTTGGGTTGACAGCTTGTGCTCAACTCGGGGTTGAACCTTGGGAGAGGGATCAGTTGGCGAGAGAGGATATGTCGCTGGCACACGAAAGGCTGGACTTGGCGCTGGACGATCATATCTACTTCAGTAAAGAGGGAGCCAGTGGCGGCCGCGCATTCGCCGGAGGAGGCTGCGGATGCAATTGAAGCGGCAAAATGGTGAAACCAATATTGCCGCAGCGCTGACACTGGCCAGCAGCTCACTGCTTGCCAGTGGTGCGGCGTATGCCGCAGACAATAACCTCAGCTTCCCGGATAAAAGTGCTGACAAGGCTACCGATTGGCAGTTGGAAGCCGCGTTGATGTTTTACGGCGAGCAGGACAGGGTGACGACTCTTGAAGGGGTACTGCTGGCCAAAGGCGAATTTGATGATAGCAGCGGCCTGGATATCAAATTGGTGTTCGACAGCCTGAGCGGCGCATCAGCCACGGGCGCCGTAATGCAGCAACAGAGCCAAACTCTGACCCGGCCTTCCGGTAACGGCGAATATCAGATAGCCGCCGGTGAGCAGGTGTTGGATGACAGCTTTGATGATAAGCGGCTGCAACTGAGTGCCGATTGGTACAAGCTCTTCGAAAATAGCTGGCAGCTGGCCGGCGGCGTTTATGGCTCACGGGAATATGATTACACTTCGCTCGGCGTCAATGGCGCCCTGGAGCATAGCTTCAACAAGAACAACAGTACCGCTTCCCTGGCGTTGGCTTATGGCCTGGATACCATAGATCCGGTCGGCGGCCGACCTTTGCCGCTTGCAACCATGGCAAGAAGAGTGGACTACGACTCGGAAACGGCCTTCAGACAAGCCTTTGAGGCCAGTAGAGAAGGCGGATCGGATCATAAGCAAACCCTGGATCTGCTGCTGGGTTTTACCCAGGTGCTCAACCGTCGCTGGCTACTGCAGGGCAACTATGGTTTTTCCCTGGTTAAGGGGTACCAGACTGACCCCTACAAGGTGCTGAGCCTGGTGGACAATCTGGGTGTCACCCAGAGTTACCTTTATGAATCCAGGCCGGACTCACGGCAAAAGCAGAGCCTGTTTTTGCTGCTCAAGGGAGCGCTCGATAGGGGCGTGCTGGACCTTTCCTGGCGCTACACTTTTGATGATTGGCAGCTGGATTCCCACACGCTGGAAAGTCACTTCAGGCATTATTTTTCTGATGGCTTCTATGGTCAATTGCATCTGCGCTATTACCGCCAGAGTGCGGCATCCTTTTATCGGCCCTTGTTGCTCCGGAATGAGGGCTCAATCCCCGGCTATTCAGCTGAATTCGCCAGCGCAGACCACCGCCTTGGTGAGCTGCAAGCCTATACGGTCGGAGTTAAGCTTGGGCATAAGCTCGGCGAGGGTCGCGAGCTCAGCTACCGCCTGGAATATTATCAGCAGCAGAGTGAAAACAACGGCACCTTATTGCCCGGTGAGCTTGGCAATATGCAGCTGTTTCCAAGACTCAGGGCGGTGATTGCCCAGCTCAGCTACCGCTTTTAATCAACAGAAAGTGGAGGGAAGCAGCCTTTGACCAAGAGCCACACCTCAGCGCCAGAGATGAGCCTTAGCCGTACCGACTTTGGTTTCCGTGGCCGTTTTCGCGCCATGGCCAGCCCCTGCGAGCTATTGATTGCAAGCGGTGACGAGCGTTTGGCGCTCAGCCTCACTCAAGCCGCTATCAAGGAATGCCAAAGGCTTGAGCAGAAGTACAGCCGTTTTTTAGCGGGCAACTGGCTATGGCGGCTCAATCATTCAGCCGGAGCGCCTTTTATGCTGGACCGCGAGGCGACGGCGTTGCTGCAGTTTGCCAAACGCTGCTGGCAACTGAGTGAGGGCTTATTTGATATCACCGCCGGCCCCCTGCTCGCGCTCTGGTGTTTTGAAAAGGGAAATAGGTCAGAAACTTTGTTGCCGAGCTCGACTGATATCAAAAATGCCTTGTCCCGGGTGGGCTTTCAACACCTCAAGTTCAGTCCCCATTTTGATGACAAGGTCGAAGACAAAAGCGTCCAAGAAATAACAGAGCCGCCCTGGGTTATGCTGCCAGAGGCCATGGCGTTGGACTTCGGCGGCCTGGTAAAAGAATATGCCGCCGATAGGGTTGCCGGGCTGTGTATGACCAGGGCCGCAACCACCGAGGTGCTGGTCAATCTCGGTGGCGATATCGCCGTCAGTGGTAACAGATGTTGGCAGGTGGGGATTGAAGACCCTGCCAATCTTGACCGGGCAGCGGAGCTGATATCGCTCAACATGGGCGCATTGGCCACCAGTGGTGACAGTCGCCGCTTTATTGAACATCAGGGGCGCCGCTATGGTCATATCCTGGATCCCCGCAGCGGTTACCCTGTGCAGGGCGCGCCCCGTAGTGTGACGGTTCAGGCCGCGAGCTGCATCACGGCAGGCATGTTGGCGACCCTTGCCATGTTAAAGGGCGCGGCGGCAGAAGATTTTCTCAAGGCGCAGCAACTGGAGTACAGCGTCATCAGATAACCGCTTAAATGAGGCGCGATTGCCGAAATCAGCAGCCTCCTCTTTGACTATTTGTAACTATGCTGCCATTTGGGCTTTTTCGGGCCGCTTGATTCTTGCCTTCAGCTTGACAGAGGCGCGCCGCTGCTGCGAAATAGGGGCAACCTAAACCGGATGTTATACCCATGAGAATATTGCTGATAGAAGACAATGAGTTGTTGGCTCAGGGGATATTGCTTAGCCTTGCCAAGTTGGATATGCAGGTGGATCACGTCACCAGTATCAAACAAGCCGAGGCGGCTGTGATTAATGAAACCTTCAGTGCCATAGTACTGGATTTGGGCTTGCCTGATGGCAATGGCCGCCAACTACTGACCCAATGGCGCCGCCGTGGCATAGATACCCCGACCATAGTGTTGACCGCCAACACCGACTTTGATACCAAGCTTGCCTGCTTGGATCTCGGCGCCGATGACTATCTGGCCAAACCCTTCGATGTGCGGGAGCTGGTGGCCAGAATCAAGGCGATTGTCAGGCGGCAACATGGTCTGAATCAAAACCGTTTGGAAGTGGGGGCACTGGTTATCGATATGGATGCTCATCAGGTGCTGTTTCGCGGCCATCATATCCAGGTGTCGCGGCGCGAATATCAATTACTGCTTGAACTGGCCCAGTCCAGTGGCAGGGTGCTCAGCCGCAATCAGCTTGAGCAGCTGACCTATGGTTGGGACGAGGTCGGCAGTAATTCCATCGAGGTGCATATTCATCACCTGCGTAAAAAAACCGCCAATGAGCTTATCAAGACAGTGCGCGGCATAGGCTATACCTTGGTGGCAGTAGAATGAGCCGGGTATCCCTGCGTCTGGTGATGATGGCATTGATGCTGCTTGGCATCTGCCTTTCGGTAGGCATCAGCAGTTACCTCAACACCCAGGACTCTCGCCGCCAAATAGAAGAGCTGTTCGATGCCCAGATGCTGCAAAGTGCCAAGATGCTGGAGATGTTCTATGGTGCCCAGGGGCGGGATCATCGCCTGGATATGTTGGAAAACCCACTGATCCTGAGTGTAAACCCGGGCAAGGTTAATACCTTTACCGAGCAGGCCGATGCCACCGAGCTGAGTTATGAGCTGAAACTCGCCTATCAGATGTGGACCCCGGCCAAACAACTGATGGCAAGGTCGGATAACAGCGACATTGAGCCCATGGCGCCATTCGAGCGCGGTTACCACAAGCGTTATTACCAGGGTGAGCTTTGGCATCTGCTCAGTTATTTCTCCGATGATCTGGGCGTATGGATCATTACCGGCCAAAGAGACGATGTACGCGGTGAGCTGGTGGAGCAGATCATGGGCAACAGTTTTATCGGCCCGGCGTTGGTGGTGCCGGCAGTGGCGTTGCTGATGGTGTTTCTCTCCTATTGGTTGCTGCAACCGCTGGAGAGCCTGGCGGCCAGGCTCAAACTCCGAAGCCCTGCGGATATGCGGCCGCTGGCGTTGCAACTGCCCAAAGAGTTGGTACCTGTGCAGGACGCGCTCAATACCTATATCACCCGTATCAGCGATAATCTGGCGCGGGAGCGGCGTTTCAGCGCCGATGCGGCGCATGAACTCAAAACCCCGTTGGCGGTTATTAAACTGCACCGTCAGGGCTGGCAACAGGCCAAGACCGAGGCCGAGCAGCAGCTGCACCTCAATGCCATAGACACAGGCATTGGTCAGATGACCCATATGGTAGAGCAGTTGCTGTTGCTGTCTCGGGTGGAATCCCTGTCCGAGCTGGAAGTGGCGCAAACGCCGGTGGCGGTAATGGTGCAGGAAGTGCTGGATCAACTGCTGCCGCTGATTGCCGATTACAGTTGGCAGCTGGAATTGCCGGAAGAGGTGAGTGTCAGTGTCGATCCCTTCTATATGAAACTGGTGCTGAAAAACCTGCTGGAAAATGCCTGTAAGTATTCGGGCAAAGATCAGCCAATCAAAGTCAGTTGCTGGCAAGAGGGGCGCCAAGAGAGCAAACAAGTGGTTATCCAGGTGCTGGACTCAGGACCAGGCCTGCCATTGAAGCAGTGTCGGCAGTTGACTGAGCGCTTTTTCCGGATTGCCGATGAGTCAGTTCCCGGCGCCGGTCTTGGCCTGTCTATCAGTGCTCAAATTGTCGAGTTGCATAAGGGTAAGTTGAGTATTCAACCGGGCATCGAACGTGGCTTGGATGTGCGGATCATTTTGCCTGGCTAAGAGTTAGTCGAGCAAAAATAAGTAATAAGCCGAGCAGAAAGAAAAAGCCGCAGCCTCCAACGGGGCTGCGGCTCGCTTTTAAAGAAGGCAACACATCAGAACAGATAACGGTAGATTAGCTGCGCCGTACGCGGTGCGCCCAGAGTGGGGATAGGGTACTCGGCCTTGTGCCCATGTTTGAAAATAGCGCTGGTGTTGTCCTCATCAAACAGGTTATCTATCCGCAGTGTTAACTGCTGGTTTTGGCTGGCGGTCAACCACCAGTCGGCGCCTATGCCTGTCAGCAGATAGTCGCCGGCCTTGAGGCCATAATCGGTAAACTCGCCGACATAACGTCCCTGCAGATAAAGATTCAGTGAATCAGTGGCATCCCAACTGAGGCGGGCAAAGCCCATGTATTGCGGGATCCGCTCTATCTGCTGATCCTTGCCGCGCTCGCGGGCACGGTTATAACTGCCGGATAACTCAAGTTGCCAGCCCTGTGCCGGGTTCATGATGTATTGAATATCCACCCCCTGACCCCGAACCTTGCCATCCAGGTTGGCGTACTGCCAGACATTGGTGGCGATTTCCCGTTTATCCACCAGGTTGTCGGTTTCGCGCCAGTAAGCCTCGACACTGAAAGTAAAGTCGCCTTGATAGACCAAGGTCAGATTGGTGTTGATACTCTCTTCACTCTCAAGTTCAGGGTTGCCCAGAGTACCGACCTTGGCCCAGAGCTCAGATGAAGTGGGTTGCCGAAAACCATTGCCCACGGCGGCTTTCAGTTGCCAATTTTGTCCAAGCTCTTGTTCAAGTCCCAGTGAAGCCACCCATTTATCTTCATTGTTGGCCAGGCGGTTATACCTGAGCCCCAACGCCAGCACTGTGCCGGGCAGGGCGGAAAAATGCGGCTTGTATTGCAAAAAGGCGGCCTTGGTATCGTCGGTGGGCGCTTGCAGCTCCATCACTTCATCGGCGCCATAATAGCTTTGCCACTCGATGCCGCCGAGCCAGCTGTCCCCCGAATCTGCCTGATAACGACCGCTGACCTTGGCGCCCTTGTCGGTAAAGCCCCAGTAGGCATCCCGGTAGGGGATAGTCATGCTGCCATCCGGCTCCAGAGTGATTTCAGAGTAATAGGAGTCCCAGTTTTGATAGTGAAGCCGGGTCTCCAGGCTCAGCTTATCAGTTGCCTGATATTGCCAACCGAGCCAGGCCAGTGTCTGTTTGCGCTCGTTCTCCGAGACGATGGCACTGTAGGCCAAAGGCCGCTCCAGCACGCCATTATTGTATTGGCCGAACAGGGTGATTTTGTGCTGGGCAGAAGGTTGCCAATTGAGCTTGCCGCCTATATTCATCATGCGATAACCCCGGTCTTTATCCTCTGCGGCTACCGGCGAGTACTCGTCATCTTCCCAGAATGCGTAACCGTCCGATTGACTGGAGCTGCCGCTGAGGCTGTAGCTTAGAGTATCGCTGCCGCCACTGACATAAGCGCCGAGATCATAGCTGGTGAGGGTATCGGCGCTCAAGTTGACTTCGCCACCTTGCTCGCCATGACTGTCGCGGGTGATGATGTTGACCACTCCGGCGATGGCATCCGAGCCGTAGATCAAACCCTGAGCGCCTTTGATCACCTCAATACGTTCTATCATCATGGGGTTAATGCTGTCGGTATAGGTGGAGCCATAGAGGCGGTTATTGAGGCGGTTGCCGTCCAATAGCCAGAGTATATCCACAGGGCGACTGCCCTGAAGCGAGTAGTCGGTATCGGTGTGGCGGCCATTGCGACCGTTGGCAAAGAGCCCTGGCACAAACTGGTTGAGGATTTCGTTGATGTCCACCGCACCGGCCGACACTATCATGTCGCGGCTGATAACCGTCAGACTCTGGCCTGTATGGCTGAGGGCCAACACAGAATCATCCTGATAGCGGGTGCCGTTGACGGCGATGATCTCCATGGCTTCATCGGCCTGGCCAACCGGCACCAGCAGTGTATTGGCGGCAATAATACCAAAGGGCAACCAAGGCAGTGCCCGCTTAAAAGAGTAACTTATAAACATCTCAATAGTCCCTAAAAAGACTGAGTGAAGATTTGGCAACAGTTAACAGGGTTAACTTTCCATTGCCGCGCATTCAAAAAGGTGTGATTTGTATGAGTGCGCTAAGTTACATCACTTATTAATACGGCGATGATTATAGAAACTCAGCCAAGGGATTTGTTGAGGCAGATCAAATTCTCAATAATGAGTATGAAAAATTTTATATTCGTAATACTCAGACCTTGCCGTCAGCGTTGCAAGATTCGGTTGCAAGTTGCTGCCATGTCAGGCTTATGGTTTAACGGCTGGAAAGGGTTGGGTTTTCAGTGTCGCTGACGTTTCTGCCGGGCATGAAGTTTTGCCCGGCGTTAGGGAAAAGTGTCTGGAGAGGGTCCAAGAGCTGAAACTAGATGATACCCGCGCGGCTCAAACGGGCAAGGTTAACGCCTTTCAGGGCGGCGATTTGGTTGACCAGTTTATTCACCTCAGAGGCTTGCCCTTTGAGGATAATGGTTTCCAAACATCTGTGGTGATCTATATGGACATGGGTGCTGCAGAGCACATGCACCAGATGGTGGTGTTGGATCTCAATCAGTTTTTCAGTCAGGCCTCTTTGGTGATGGTCAAACACCAGAGTCAGTACGCCGACAACGTCTTCCACGCTGTTGTTCCACTGCTTATCGACTATCCTGTCGCGAAACAGATCGCGGATATACTCGGAGCGGGATTGATAGCCACGCTCGCGGCTGTCAGTTTCTATCTCTTCAAATAACGACTGGGGGAGGGAAACGGTAAAGCGTTGGGTTTCATCTGTCATGGCTGTCTCTTTGAAAAACACCTTTAATCAATAGAGCTTACACAAGCTTTGCCACAAAATGTCTTTTTCCTTCTCGGCGGGTGTGATCTGAAGCAAACTTTTTGCTTTTGGCGTTTTTTTATGCTGTTGCACCGGGGGGAATGGGAGTAGTGTTACGAAAAAATTATTCGTAATATTTGGCCGGATCCAGACCGTAATCTCCAGATCCTGATAGCCAAAAGCCCATGGTACCCGGAGTTGAAGTTGCACATAACCCGCACAGTCACCGGCTGTCTTGAATGTGAGCAAACCTTCTTGATAAAGAGACTCTAATAAAAAGGTACTTTTGAGCAAGGTCATCGCAGCTTATCCAACTTACGGTCGTGCAAATTCGGCTTGGGCCGTGTCCAGGCTGCCAGCCTTAACCTTTGTTACACCTATATGATTGAGTAACAACAAGCCGGTTTTACCGGGTTGGGTGATAACAACAAACCAAGGCTCCAGCCAATCAACAAGCGTCACTGGCAGGGTTTCACCATTTTCGGGGAGTCTCAGGTGTTGTTTTCATCTCTTTCAAGCAATTCCCAACGCGAGCAAGGCAAGCCTCCTCTATGGCACGGGCAGCCATTCTCAAAGCCTGGTCGTTTACTTGGTTTGGGCGCTTTATTGTGCACTTCGCTGCTTGCTGTATTGCCTTCCTCTGTAGATGCTTCCAATAGCCCAAAGCCTTTGGTTATGGTGCTGGGCGCCGAGCCCGATGGTGGCTTTGACCCCATCCTTGGCTGGGGGCGTTACAATAATCCGCTTATTCAATCTGCCTTGCTGCGCCGCGCCGGCGGTGGTGAGTTTATCGGCGATCTCGCCAGTGATTGGACCCTGAGCCCGGACAGGCTCAAATGGACAGTGACGCTGAGGCCCAATCTGGTGTTCAGTGACGGCAGTCCGCTTAATGCAGAGGATGTCGCCTTTACCTTTGAGCTCGCCAGAAAAGGGGCCGGCATGCAGGACTTGTCCAATCTTGCCTGGGTGGAGCAAAAGTCTGAACTGCAAGTCGAATTCACCCTCAAGCAGGCAGATATTGGCTTTATCGATACCTTGGCAGAGTTGGCGATAGTGCCAAGCGACAGTTACGGCCCGGATTATGGTCAGCATCCCATAGGCTCGGGGCCCTATAAAATGCGCCGCTGGGATAAGGGGCAGCAGCTGATCCTGGAAGCCAACCCCAGATATCAGAGTGCCGATCCCGACAACCCGTTGCTGAAAAAGCCCTTTTTCGACAAATTGGTCATCGTCTTTGCCGACGAAGACAGCCGCTTTGCCATGCTCAGAACCGGGCAGTTGCAACTCTCGGCACTGGCACCCAGATATGCCGATGCCCTGATGGAGCAGGGCAATTATCGCCTGTGGTCACAAACCAGCGTCGATAACCGCGGCATTGCCTGGCCGATGCGAGCAGAAGATAACCCTGTCACCAGTGAATTGGCGGTGCGCCAAGCCTTCGATATGGTGATCGACCGCCAGCAACTTGTCGATGGCTTGCTGGGAGGGTATGCAAGACCTGCCTGGTCAATCGCCGATGACTTGCCATGGGGCAGCGCGGTTCCAGGTTGGGCCGACTGGGATTTGAAGCAGCGTTTACTCAAAGCGTCTGAACTCTTGGCCAATGCCGGTTGGTTACCGGGAGCAGACGGCATTCGCGAAAAGAATGGGCGACGGCTGACATTCCCGCTCTACTATCTGGCCGGTGACAGCATTCGCGAGCAGTTGGCGCTGGCCAGTGCCCAGATGGCCAGAATGGCCGGGTTCGAGGTGGAGCCCAAGGCGGACAGCTGGGAAAACATCTATCGAGTGATGCATCAGGCGCCGGTACTCTTTGGCTTTGGTAGCCTTTCTGCCAATGAGATGGCGCTTATCTACGACAGTCGCAATGCCGGCAAAGGCTATTTCAATTCAGGCTACTATCAAAATCCGCTGGTGGATAAGGCGCTGGAAAAGGCTCGCGAGGCAGATTCTGTTGATAGCGCAATTGCATTCTGGCAGCAGGCGCAGCAGCAGATAAGCCGGGATGTGCCCTGGAGCTGGTTGGTGAATCTGCAGCATCTGTATGCCGCCAATCCGTGTTTGTACCTGGGGCAGCCCTTGGTTGAGCCCCATGGCCATGGCTGGCCGATCACCAATAATATCAACCAGTGGCGCTGGCAATGTCCGTGAAATCACCAGCGTCAGCCTGCAAGCCGATAGCGCCTCAAAAGTGGTCGTCAGTCTGCTGGCGTAGCGCCTTGCTGCGTTCAATACGGCTTGCGCTGCTGTTACTGTTTGCTTGTTTGTTGGCGTTTGTGCTCTTGTCATTATCGCCTCTCGATCCCTTAATCCACTACCTTGGCGGTAACCTGCTGGCGGTATCCGATGCCCAGCGCACCCAGATGATCCGCGAGCTGGGGTTGGACACCGGACTCTGGCAGCAGATCACCAGCTACTTTTCCGCGCTGCTGAGTGGCGATATGGGCCAGAGCCTGGTGTTTCGCCAGAGCGTTTCTGAGGTGATTGCCGAGCGCTTGCCGCTGTCCCTGCTGTTGATGGCGCTTTCCTGGGGATTGGCTCTGCTGCTCGGTTATGGCTTGGGGCTGCTGTGTGCAATCACCGAAGGGAGTCTCTGCGATCGCTGGCTGAGACGCTTTGCCTGGCTGCTTTCGAGCATTCCGTCATTTTGGTTGGCGATGATAATGATAAGCCTGTTCTCTGTCACTCTGGCTTGGACACCCGTGTGCTGCGCCGCGCCGCTTGGGCTGAGCTTTACCGAGCAGAGCCTTGGCAGCATGTTGTTGCATCTTGCTTTGCCGTTGACTGTCCTGACGCTGAGCCAGCTATCGCCCTTGGTGCTGCACACCCGGGAAAAGGTACTGGATCTTTACCACAGCGAATATGTGGGATATGCCCAAAGTCACGGTAAAGGTCGTCTTGCTATATTCAAGAAGCATATCTTTGCCAATAGTTTGAAACCTGCGATAGTGCTGCACTTTGCCTCTTTTGCCGAGCTTTTCGGCGGCTCTATTCTCGCCGAAACCGTGTTCAACTTCCCCGGACTGGGTAGCGCCTTGGTCAAGGCCGGACTCGGCAACGATGCGCCCTTGCTGATGGGGATTACCCTGTTTTCGGCGCTGTTTGTGTTTTGCGGTAACCTGGCCGCCGAGCTTATCAGCGCCAGATTGCAGCGCGGCAGGCTCAGTGGGGGTTCGACTCATGCTGCTGGGGTGCAGGCATGATGGGCGGATTAACGCTTTGCTTGAAAAGCCTTCTGGTCAAGGATGGCCGCCGCGGAGTTGTCATTTGGTTTTGGCCGGTGTGCGGACTTCTGTTGCTGACGACACTATGCCTGCTATTTGGCAATCATGCCAGTGAGCTTAACCTGCTGGCCAAGAGTCAGGGGCCATCCTGGGCTCATCCCATGGGAACGGATTGGCTTGGGCGTGATATGGCCGAGCGCAGCGGCGCGGCCATGCTCAAAAGTCTGTGGATAGGCGCGCTGGCGGTATTGCTCAGCAGCTCGCTGGCACTGCTGCTGGCCTTGCTGGCGCAAACCGGATCCAGATGGCGCCAGGCTGTATTGCTCAGCTGCGATCTCTGTATGTCGCTGCCACATCTGTTGCTGCTTATCTTACTGGCGCTGGCCTTCGGCGGCCAGGAATATGGGGTGATTGCGGCTCTGGCTTTGAGCCACTGGCCGAGACTGACACGTTTACTCTTGCTGGAAATGGATGAAATCCTGGCTCAGCCCTATGTCAGTCTGGCGCTGGGTTTCGGCGGCTCCAGGTTCAGCACCCGCATGCGCCACTTATGGCCTCACATTATGCCACAGTGGCTGATTGGCGGGCTCAACTTGTTTCCGCATGCCTTGCTCCATGTCGCGGCGCTGAGCTTTCTTGGCTTTGGCCTCGACAGCAACGCGCCCTCCATGGGCGAACTGCTGGCTGAGGCCAATCGCTATCTGTTGCTTGGCCAATGGTGGCTGGCGCTGTTCCCCGGGCTCTTGCTGCTGAGCTTTATTCTGCTGCTGTCTAAGCTTGCCGAAAATCTGATCCAGTTTGCCAGAGACGGTATGGCCGCGCCTAAGTTGCCGGGCACCAATGCCCTGGAGTCTAAAAGCGATTTATTTTCCTCAAACTATGTTAAACCAGCCGCCGCTATTCATACCCAAGTGACAGATTTAACCCTGAAGGATAGCAATGGCAGAACCTTGCTGGATGGCCTCAATATTGAGGTGGTTCCAGGACAGGTTACCGCAGTGCTGGGGGAGAGCGGTGCCGGTAAGAGCTTGCTGGCGCTGGCTATCATGGGCAGTTTGCCAAAGGGGATAGTCATGCAATGTGCTGGCTTGATGCGGCCACAGAAGACGGCGCTTTGCGCTCAAAGCACCCAGGTGCTGGACGCCAACATTAAGATAAGCGAATTGCTCGACTGGTACTGTGATGATGCCATGCGTCCTTATCGACAGGCTCTGTACGGTGAGCTGGGTATCACAGCTGAGATCCTGGCGGCTTATCCTCCCATGCTCTCCGGCGGTATGGCCCGGCGGGTGTTGCTGGCGCAGGCCCTGCTGCAGGCGCCGGATCTACTGCTGGCCGATGAGCCTTGTTGCGGCCTGGATGAGCTTGCTGCCACCGAGCTTTACGCCTTGCTCAATGACGTTGCCAGTGGCGCCTTGCAGCTACGACTGGGTTTAGACGCCGGCCCCAAGGCGGTGCTGGTTATCAGTCATAACCTCAGGGCCGTGCTGGCCTTGGATGCCGGGCTGTATCTGCTGCGCCGCGGCCGGCTCGCCGAGGTGACGGATAGTGCCAGTCTGCGGGTGAGTCTTGCCGGGCATAAGTTGGGAGATAAGTGTGAGCGCGAAGGCTGCTACAGCCAAACCTTGCTGGCGGCATTGCCGGAAAACTGGCCTGCCGGCAGCTGTCGCTTGGCTGATGCTGAATCTACTGGCGAGCCCAAGAGTCAACTCAATAGCCAACTCTATAACCAAGCTGCTAGTCAAGCCGCTAGTCAACAAAAGTCTCATGGTGACAGCCTTGAGAGTTTCAGAAACTCGCCTTGTCGGAGGCGCGCATGAGTCTAAATTCTTTGCAAACAAAACCGGCTCAATCCGGCTCTGCTTTGGAGCTTGAAAGCGCACCTTTGCCTTCTGCATCCTTATCGCCGCTGCTTTCACTCAGTGATGGCTTGGCTTACCGGGGCAGTAAGGTGATTGAGCTGCCTGAGATAGCCATTAATCGCGCCGAAATTCTCGGGATCTGGGGTGACAGTGGCTGCGGCAAGTCTACCATGGCGGCGATACTCACAGGCTTGATGCCGCTTGCGGCGGGAAAGCTTGAATGCTGTCGGCAGCTCAGGCAGGTTCGCGGTCGCCCTTCACCCATTCAGTGGGTTATCCAGCAGCCGGAGCAGGCGTTCAACCCCAGATTGACCCTGGCGCAATCCTTGAATGAGAGTTGGCAGGGGCGTGATTATGCTCATCTCTTGCCCATGCTCGGCGTGGCCGAGTCTGAACTCAGACGCTGGTTGGCATCTCGCCCCGGCGGCCTTTCCGGCGGTGAGCTGCAAAGGCTCAATATTTTAAGGGCACTGGTGCCGGAAACCAGGCTGCTTATCTGTGATGAAATCACGGCCCAGCTCGATATGGTGAGTCAGCAAAGGCTTTGGCAGCAACTATTGCAGATAGCCCATGATAGGCAATTGACCTTGCTGGTGATCTCTCACGACAAACCTTTGCTCGGCGCGGTTTGCGACAGAGTGCAGCCCTTTAAGCCGGCGTAAAAATCTGTAGCTAAACCGATATTCAGCCAATAAAAAACGCGCCCTGAAGCGCGTTTTTTGGATAAGAACTCGTTAGAAGTTGGCGCTTCTTGGGGCGCGAGGGAAGGGGATCACATCGCGGATGTTGGAAACACCGGTAACGTAAGACACCAGACGCTCGAAGCCCAGACCGAAACCTGAGTGAGGCACAGTGCCATAACGGCGCAGATCTCTATACCACCAGTAGTCTTCCTTGTTGAGGTCCATCTCGGCCAGGCGCATATCCAGTACATCCAGACGCTCTTCACGCTGGGAACCACCGATAATTTCACCTATGCCGGGAGCCAATACGTCCATCGCCGCCACTGTCTTGCCATCTTCGTTGAGGCGCATGTAGAAGGCCTTGATATCTTTTGGATAGTTCTTCACTACCACAGGAGCCTTGAAGTGCTCTTCGGCCAGATAACGCTCGTGTTCGGATTGCAGATCTATGCCCCACTCGACATCATACTCAAACTGCTTGCCGCAGTTTTTGAGGATCTCAACGGCATCTGTGTAATCCACCTGGGCAAAGTCACTGCTAACAAAGTTCTCCAGACGCTCAATCACGCCTTTATCGACGCGCTGGGCAAAGAACTGCAGGTCGTCCATCCGCTCTTCCAGCACCGCCTTGAACGCGTACTTGAGCATGGCTTCGGCCAGACCGGCAATGTCGTTCAGATCGGCAAAGGCCACTTCCGGCTCAACCATCCAGAACTCGGCCAGGTGACGGCTGGTGTTGGAGTTTTCGGCGCGGAAAGTAGGGCCAAAGGTGTAAATCTTCGATAGGGCACAGGCGTAGGTTTCGCCGTTGAGCTGGCCGGATACGGTCAGAAACGCCTCTTTGCCGAAGAAGTCTTCGTCATAGTTCACCTTGCCATCGGCAGTGCGTGGCAGGTTTTCCATGTCCAGCGTCGATACCCGGAACATTTCACCGGCGCCTTCACAGTCTGAGGCGGTGATCAGTGGGGTAGAGACCCAGATAAAGCCATTTTCGTGATAGAAACGGTGAATCGCCTGTGACAGGCAGTTACGTACCCGGGCAACTGCGCCAATGATGTTGGTACGTGGACGCAGATGCGCCAGTTCCCTCAGGTGTTCAACCGAGTGACGCTTGGCGGCCATAGGGTAGGTATCAGGATCTTCAACCCAGCCAGTGACTTCCACTTGGGTCACTTGCAGTTCAAAGTCCTGGCCTGAGCCTGGGCTTTCAACCACTTCACCTGTGACAATCACGGAGCAGCCGGCAGTGAGCTTCAGCACTTCGTCATTGTAATTGGGTAAGCTATTTGGCACCACGCCCTGGATAGGATCGAAACAGGAACCATCATAGACGGCAAGAAACGAGATGCCGGCCTTGGAATCACGACGGGTTCTAACCCAGCCACGTACAGTGACCTGTGAACCGACCGCATGCTCACCTTTAAATACAGATGCGACAGATGCAATGCTCATTATTGCTTAGTTCTCCAATGAAACGTTTTATGCTTCAACTCGGCCCCGAAAATAGTTCGAGAGCAGAAATCAGGCAAATCCCTGACTATATTGATGACACAGGAAAAAATTTGGAGGTTTATATTACCTTGCTGGTGGCTTTTCTCAAGCTGAAAAAGGTATTCTGGGGGTAATATCCCCTTCAGACGGAAGGAGTTCGGATGAAGAAGGTGAAAATCTTTCAATATTTGTTGGCAAGCCTATCGATTATAGGCTGGTCACTGGCAATTTATGCCCTGCTGGTATTTGATAAGGCGAGGCCGGACAGGGCCGTAGGTTACTTCTTCAGCAAAGGGGCGCCGGTGCGTTTGTACTGGGACCCTCAGCAAACCATGCTATTGGAATACATCATCTGGGCTTGCGCCGCCATCAGTTTCCTCAGTCTGGCTTTTAACTGGTATGTGGCCCATCACAGCCGTTTGGGTTACTGGTTCAATATTCCACTGTTATTGCTCTCATCCACCGCCGCCGGCTTGTATCTGCGTTTCTTTATCTAAGCCTTCATGTTGTGCTGTCAGCGCAGTTGCCGACAGAGCATATCGATAATCGCCGCGGTGGCGCCCCAGATAAAGTGCCTGCGATAGGGAATAAAGGTGACTGGATAGAAGTGGCCGCGGCGCTCGAACATTGCCGTGTGACGATTTTCCTCTTCGAGTAAAAACGCCAGCGGCACCCGAAACAGCTCCTGCACTTCGCCCGGGTCAATTTTGGCCTCAAAGGGCGATTTTACCCAGCCAAGTACAGGGGTGATCTCAAAGCCGGTAAAGGTGGGGTGATTGGGAAGTTGACCTATGATTTCGACATTGTCCGGTGCCAAACCTATCTCTTCTTCGGCCTCTCTGAGGGCGGTCATGATAAGGTTCTGATCTTCGGCTTCCGGTTTGCCGCCTGGAAAGCTCACCTGACCGGGATGAGCCTTAAGATGCTTCGGCCTCTGGGTCAGGATAAGCTCCGGTCCTTGTAAACCCGGCTCCAACGCGATAAGTACCGCCGCGGCTCTGAGTTTGGCCGGGGTCAAAGGGCTAGAATGGTATCGACTCAGGGCTCTGAGTTGAAAACGGGTTAACAGCTCGTCTTTATCCATAGCGTCCTTGAAGTCGATTGAACTAATCAATAACCCAAGCCATTATTGTCCTGTCTTCGCAAAGCACTCTCAACCAGCTTGAATGCAGGTATCAGGCTAAGGCGAGTCTGGCTCCGGGGCTAATAGCGGCAGTATTCGACTCACTTTATCATAGGTTTCCTGGTATTCGGCATCCACGTCTGAGTCGGCCACTATGCCGCCGCCAGCCCAGCAATAGAGCTGCCCGGAATCGGCAACCAGGGTTCGAATGGTGATGCTGCTGTCCATTTTGCCATCCTGACTCAGATACCCGATGGCGCCGCAGTAGAGTGAGCGGCGACTGGGTTCCAGCTCTTCGATAATTTCCATGGCGCGGATCTTGGGCGCGCCCGTGATAGAGCCGCCGGGGAAGGCGGCCCGCAGCAAGTCTGTGGCCTGATAACCCGGTGCCAGTACGGCGGTTACTGTGCTGACCAGATGGTGCACCGCCGGAAAGCTTTCTATGGCAAACAGATGCGGCACGGCCACACTGCCGGGGCTGGCAACCTTACCAATATCGTTGCGCAGCAGATCCACTATCATCAGGTTTTCGGCTCTGTCTTTTTCCGACCCCGCCAGCTGTTTGGCAAGTTCCCTGTCTTGCTGCTCATCGGCACTTCGGGGCAGGGTGCCCTTGATGGGCTTGGTTTCAATATGGCGATTGGAACCCAGGGCAATAAAACGCTCGGGTGAGATGGACAGGATACAGTTGTGCTCCAGGCGAATAAAGGCAGAAAAGGGCGCGCCGTTGGCTTGTCTGAGCTTACGATAGGCTTGCCACTCATCACCTTGATAGTCGGCCTGGAATCTTTGGGTCAGATTGATCTGATAACAATCGCCGCTGTGAAGATATTGCTGCACTTTGGCAAACTTGTCGCCATATTGCTCGCGGCTGAGCTGCGAGCGCCACTCACCGCTGAGTCGGAACGCTTTCTGGTCAAGGTGCTTATTGGGGCTGTTTGTGACTTTGGACGTCAGCCACGACAGGGTTGCTGTCAGCGCCTTTTCGCCGCGGTAGTGCACCAATTGCCAGCACTCTAATTGCTTATCGCGAATAAGAGCCCAGTCATAAAGACCGACATTCATCTCCGGCAGAGCGATATCGGCTGCGGCCAGTTTTGGCAGTTTTTCAAGTCTGCGGCCAAGATCGTAGCTGAAGGCGCCCACCGCGCCGCCGCTGAAAGGCAGATTGACCTGCATGGCATTGGGAAAATACTGTTGCAGCAGTTGTTGCAGCAAGGCAAAAGGATCGTCACTTGAGCATCGTACGCCGCTCGCCTCAGAGATTTGGGTGGTTTCAGCCATGGTCACCAGTCTGGCTATTGGCTCGGCAACTATGATGTCGTATCTGGCGTCATTGTGCTGGGCATCGGCCGAATCCAGCAGCATGGCCCAAGGCTCACCGCTGAAGTGGGAAAACAGCTCTAAGGTTGAGAGTTGCCAGTCAAGAACGCGAATGGCGGGAGGGCAAATAGCCTGCTGGTACATCGAACGACCCTATCTGAAAATGTGATGTAGCCCAAAAAGGAACGAAAGAGTATCATAACGGCCACAAAAAACTAATAAAACCACCCCTGGCCCTTGGTGAAAACGCGTTGTATCACGGCTTTGCTGTCGTTTTGAGCATTTTTGTGTCGCAAAACCGACAAGCGGAGCCTGAAATTCAAGGCTTTGGCTTGAATCTCTGTTGAGCGTTGATCCTGAGCTGAAGGGGCGGATCCTTAGGCTAATGGAGCGCCAAACATGTCTGTAATCAAGCAAGCTGACTTTATCGACAGCATCAGTGATGCCCTACAATATATCTCCTATTACCATCCCAAAGATTTTATCGACGCCATGGCCGCCGCCTATGAGCGTGAGCAGAGCCAGGCTGCCAAGGATGCAATTGCCCAGATTTTGATCAACTCGCGTATGTCTGCCGAAGGACACAGACCCCTGTGTCAGGATACCGGCATTGTGACCTGTTATGTCTATCTGGGGATGGGCGTGCAGTGGGACAAGACTGATATGACAGTGCAGCAGATGGTGGATGAAGGCGTGCGCCGCGCTTATACCAATCCTGATAACCCGCTGCGTGCCTCAATAGTGGCCGACCCGGCTGGCAGCCGCAAGAATACCCGCGATAACACACCTTCCGTGGTGCATATTCAGATGGTTCCCGGCGATCATATCGAAGTGGCCATTGCCGCCAAGGGCGGCGGCAGTGAAAACAAGGCCAAGATGGTGATGCTCAATCCATCTGACGATATCGCCGCCTGGGTTGAGAAGACACTGCCAACCATGGGCGCCGGCTGGTGTCCTCCGGGTATGCTGGGAATAGGTATTGGCGGCACCGCCGAGAAAGCCGCTGTGCTTGCCAAGGAAGCCTTGATGGAGAGCGTGGATATTCACGAGTTGATGGAACGCGGCGCCGAAACCACGGAAGAGAAGCTGCGTTTGGATATCTTCGAGCGCGCCAACAACTTAGGCATTGGTGCCCAGGGCCTGGGCGGTTTGACTACTGTACTGGACGTTAAAATCAAGACAGCGCCAACCCACGCTGCCTCCAAGCCTGTGGTGATGATCCCCAACTGCGCCGCCACCCGCCATGTGCATTTCCATCTTGATGGCAGCGGCCCAGCCGAGTTGACTCCGCCAAGCCTTGATGACTGGCCGGAAATCACCTGGGAAGTGGGTGAGAGCGTGCGCAGGGTCAATCTCGATACCGTTACCCAGGAAGAGATTGAAAGCTGGAACAGCGGCGATACTCTGCTGCTCTCGGGTAAGATGCTCACCGGCCGTGACGCGGCTCACAAACGGATCCAGAGCCTGATTGAAAGCGGTGAAGGCTTGCCAGAAGGAGTTGATTTCACTGGTAAATTCATCTATTACGTCGGTCCAGTCGACCCGGTAGGTGATGAAGTGGTTGGCCCGGCCGGCCCGACAACCGCTACCCGTATGGATAAGTTTACCGATCTTATGCTGGATAAGACGGGTCTGATGGGCATGATAGGCAAGGCCGAACGTGGTCCGGCCACAGTTGAATCTATCCGCAAGCACAAGGCGGTATACTTGATGGCCGTCGGCGGCGCAGCTTATCTGGTGTCCAAGGCGATTAAACAATCTCGCGTGGTGGCGTTTGAAGATCTCGGGATGGAAGCCATCTATGAGTTTGACGTCAAGGATATGCCTGTTACTGTAGCGGTTGACTCCAACGGGGTGAATGCGCACGAAACCGGCCCGGCGATCTGGAAGGTGAATATCCAGAACGCCAAGGCTTAAGCTGAACCTTGAGGGGCCTGTTGGCCCCTTTTGCATTGCAATCAACAACCAATAAGAAGATTTATAATGAAAACCAACCCACTATTGATGGCGCTGCTCGCCGCAGGTCTGGCTCTGCCGGCGCTGGCTGCCGATAAGGCACCTTTTACTGTCCAGGATCTGGTCAAGCTCAACAAACTCCATTCTGCCGCTGTATCCAATGACGGCACCAAGCTTATCTACGGCCTGAAGAAGGTCACCGACGATGGCAGCAGCTCAGATCTTTATCTTTTGGATCTCAGTGACAAGAACGCGGCTCCCAAGCAGCTGACTTCTGCACCAGGTACCGAGCATGATGTGGCCTTCAGCAGCGACGACAAGCAAGTCTATTTTATCGCCGCCCGTGATGGCAGCAGCCAACTGTATCGCTTGCCACTGGATGGTGGTGAAGCCCAGGCCGTATCTGATTTGCCTCTGGGTATCGACGGCTACAAATTATCGGCCGATGGCAAGCAGGTGGTGATGAGCATTCGTGTTTTTCCCGAGTGCGACACCCTGGAATGTTCAAAAGCCAAGTTTGATAAAGAAGCCGAGCGCAAGAGTACAGGTCGTGAATACGATCAGTTGATGGTGCGTCACTGGGACACCTGGTCTGACCATGCCCGTAATCACCTGTTTGTGGCGCAGCTTGAAAACGGCAAGCTGGGTAAGCCGGTGGATGTGACCAAGGGCCTGGATACCGAAACCCCACCCAAGCCATTTTCCGGCATGGAAGAGGTGACATTCAGCCCGGATGGCAAATATATTGTCTACAGTGCCAAGGCACCGAGTAAAGATCAGGCCTGGACCACCAACTACGATCTCTGGCAGGTGCCGGTCACAGGTGGCAAGGCCAAGAATCTCACCGAAGATAACCAGGCCTGGGATGCTCAGCCGGTGTTTTCCGCCGATGGCCGCTACCTGGCCTATCTGGCGATGAAAAAGCCCGGATTCGAGGCCGACAGATACCGCATCATGCTCAGAGACACAGTCACGGGTCAGAGCAAGGAAGTGGCGCCCATGTGGGACAGAAGCCCGGCCTCGCTGAGCTTTGGTAAAGATAACAACACCCTGTATGTGACCGCTCAGGATCTGGGGCAGGTGTCTGTATTTGCCATCAACACCCAGTTTGGTGATGTGCGTGCCATCTATAACGATGGCAGCAACAGCCTGGTGGGTCTGGCGGGCGATCGTTTGATCATCAATCATAAGTCTTTGGTGGAACCGGGCGATCTCTACTCCATCAACATGGAAGGGCAAAACCTGACCCGTTTGACTGAAGTCAACAAGGCCAAGCTGGACAAGGTCAAGTTCGGTGAGTTCGAGCAGTTTAGCTTCAAGGGCTGGAACAACGAAGAGGTGTATGGTTACTGGCTCAAGCCTGCTAACTTCAAGAAAGGCAAGCAGTATCCGGTGGCCTTCTTGGTACACGGCGGCCCACAAGGTTCATTCGGCAACAGTTTCAGCTTCCGCTGGAATCCTCAGCTGTGGGCCGGTGCCGGATATGCTGTGGTGATGGTGGATTTCCACGGCTCTACCGGCTATGGTCAGGCCTTTACCGATTCCATCAGCCTGGATTGGGGCGGTAAGCCTTTGGAAGATTTGCAAAAAGGTCTGGTTGCGGTTGCCAAGCAGCAGAAGTGGATCGATGCCGATAACGCCTGTGCCCTCGGTGGCTCCTACGGCGGTTACATGATGAACTGGATCCAGGGCAACTGGAACGACGGTTTCAAGTGCCTGGTTAACCATGCCGGCTTGTTTGATATGCGCTCCATGTACCATGTGACCGAGGAACTCTGGTTCCCTGAGCATGAGTTTGGCGGCAGCTACGAGCAGGCCAAGGATCTTTATGAGAAGTTCAATCCGGCCAACTATGTTGAGAACTGGAAGACTCCTATGCTGGTGATCCACGGTGAGAAAGACTTCCGGGTACCTTACGGTCAGGGTTTGGCGGCGTTCAGCTATATGCAGCGCAATAATATCCCTTCGGAGTTGCTGATCTATCCGGACGAAAACCACTGGATCCTCAACCCTAATAACCTTGAGCAGTGGTACGCCAAGGTACTGGGCTGGATGGACCGCTGGACCAAATAAAGGCGGCGAGAGCGTTTAGTCAACAAAACCGGCCTGATGGCCGGTTTTTTCATGGCTTGAATAAAGGTGTTTTGCAGCCGAAGAGTCCCACTCGTTAATGGGCTGGCGGTAGGCGTTTTTTGTGGTCGCTGTCTTGCTAATTCTACCTTTGGCGCATTGTATTGCGGTGACATCTGGGTTAGATTGAAACAAGTGTTTAAATCTAACGTTTAAAGAGTCTGCTGATGAATCCCTACCAAGCTCCGTTAACCGATATGCGCTTTTTGCTTGAGCACGTCTTTGATGCCGAACAAACCTGGTCTTCATTGCCTGCGATGGCCGATGCGGTCGATCTCGATACTGCCGCTGCCATCCTCGAAGAAGGCGCCAAACTGTGTCGCGACCTTATCCATCCTATAAACCGCAATGGTGATGAACAAGGAGTAAGTTTCGAGGCTGCCAAGGTGATCACACCCGATGGCTATAAAGAGGCCTATGCCGAGTTTGCCGCCGGTGGTTGGGTAGGGCTGTGCGGCGATCCTGAGCTGGGAGGAATGGGGATGCCGAAAATGCTCGGTGTCATGGTCGATGAAATGGGTTATAGCGCCTGTAACGCTTTTACACTTTACAGCGCACTGACCGCAGGTGCTGCACTGTGTATTCATGCTCACGGCAGTGAGGAGCTCAAGGCCAAATATTTGCCAAAACTCTACTCAGGCGAATGGGCCGGCGCCATGGATATGACAGAGCCTCAGGCAGGTTCGGACCTGCGTAATATCCGCACCCGCGCCGAACCGACCGACAGCGGCAGTTTCCTTATCAGTGGTTCAAAAATTTTCATCACAGGTGGCGATCAGGACTTGACCGAGAACCTGGTTCACCTGGTGCTGGCCAAAATCAGCGGCAGCAAAGGCATCTCGCTGTTCCTGGTACCTAAGTTCAAGGTGGCCGATGACTGCAGTTTGGGCGAAGCCAACGGTGTAACCGTCGGTGCCATAGAGCACAAGATGGGCCTCAAGGGCTCGGCGACTTGTGTGATGAATTTTGATGATGCCGAGGGTTACCTTATCGGCGAGCCCAACCGTGGCCTGGTGTGCATGTTCACCATGATGAATTATGAACGTCTGTCCATAGGTATTCAGGGGCTTGGCAGTGCTCAGGGCGCATATCAAATGGCGGCCGACTATGCCAAAGAGCGCCTCCAGGGCGTTGCTGCCGGCGGCTCACCAACCGGTAGCGATTCCGATCCTATATTGGTACACGGCGACGTGCGCCGCATGCTGCTGAATATCCGCGCCATGACAGAAGCGGGAAGGGCCTTGGCCATGCTCACAGGTAAACAGCTGGATCTGGCCAAGTTTGCCGAAGATGAAGCGGTTAAAGCCAAAGCCAGTCGTTACGTGGGCCTCCTGACTCCTGTCGCCAAGGCGTTTCTGACCGATCGCGGTCTGGACGCCACCATAATGGCGCAGCAGGTATTCGGTGGTCACGGCTATATTCGTGAGACAGGCATAGAACAGTTGGTGCGTGATACCCGTATCGCCCAGATTTATGAGGGCACCAATGGTATTCAGGCCATCGACTTTTTGGGGCGTAAGCTCACAGGTGACCGTCTGGCGACCCTGAATGAATTTATCGCCGATATCAAGGCCGATATGGTGACTTTTGGACAAGTATCAAATGAGCAGAAACAGCGCGTTGAAAGCCTTTTCGACCAGTTTGCCAGTGTGATTGCCGCCATTAACGAGCAAAAAGGCGATAAGCCTGCGCTCATTAACGCCTTGGCGGTTGAAGCCTTGGATGCCTTTGGTTACATACTCTACGGTTACCTGTGGCTGTTGATGGCAGATAAGGCACTTGCTGTAACCGATACGCTCGAGCCGGGCTTTGCCGAGGTCAAGAACCAACTGAAGGAGTTCTACTTTGCCAAGTTGTTGGCCAAAGCCGATTTCCACTTGAGTCAGCTGGTCAGTGGTGATGACAGTGTGATGGCCCTTGCGCCCGAGCTGTTCTGAGAACGCAGAAGTATTCAAGCTGAATCGAAAGAGCCGCGATAAGCGGCTCTTTTCTTATGGCTTTATTGTTGTTTTATGGAGGTAAGAGCTTTGAAGGCGTTTCACTAACGGGCGCTGACATTAAGCTCTGTCTGTGCTTTTTCCTGCGGTGTTGGTT
Organism: Shewanella sp. YQ_9; assembly: GCF_043103185.1. Lineage (NCBI taxonomy): Bacteria > Pseudomonadati > Pseudomonadota > Gammaproteobacteria > Alteromonadales > Shewanellaceae > Shewanella > Shewanella sp. YQ_9. The sequence goes on from NZ_JBICJO010000042.1 coordinate 197,382, forward strand.
TGGGCTTGTCTTGCTCTTTTGCCGCCAGTTGGCCTTCTGTGCGGCTGTTTGCACGGTAATCTGTCAGCCCCTGCAGCAAAAGTGTGGCAAAGGGCGCGGCTTCAAGCTCCTTACTCTGGGGGCTCAAACCATTTTCCAGTATCACAAACAGGTATCTGGGCACTTGCTTGTCACTGTCATCGGTAACATAACCGGCCAGATTCACCACACCCTGCATACTGCCTGTCTTGGCCCAGACTCTGCCCTTGAGCGGTTTGTTGGCGTAGCGCTTGCGGTACTTCAAGGTGCCGCTGTGGCCGGAAACCGGCAGCTTGTGCATCAACCACTGGTAATCCGGGGTATCGGCAATCAATCGCAGCAACTGCGCCAACTGCCTGGCATTCAGTAGGTTGTAGCGTGACAGCCCAGAGCCGTCTATCAGTTGGGCTCTTTCCAACACTACGCCCTTTTCCGCCAGCACTTCCCTGATGGCCTTGGCACCGGCACTGAAACTGGCGCCATCACCATAATAGTGTTTACCCAGCTGTTTAAGCAGGCTGTCGGCAATCAGGTTGTCAGATTCCAGCAGCATGGTTTCCAAAAGCTCGGGCAGCGCATCCGAGGCATGACTGGCCACCACCCTTGAGCTGGCCGGTAGCTGATTGGAGGTCAGTATCTTGCCTTTGATACTGAGTTTGCCCTTGATAATGCCGGCGACGCTGTCGATGGCATATTGGCCGGGGTCGTTGACCGCCAGCGCCAACGGCAATACCTGGGATCCCGGGAAACAGCCACTGAAATGAAAGTGGTTGCCGGGTAATCGGTCGAGTTGCAGTTCGCAAAAGTCCTGCTTGTGGCCCTTGTCGAAGATGGCGTTGGTGGTCAGTTTGACTGGCAGATAAAACGGCGCGGAAATTTTGGCTTTGTCCGAGGCGAGTGTGGGCTCGAGTTTGCCATGGACACAGTTTTGGTTGATCACATAGCTGGAGACGGGCGCCGCGTAGCAGATCCCCAAATCATCCCATACCCAACCGGGCGCCCTTAGCTGCTCATGGGTTTCTCCTATCAAGATAAGATTGCCCTGCACCTGGCTAATACCGGCTTCGGTGACACGCTTGAACAGCTCAGTCAGATCCCGGCGCGTTAAGGTAGGATCGCCACTGAACAGCAAATAGAGATCGCCTTTAAGCACGCCGCTTTTTGGTGAGCCGGTACTGAGAATACTGGTGTGATAGCGAAACTCTTCTCCCAGCAGCTCGGTGGCTGTTACCGCGGTCAGCAGTTTTTGGGTACTGGCCGGGATCATCAGGGTTTCACTGTTGTGGCTCAGCAGTTGCTCGCCGCTTCGCAAATCTTCTATCCAGACGGCAGTTTGCGATGAGGCCGGGGTAATCAGATTTAAAAGATCATTGAGAGAGGTATTATCGGCCTTCAAAGGGGAAGACAGCGCCATGGCGCTCAATAATAACAGTGGACGTGCCAAGCCCTGCAAGGACAGCTGTGGCATGGAAAAGCCTCCGGTTCCGTGAATGCTTTTGAGAGTATAACCTGCAGGGCCTTAGCTGTCGTCCTTGTCCATCAGCGAATAAAGTTTCAATGTGACTATCAACACCAGACCGATAAACAGTGGCAGTACCAAAGGGCCGAGATAGGTTTTGAAGTGAAACAGGGCCCAGGCCGCGAGCAGGGTGCCAATAAGAGTGAACCAGAATTGTTTGTTCATTGTCGTCCAGTTTGAGTTCAGTAAGTGAGAGGCTCAAGGGCATATTAGTGTATAAGGCTAATGCGCTGATAACAGGGCTGCCATCACAAAAGCGTGATCTGGGTCGGCTTAAGAGTGCAAGCCGCATTATAGAGAGCGCTTTTTGGGTTAAATAGCGCCGAAATCGTGAACCAATAGCGACTGTTGGCGAGAAAAGGCTTGCCCGGGCCGGGACAAGTGGGTAATTTCTATTGCCTTATTCGCCCCGCAGCGGATCTTTGTCGATCTCGCCATACAGGGGAAGGACATTCTTGCCGGGAAACACAGGGAGCGAGTGGATTGCCGGAACATACAGTGACAGGAGGATACCTTGCTGGATAAGCTGGGTGGAATTGCCATAGCGCCGGATGCATTGCACTGGTTGCTGACCCCAAGTAACTTCAAACAGACCTTGATTGAGCGGATCCGTTGCGCCAAAGAGGCTATCTATATTGCGGCACTCTATCTGGAAGACGATGAGGCCGGACGCGAAATACTTGCCGAACTGCTGGCGGCCAAGGCAGCCAGACCCGAACTCGAAATCAAGGTGTTGGTGGATTTTCACCGTGCCCGTCGCGGCCTTATTGGCCATAAGGGCGATGGCGGCAACAACCTGATGTACCGTCAGGTGATGGCGCAAGCGCAGCAGCGCTTCAACATTTATGGTGTGCCGGTGAAATCCCGCGAGTTTATGGGAGTACTGCACCTTAAGGGCTTTATTGTCGATGATGCCGTGATATACAGCGGCGCCAGCCTCAATAATATCTATCTGCAGCAGAAAGACAGATATCGTTTCGATCGCTACCATGTGCTGGAGTCGGCCGAGCTGGCTGCCAGCATGCGAGAGATGATTGACAGTGCGATTTTGAGCGACAAAGCGGTCAGTTGCCTGAGCTGTCCGGAAGAAGAGGAAGTACTGCCGGAAAAAATTGATGTCAGAAGCTTTAAACAGCGACTGTCGGCGGCAACCTATCAATTCAAGGGCGTTGAAGAGGGATTGCGGGTCACGCCGCTTTTGGGCCTTGGACGCAAGCGCAATCCGCTCAACAAGGCGGTACTCGCCATGGTGGAGGAGTCCAAGGAATCGCTTTTTATTTGCACGCCCTATTTTAACCCGCCCTATGCTTTGGTGCGGGTGCTGGTTAAACACCTGCGCAACGGAAAGCGCCTGGATATTCTGGTGGGTGACAAGACGGCCAATGACTTTTATATCCCACCGGAGCAGGATTTTTCCACCATAGGTGCCTTGCCGTATCTCTATGAGCAGTCGCTGCGCAAGTTTGTCAAACGCCAGCAGTGGGCGGTGGATCAGGGGCTACTCAATATCCATCTGTGGAAGCATGACAACAACAGTTATCACCTCAAAGGGGTGAGCATGGATGGTCGCAAACACCTGCTCACCGGCAGCAATCTCAATCCGCGGGCCTGGGCCCTGGATCTGGAAAATGGTTTGCTGCTGCATGATGACAAACAAGAGCTGGCCGAGTCTTTTGTCAAAGAGCAGCAACATCTGCTGCTGCACAGCCAGCGTTTGTATCATTACAGCCAGATAGATACCTTGCAGAGTTACCCCAAGCCGGTAAAGAAAATCATGAACCGCATTCGCAGGCTCAAGGCCGACTTTCTGCTGCGGCGTATTCTCTGATAGCGCTTTCCCCAAGCGCTTGGCCGAATGAGAGCATGATTGCAGAACTTCATTCAGTTATGGTTTAACCTTGGCTTATTCAGTCAAGGTTAAATCCAGCCAAGGTTAAACATAGCCAGAATGAGTGATATCGTCCGCTTATCCCGCATCAATTTCCGTCATCTTCTGGTGCTCAGGCAACTGCTGGAAGAGCAAAGCGTCACCCAGGCGGCCACGCGTCTGTGTTTGAGCCCTTCGGCGGTCAGCAAAATACTCTCCCAGCTCAGGGATTGCCTCGACGATGAGCTCTTCTACCGCCAGGGTAACCAGCTGTTGCCGACAGCAAAGGCCAAACGACTCGGGCCGGTTATCAGCGCCATGCTCAGAGAGATGGACAACCTGTTTACCGAAGAGGGCTTTCGCCCTGAAAGATTTCAAGGGCGGATGAATTTGGCGCTGAGGGAAAGCAGCTTCGAACTGCTTGCGAGCGCTATCGCCAGCGTGCAGCAGCAGGCGCCGGGAATGACACTGGCGGTGCATGCCAAAGAGAGCACGGGGTTTCAATCCCTGTGTGAAGGACGGGTGGACTTGCTGGTTCTGCCTCACGATTTGGGACAGCCGCCAACCGGTCGCAACGAACTGATTTGGGAGCGATTGGCAGAGGACAAGATGTGTTGTCTGATGCGAGCCGAGCACCCGCTGGCAGCAAAAGAGCTGACGCTGGATGCCTATCTGAGCTTCGCCCATGTGGGCATTTTGGATGCCGATCTGCAGCAACCCTTTTTCGAGCAATCATTGGCACAGTTGAGCCGCAGGCGGAATCTGGCGATGGAAGTCGCCGACTTCGGCGCCGCCGCCAGTATCTGTCGTCACTCGGACTTGCTGTTTACCTGCTCGGCGCTGTGGGCTTCAATGGCGGCGCAGGCAAGCGGCATGGTGGTTAAGCCATTGCCCTTTGCCTATGGCAAGGTGGGTTATAGCATGGTGCATCATCAAAGTGGCAGCCGGGATCCGGCGCTGCAATGGCTAAAAGCGACCCTGCTCAGTGGCTTTAAGCAGTCCATCAGCCAAGGTTAACCGGTGGCAGACTGATATTGGCTATGCCGGCACGGCTGAGCGCCTTGGCCAGATCATTAATCTGCTGTTGGCTCGCCTTGGGCCAGCTCAAGGCCTCGCCTTTGACACCATGATGATTGTAACCGTTTAGGCGTAGCCGCATCGGCTCACCCTTCAGCGCTTGCCAGCGTTGCAAGTCCAGCAAAAACGACGCCAGGGCGTCAAAGTGCTTCCAATAATCACTCTTTCCGGGTACTTCCAGTAGCCTGACTTCCGCCAGTTTCCCTGCTTCGGCCAGCAGTTGCAGGCTCTGCTTGACCTTGATGTTGCCACGGCCTGTCAGTCGTCGGTGAGCCGGCTCATCCCAGGCTTTCAGGTCAACCATGGCGCCATCAAGCCAAGGGAGCAGACGTTGCCAACCACTTGCTCCCAGGCTGCCATTGGTATCCAAAAGGCAAGTCAGGTGTTTGAGCTCTGGGCTTTGTTTAATGGCCTTGAACAGGGTACTGACGAAGTTCAGCTGCAAGCTGGCTTCTCCGCCACTCAAGGTGATACCGCGGATAAAGGCTTGCTGCCTTTTAATCAGCGCCAACGCTTTTCCGACTGACAGGCGTTGGGTCTTGGGCTGGCTGCTCGAAGGGCAAACATCGAGACAGGTGTCGCAGCCGATGCAGCTTGTACTATCCCAGGCAAGCCTGAGAGATGCCTTGCTATTGGGAACTGCTTGAGTGTCAGTCGCAGTTGATTTAAGGCTCAAGGCGCCTGCCGGGCAGTGCGCAATACACTCTCGGCAGGCGTCACACAGAGTGATGGTTTCCGGATTATGGCAACCCGGGCAGCGAAAATTGCAACCCTGAAGGAAAAACACCATGCGATTGCCCGGGCCATCTACGGTCGAGAAGGGCAGCACCCTGGCGACTTCGGCACTGGTAACCTCGGAGCCCATAGCCAATGCCGAAGCATCGGTATCGCCGCTACTTAACTCACGGCTATTCGACTCACACCCACTCAGCTTATAGCGATTAAGCTCAGAATGATTGAACGGGTTATCAAACACTCCCGGGGCTGCACTCTTCATAAGTTACGCCCTTACACCGGGGACTTGCCGGCGGCATGGAACTCGGCGCTCACTACCCGCGGTGCCCTTTGGGTCACGGCCGTGGTTTCACTGGCCTCTGTGCCCAGGAAGGTGGTGTTGGTACGTGAGCCTTGTTGCCGGTAACTGGCGATCTGCGACTTTTTCACCATATAACCTGTGATGCGCACCAGATCGGTATCGGCGGTGTTGGCGGTAAATTCACGAAAGCCGGCATCCAGCGCGCCGATACACAGCTCAAGCAGGGCTTCAGGATTGGCCTTGATGGTTTCATCCAGAGTCAGGATCTCGCTGATCCCGGAAGGATAGAAAGCGTGTTGCGGCGCCAGCGCCAACACATGAGTGACAGGATCCGGCTCGTGGCCGTAGGCGATTCTGACGCCCGGAGTGATGCCTTTGTCGATGGAAAGCCCCCCCTGGGCATGAAGTAAGGCGCGGCCATTAAAGCCGAAACTGACTTGGGTCGTGGTCACTCTATCACTGAGCGCGCGGCTAATGGCTAAACCGAGCGCATTGGCCTGCTCACTGTGACCATATTCGCCACTCATACCTGCCAACTGCTGCAGATGATTGACGGCTTCGGCCATGGCATAAACGCCGAACATGGGGGCAAAGCGGGATTCGTCAATGAGGCCTTCTTTTACCAGGAAAGAGTCGAAGAAATGGGACCGGCGGTGTAAAAACTCACAGCGTAGCTCAATCAGTTCATACATAAGGTTGCAGTAATGGGGCAGGGTGCGCTCGAGCATTTCCTCCAGGGTACCGGCTTCTTCGGCGACGGCTTTGAGGTTAAGTCTGACCAGCGTATTGGCCCCGCCTCGGGTGGGGAGCGCGTTATAACAGCTGACAATGCCGAACGTTTGATTTGGCGCCTCACCGGGAGCACAGGCAAAGGTTTGGGCATGTATCGGCCAGTTGCCGATGTGAGGTTTACTGCAGGCAATGATATTGTCTGTCGCCAGTCGCAGCAGCGCTTTGGGGGTGCGCTTGGGGTCATACATAAAGGTTAGATTGGGGGCCACCTGCTTGAGCTCGGCATCAATGCGCAAAATAGTGCGGCAGACACGGTTGTCCTCTGGGCCTATGTTGGCATGCATAAAGGCGTCCGGCAGGGTGCGATCCAACTGGATCCAGAAGCGTTTCAGTTTCTGATACAAGGCGTCATCACTGACGTTCTGGCAGTAAGGCAACAATAAACTATCGAGATAGCCAAGAAACACCGGGATATTGGTGACTGACGGCACATGGTGATACAGCACCATCAGCTTCATCAGGGCATCATCCAGATCTTCGGCCGGTGTCAACTCCAGGTACTCGGAGCCTTGCTCGAGAAAACGTTGGTAATCGGGCAAAACATATCTGGGTTTGAACGGGGCATGACCCTCAAACATATCGCAGATAATGCCTTTATCCATGGCTTGGGTCAGTGCTTCACTGCGAGGCAGATAGGGAATACTGGCATCGGCGGCACCGGCCAGCGCCAGGGTCTTTTGCTTGGGGTCAAGAAGGGGATCGGTAATAAGACTGAGAAATTGATTGTCCATAGTGAGACTCCGCTAAAGGCAAGGCGCTAACCGGCGCAATGGCCGAATTGGCTTTCAAACACAATAATTGAAACGGCTTTTAACCTGAGTCTAAGTAGGGGATTTATTTTCCGGAAGTGAAATGTGCTTGATGATGCTTGTCGAAAATGGAAATCCGCTGCTTTGCATCAAGTATTGCATGGGCAATGGAGAAGCTGGGAGATATCGAGTGAACGCAGACGGATAAAAACGGGCTATGGTCGCTTGAGAAAGACCTCGGCCTTGGCAAGACAGCGTAACTGGCATAAAAAACGCCTGCACTTGGCAGGCGTTTGGCTTTGAACTCGGATTACTTGGCTGTCATCAAGGCAACGGCGTTGTCCAGCATACGGTTGCTGAAACCCCACTCGTTGTCGTACCAGGCCATGACTTTCACCAGACGTCCCTTGACGCGAGTCTGGGTGGCGTCGAAGTTGGACGAGAAGGCGTTGTGGTTGAAGTCGATGGAAACCAGAGGCTCCTTGTTTACCGCCAGCACTTCGTTCATGGGGGAAGTCTTGGCTGCCGCTTCTATGATGGCGTTAACTTCTTCCACTGTGGTGTCGCGGGAAGCGATAAAGGACAGGTCAACCAGAGACACGTTGACAGTCGGAACCCGAACCGCCAGGCCGTCGAATTTGCCCTGAAGCTCAGGTACAACCAAACCAACAGCCGCCGCTGCACCTGTTTTGGTTGGGATCATCGACAGAGCCGCCGCGCGGGCACGACGCATATCGCTGTGATACACATCAGACAGACGCTGGTCATTGGTGTAGGCGTGAATGGTGGTCATCAGGCCGGATTCAATGCCGATGGCATCGTTCAATGGCTTGGCCACAGGCGCCAGACAGTTAGTGGTACAGGAAGCATTGGAGATAACAGTCATCTCTTTGGTGATTTCCTGATTGTTAACCCCGTATACCACAGTGGCATCCACATTCTTGCCGGGAGCTGAGATGATAACCTTCTTGGCGCCGGCATCCAGGTGTGGTTGTACCGCTTCTTTGGAAGTGAAGATACCGGTACATTCGAAGACTACGTCTACCTGCAGCTCAGCCCATGGCAGCTTGGATGGATCGCGCTCCTGGAAGGTTGGGATCTTGTCGCCGTTGACATAAATAGCTTCGTCGTCGTGTTCTACTTTGGCGTTGAAGCGGCCGTGAACAGAGTCATACTTGGTCAGGTGAGCGTTGATGGAAGCGTCTCCGAGATCGTTGATGGCAACGATTTGAATTGGATAGTCTTTCTCGCTCTCGTATAGAGCACGCAGAACATTGCGTCCGATACGGCCATAACCGTTAATTGCTACGCGGATAGTCATCTCATATCCCTCTGGTGAATGTAAAAACAGTAATTAGTAGTAAAATTACAAAAATGACGCGGGTCGTCAAGTTAAATCACGCTGTAACTGGCTATTCCGTTAACAAATTAGGTGTTTTTATTACAGCGATCGCGAAACAATGCTTTTATTGTGCGACCGGCAGGCGTAAATTACAAACTGGCAAGTAATTTGCCGCCCGGAGAATACATCATCAGTTTTGTTTGGCCCCTTCGGTGCTTTTCTCGAGCTTGCTGTCGCTATCAATGGGTTTGCTATCAGCGGCTTGCTTTGTTACCGGCTCAGTCTCAGCTTGTTTCCCATCATCTTTCCCCTCATTGCCTTGCAGGCGTTTTGGCCAATCACTCTCAAGGTAATCACCGCCTTTCAGAGCGTCCGCCAGACTACTTGCCTGTTGATCCAAATGAGTACTCAACTGACTATTGTTGCCTATCATGGCTTTCAGTTGAACCTCATCGACCGGGTTGTCGGTCAAAAGCAGATTGGTTCTCGAGAGCAGATAGGCCTGCTCCATATCCTGCAACTGCCTGGAAGCACTTGCCAGCCCCAACAACCAATCGGGGTCGAAGTTCTCTTTGGTGCTCTTTGCCAACACCTTAAGATAGAGTTGTTTCGCTTTGATGGCATCAAACTTGAGATAATAGCCCGCGAGTCCGGCAAGGATCTCGGGCGAATCTATCTGTTGCTGTTTCTCTGCCTCCAGTAATACCTTGAGTGCTGCATCGTCACCCAAATGTGCCCAGTGATAGAAGGCAATATAGATGTCATTGCTGCCCTTGGTAGAGGCTTGCAGCTCAGACAAGCTTTGCGCGCTCAAACCATAGGCTCTGGCTCTGTCATTGGTGCGTTCAGGATTGAGAATATGCTGTACTCCGGCGGCAAGCCCCACACAGCGATTGTAGTTTTCCAGATTAACGAGCAAGCGATAGACTTGTTCGCCTGAGGGCTCCGGCGTGGTTTTGACCTGATAGCGCTGAATTATCAGGCTGGCCTTTTCCCGTCTGCACCAGCTGTCCTTATGCAAATCGTCACAAAGTTCAGGATTATTCTTACAAATAGTGGCGGGGTTACCGCCATTATCACAGCCACTAACCCCGGCTAAAAGGACAAATGATGTAATTATTACTAGATTACGCGCCAAAATACGCTCCAATTGACTAAATCTGTAATTTAATTAGAGATTTAGCGAAAATCTCCTACTAGCCTGACGCAGCAGTTTTCATTACAATAGCGCCGACCAAAAGGGGCAGGTTTAGCTGTCATAAATATGATTATTGGTCTTTTCTTTTTGTTACTCAAACCTTTCCCGACAATAAAGTGGAAAAGTGAGATAAAGGATCTGTAAATGAGCGCTGATAAACACCTACAAAGTTGGCAAGAACGCTTCGAACTTGCGGAGGCTATGCAGCCCCTGTTGGGCAAGTTGTATCGCAATCAGGGCGTAGAAGTGGTGGTTTATGGTAAACCCCTGCTGATCGCCTCCACCATCGATATTATCAAGGCCCATCGTCTGGTTCGTCGCCATGTGGGCGATAAGCTGCGCCTGCGTGAGAGCTTCCCCTTCGTAGAAGCCCTGAGCAAACTGGATGTCAAACAGTGCAAAGTGGATATAGGTAAACTGGCGGTTAAGTACTGGCGTAACCACACCGACGGTAGCGAAATCGAAGCTTATATGAGCCGCGAGCTGGCCAGTGCCATTGAAAGCAAAGATGAAGTTGAGCCACGTAACGTTGTACTCTACGGTTTTGGCCGCATCGGTCGTCTGCTGGCCCGTTTGTTGATTGAAAAAACCGGCCGCAGCAACAAGCTGCGCCTGCGCGCTATCGTTCTGCGCGGTGGCCGTAAGGGCGATCTGGAAAAGCGTGCCAGTCTGCTGCGCCGTGATTCAGTACACGGACCTTTCAACGGCTCTGTCGAGGTGGATGAAGAGAACAACGCCATCATCGCCAACGGTACTTATATTCAGGTGATTTACGCCAACTCACCCGATGAAGTGGATTACACCAAGTACGGTATTACCGATGCCTTGGTGGTCGACAACACAGGCATCTGGAAAGACGAAGACGGTTTGGGTCTGCACCTCAAGAGCCCAGGTGCGTCCAAGGTTCTGCTGACTGCCCCTGCCAAGGGCAGCATCAAGAACATAGTCTATGGTGTTAACGACAGCGATATTCTGCCGGAAGATGTTATTGTTTCTGCCGCCAGCTGTACCACCAACGCCATTACGCCTGTACTGAAGGCCGTTAATGACAAGTACGGTATCGAAAATGGTCACGTGGAAACCATCCACTCTTATACCAATGACCAGAACCTGATCGACAACTACCACAAAGCAGACCGTCGCGGTCGCAGTGCACCACTGAACATGGTGATCACTGAAACCGGCGCCGCCAAAGCGGTTGCCAAGGCGTTGCCGGTACTTTCCGGTAAGCTGACAGGTAATGCGATTCGGGTGCCAACTCCGAACGTGTCCATGGCCATTATCAGCCTGAACCTGAACGCCGAAACCAGCAAAGAAGATATGAACGCTTATCTGCGTGATATCGCGCTGCACTCTGAGCTGCAAAACCAGGTAGACTTCACCGAGTCTACTGAAATTGTGTCCTGTGACCTGGTGGGCTCACGCTACGCCGGTGTGGTTGATTCTCAAGCCACTATCGCCGACGGCAAGCGCGCCATCCTCTACGTGTGGTACGACAACGAGTTTGGTTACAGCTGTCAGGTGGTTGGCGTGATGCAGAAGATGCTGGGGCTTAACTACCTGTCTCTGCCTCTGTCTGAAGAGTAATTTTGACTCTTGCTATCAAGGCCCGGTCTGAGTATCGGGCCTTGTTGTATTCAAGCATTGTGTAGCTAAGGAAGGTGCTAACAAGTCCCATGCGTGCTCTGCGTCAGCTTACGGGCATGGATGCAAGGCGTGGTTCGCAGCAAATGGCCTTAGTCCTTTGTAAGATTCCCTAAGCCTCAATACGCTCATTTTACTGGAATCCTTATCAAATATTTTGATAAGGGCCTTGATAAGGGTGTTTTACAACGGCTTTTGTGATGGTATTCGGTGGGAGAGGGCGCTGACAAGCTACTGAATCGGATTGTATTTTGATCATGATAATGAAAATTTGACCCGCTTTGAGCAAATTGCCAGCATCCGAGTGATTTTGGCATAAAAATGCCAATTTGCCGATTGACTCCCTGCCTCAAATCGGTAGAATGCCAATCCGCAGTCAGGGGATAACACTCTGGCTTCCGCTTCAATAGCGGAACAGGTATGCGACACTAGCTCAGTTGATAAAACAGAAGGTTGGTACCTTTGTTGATTGTCAACTCGGAAGATGAAGCAAACAAGTGATGCGACATTAGCTCAGTTGGTAGAGCGGTACCTTGCCAAGGTACAGGTCATCGGTTCGAACCCGATATGTCGCTCCAATCCCAGCCTTATGGCTCGGGGCGCGATGGCAGAATGGCTATGCTGCGGATTGCAAATCCGTCGATCTCGGTTCGACTCCGGGTCGCGCCTCCACTCTTTCAGTGACAATGGGTAATATCTCCTTGTTACACAGTTTGCCCGAGTGGTGGAATCGGTAGACACAAGGGATTTAAAATCCCTCGCTGGTAACAGCGTGACGGTTCAAGTCCGTCCTCGGGTACCATTCTAAATGGTGCAAAAAAGGCTCCCTCGAGGAGCCTTTTTTGTGTCCAAACCCAGATGCTTTCTCTTGCTACATTTCCATAGCGTTGCCATTCTGCCGTTTGCTATTTATCTCTGAGTCGTTCCAAAAACGATATAGCCAATGATTTCAAGCATGATGGGACATTTATGTTCCTCGGGTATACACTCGTTTTGTTTGAAATCGATTGGGAGCCAAGAGTTTTGCTGACAAGCCGCCACTATTTGCGCGAAGGACCGGATTATCGTTTCGACGAGCAGGTCAGTTTTCTCGATATCAAGCAACAGTTCGGCTTTGCCAATGTGCGGGTAGGCAAGTGGGTCAGCGCTGAAGAATCGCGGCTGGCTTCCAATCTGATATTTGATTCTCTGGCGGACCTGGCTTTTATACTCAAGTTGCCGCCGGACGCCATTGGACTTAGACAAACCCTGAATCTGGACTTTGGTCTCGGCGGTCAGAAAGGTGTCCAGGCGCACTACGCCCCCCATGAAAGGATATTGGCGCTGGCGAAAAATGCCGGTGCCGGCGCCTTGGCCCATGAGTTTTGGCACGCCTTTGATCACTATATTGCCAAAGCAGCCTTTGGCATTCATTCAAGTGTCGACCAGCTAGCCTGCTGCAACGATTCCGGTTTGGCGTATAGTGTTGGCACTGCTATTGGTTTTGGCAGTGACCTCTATCTTAAAGATGTTGAGCTTAGACCCCATCCACTCAACCGCCATTTGGCATTCCTTTATCAAACCGTGCTTATAAGCCCGGATGGCCTTGAGCCGAGTGACTATGTGCGCCGGGCCATTGCCTTGGATAAACATTATGGCAGGTGCTATTTTTCGCTCCCTACGGAGTTGATGGCCCGGGCCTTTGAAGCCGCTATCGAGTCTTTTACCGATATACGGAACCAATATCTGGTGTCGGGTACGACTTTCTCACAGCTCAATGATTCAGGGGCCTATCCTGATGAGGCTCATAGAAAAGCGATTCTCAACGCGCTGACAAGTTACTTTGGCATGCTCGGTGAAGCGCTTATCCGCCAGAGTCATCGCGAAAGTAACAAGAAGCCAAACGGAAGTTAACTGGCTTATGATAAGCTCGATCGTGCGTCATTTAGCTAATGAGTGACGACAACCTAAGCCCGAAATTCTCAAGTAAAAGGAGATTAACCCTATGCCACAACTATTGATAACCGGTGCCAACCGCGGCATAGGATTGGCGTTGACCCAAGTCTATCTTGCCGCCGGTTGGGACGTATTGGCCTGTTGTCGCGATCCGGAAACGGCCGACGAACTGCTGGATCTGGTCAACGAATTTCAGGGGCTGGAGGTGTTTGCTCTGGATGTGACCGACTATGAGGCGGTGGCTGATCTGGCTGCAGAGCTTGAGGGACGGGGCCTGGATCTGCTGCTCAACAATGCAGGCTATTATGGCCCCAAAGGCTTGCAGTTAGGACAATTGCCTGTGGATGAATGGCGCACAGTGTTTGAAGTAAACAGCATAGCGCCTTGTAAGCTTGCTGAAGCGTTCCTGCCTCATCTTATCCAAGCAAAAGGCATCATAGCCAATATCTCATCCAAGGTCGGTAGTATGGCCGACAACCAGAGTGGTGGTGGTTATCTGTATCGTTCATCCAAGGCCGCGCTCAACTCGATCACCAAGAGTCTTGCCTTAGATTTGGCCGATGTCGGTGTCAAAGCGGTAGCCTTGCATCCCGGTTGGGTGCAAACCAGCATGGGCGGCCCCAATGCGCTTATTGATGTAGATACCTCGGCGGCCGGTATGAAACAACTGCTGGATAACCTCAGCCAGGCACAAAGTGGCGGATTTTATGATTACTGCGGCAACAGTATACCCTGGTAACCAGATCCTTTTTATCTATGGCGCTTATTTTGCGCTTGGCCGGTAATTTGCTGAAAGGCAAGAGGAAAAAGGGCGAGAAGCTAAGCCTGAGTTTAAATAGCTGTTCCAAATAGTAGATCACAGGAAGGGAACTCAGTCCTGTTTGAGCGATCAGATCTATCGCCAAACAAACCCACCACTCGCCCAAGGACTGAGAATGGCTATCTTAGCACCACTATGCCGCGCTGAGCGCAAGCGCATGCAAAAATTGATTCAAAAAACCAACGATAAGCACTTTGCCAGGCGTCTTATTGCGATGTTGATGTTGCATCAAGGGCTGCCGGTTACCCAAGTTCAGCACATCACCGGCGCAGCCCGCTCCAGCATAGGCCGATGGTTGGGCTGGTACACCCAATGTGGCATCGATGGACTGAAATCAGAGAAGCCGGGGCGGCCAACCGTCTTGCCTATTAACCCGATATTGCTCTGCCTGTCACTGCTTATCCAGCTTTGTCCGGAAGACTTTGGTTACCAGCGTAGCCGCTGGAGCAGCGAACTGCTTGCCAAGGTGATTAATGCACAGCTTAAGCTATGCGTCGCCGCATCAACCATTCGCCGCCTGTTACCCGAAGCAGGCATAGTCTGGCGCCGCTCAGCCCCGACGTTGCGCATTAAAGACCCATACAAAGCGGAGAAAATGGCCGCTATAAATCAGGCACTTGAGCAGTGCAGTGCTGAGCACCCGGTATTCTATGAAGATGAAGTAGATATCGACCTCAACCCCAAAATCGGGGCGGACTGGATGCCCAAAGGGCAACAAAAACGCGTGGTCACCCCGGGTAACAACCGCAAGCACTACTTGGCAGGAGCGCTACATACCAAGACAGGAAAAGTGCTTTATGTGAGCAGCGCCAGCAAGGCATCGGAGCTGTTTATTGCGGTGCTGGAAAAGCTCAAACGACATTACCGCAAAGCCAAAACTATCACGCTAATTCTGGATAATTACATCATTCACAAGAGCCGTAAAACCCTGGCTTGGCTCAAGAGCAACCCCAAGTTCAGGTTGTTGTTTCAACCGGTATACTCACCTTGGGTCAACAAGATAGAGCGCTTATGGTTGGCACTACATGAAACGGTAACCCGTAATCACAGTTGCCGAAACATGCGGGAACTTCTTGGCAAGGTATGGCATTTTATGGAAACCGTTTCGCCTTTTCCCGGCAACGGACATGGCATCGCGAAAATGTAGCAGTATTCGGATCAGCTATTTAAAATCATACTTTGGGTTGATAGCTTGCAATTCATCCGGCCCAAAAGTGTTAGTGCTGGGTGGGTTGCTGGTCAAGCAATAGAATAAAATAATTGATTTTATTAGTATAACTGGTTCATTTGTCGATACGGGCCCCCGTTTTGTATCGGTTATACTCTTGGCGGATCTTTCTGCTACTTTAGGCGGGGTAATGTAACGTTGTTGTTACATTTGCAATATCGGTTTCCGGCACAGTGCAACGCTGCAATTTAGATGCTGCTTAAAAAATGTCCTAGGTTAAAACGGCCCTCGAGGCAAAATCATAATAACCAAGGAAATCATTATGCAAAGGAAACATTTCATTGCGATTGCAGTTGCTGCAGCCCTGAGCAGCCCGCTCGTTCTGGCACAGGACTATCAAGCCCAGTTACATGCGGTCAATCCTGCCAAAGCCATCAAAGATCAGTACATAGTGGTGTTCAATACCCCGGCGGTTATCAACCTTAATGACCCGAATGGTGTCAGCGCCTACGCCAGCAGTATGGGCGCAAGGCTCGCCAACGAACACGGCATTGAAGTCAGACAAAACTTTGGCAACAGCCTCAACGGGGTATTGGTCAAGGCCAATGCGGCTCAGATCCAGAGTCTGCTTAAAGATCCCAACATCAAATATGTTGAGCAGGATCAAAGGGTGTCTATTGAACCCATGGTGGAAGCCGCCGGCGATCAAGGCGGAGCTACCTGGGGGCTTGACCGGATAGATCAGCGGGATCTGCCGCTCAACAGTAACTACCATTACGACTATGACGGCTCCGGCGTCACCGCCTTTGTCATAGACACAGGTGTACGTAACACTCACAATGAGTTTGGCGGCCGTGCCAGCAGTGGCTATGACTTTATCGATAACGATAACGACAGCAGTGACTGTAACGGTCATGGTACCCATGTTGCCGGGACTATAGGCGGCAGCACTTACGGAGTTGCCAAGAATGTCAATATTGTTGGGGTCAGGGTACTTAACTGCTCGGGCTCAGGTACCAACTCCGGAGTGATTTCCGGGATCAACTGGGTGAAAAACAACGCCCAAGGGCCTTCGGTTGCCAACATGAGTTTGGGCGGCGGCGCCTCCCAGGCGCTGGATGATGCGGTAAATGCGGCCGTAGCGGCCGGGATAAGCTTTGTTGTGGCAGCAGGCAATGACAACAGTAATGCCTGTAACTATTCACCGGCGCGGGCCGCCAATGCGGTGACTGTGGGTTCTACCACCAGCACCGACAGTCGCTCAAGTTTCTCCAACTACGGCACCTGTCTGGACATCTATGCTCCGGGTTCGTCAATCACCTCTGCCTGGTACAACTCCAACAGCGCAACTAATACCATTAGTGGTACTTCCATGGCATCCCCCCATGTTGCCGGGGTGGCGGCACTTTATCTGGCGGAAAACCCAGCCTTGAGCCCGACTCAGCTGACTAACTTGCTGGTAAGCCGCGCCTCATCCGGCAAAGTGGGCGATGCCAAGACAGGTTCACCCAACAAGCTGCTCTATTCTCTGGCAGGCGATGACGGCGGTTGTGGCAATGATTGTCCATCGGATGATACTCCATTGGATAACGGCGTGGGGATCAGTGTCAGCGGTGTCCAGGGTTCATCCAACTATTTCTATATCGATGTCCCTGCGGGCGCTGCCGACTTGAACATAGATCTGGCTGGCGGCAGTGGTGATGCCGACCTCTATGTCAGCCAAGGTAGCAAACCCACGTTAAACAGCTACCAATGCCGCCCCTACAAGAGTGGCAACAATGAGAGCTGCAGCTTCAGCTCGCCGGCAGAAGGGCGCTGGTACGTGATGCTGCAGGGCTACAGTGCCTACAGCGGCGCCACATTAACGGCAACACACAACGCCGGCGGTGGTTGTGGCAGCGATTGTCTGGAAAATGGCGTGCCGAAGAGCAACTTGAGTGGCAGTGCGGGTTCAGAGCAGCATTTCACTATCCAGGTTCCGGCGGGTGTTAGCCTGAATATTGCTACCAGCGGCGGCAGTGGTGACGCCGATCTTTATGTTCGCGCCGGGGCTGCACCTTCTACGTCTGTGTATGATTGCCGTCCGTACAAGAATGGCAACAGTGAAAGCTGCAGCTTTCAAGTCACCCAGGCGGCGACCTATCATGTGATGATCCGCGGATACTCCGCCTTCTCGGGCATGCAACTCTTGGCAAGCTTCTGACTATAAAAGGATAAAAAGCCGCCTTCAGGCGGCTTTTTTACTGACTCTATGGTACTCATTCACATATAGAGAACATCCACTTAAAAGATCATCCACTTCAGAGACTGGATTTGCATACCAGGATTAATCGCTCGGCAGTGAAGAAGGCCTCCCCAGAGTTCGCGGAAATGCAGCCGAGACACAGGGAATAACCTCAAAACGATAGCCATAAAGCTCGCCGGCGTCGGGCAAGATCTGCAACAGCTCGTAATCATTGAGTTCAACGCCGGTCGCATTGGCAGACATCTGGCAACGACTGCGGCCATCGGCTTCCATGCCAAAAGCGAAGTCGGCCACAAGCTGCCTGACTTTGTGCCTGTAGGCGGCGGTGAAACGGGCGTATACCAAAGCATCATCTTCCGCTTTTGTTGCGTTATTTTCCGTTTCTTGCGCTTGTGATTTCTGTCCTGCTGGAGCCTGGCGTTCAGTATTCAGCTTGTTTGTCTCTTGCTCAGCGCTTAAGACATCTTTTCCTTGGGCGGTGTCCGGGACATGCAAAGGGGGGAGGTTTGCATTTGCTTTATCCTCATTTGGCTTAAACTGACCATTAAAGGAGAAGCTGACGCCCTTGTCATCGACTCTGAAGCGGCTCTCCATGAAACGCTCCATATCGACCAGCAGCATCAGATGATGCAGGATTAAAAACGATAACATGAGCCTGAGAAAGGTTGTGCTCACAGGATAGGCGTACTTGGGCTGCCACTTGAAGCCGATAAGCCCCACCAGCTTGAGCAGCAGCAGTCCTACCAGGTAGATGGGCAGTAACATCTGCAGCAGCAACAGGGCAATACTGCTGGTGATCACCATCCAAACCGGAAGCTCCAGTAACAGGGCGAAGTTATGGGTATAGTTGAAATGCGCTGCCGAGACGCCGGTGACTTCATTGACTATGGCACCGCTACTGGCCAGCGAAAAGTTGGCTATGGTGGCATAAAACAGCAAAATGACCGCCTTGCCTGCCAAAGAGTGCCACAGTTTGTTGAATAACGGCCAGAACTCAATAACCAACGCGCTGACTGTGAGCAGGGTTGTCAACGAAGGGTGTTGTTCATAAAACGGCAGACTGAATAGCGCCAACAGGTAGAGCTTTTGGGCCGTGCTCAGCTTGGCGAGCCGTTGACTTATACCTGTGCGAAACCTCTGAAGAGAGGTTGAGATCTTATGATACGGCTGCAGGATTGCCTGCCGGATGAGTTCGGCTGTTCCCATTGAAACCCGATGAATTATTGATTTGAAATATGAGCTTATTGTCACCAAAAGATAACCTGCTGGCAACATGCTTATCCATTGATATACAAGGGCTGAGTCGGTAAATAGTGGCAGAAGACAATAGGGGAGCAAGCTGCCAGAGCCTGCGGCATCACAATGGATTATGCTCCAGGTGCAGTTCCGCTACAGGAGTCGCGTAGCTTTTGCCACCAATTCACGTGGCGTTTGAGTTCCTTGTCGAGCCGGATATTTAAGCTGTCTTTGTTAGCGGTTTCGGCAAAGAAGTACGCAACACGACTCTCCACCGCGGTTCCCTGATAGAGTTGCTGCAGCAAATCGCCCAAACGGCGTTGAATGTGGCGACTCTGGCTAAGTTGCCGTTGTATTTGCCCGATGAAGTTTTTTACCAATATTCGCTGCAATATCTCCTGACGCTGATTGTTATGGCCTGGGCGGCACAGCAGGCCATCGAGCCGAGGCTCCAACCAATCGTTGAGGCTCGAAAGCCAGAGCAGGCTGACCGCCTGACTGCGCATATTGCGGGCAATAATCCGACTGCGCGCCAATTCAGCCAGTGCCGCATCCAGAGTCTGGGTGTCCAGTGCTTGCCAGGAAAGTTGCCCAACTTGTGCTTTCATTATGTCCGTTTTGAGTTTCACCAGGGCGGCCAGTGCTAATTCTGTTTCGATTAGACCGGCAAGCGGGGATTCGCTGGACAGAGACTCAGTGCCGATAAACAGCAGTTTGTCCAGTGCCCTGTCTTGCAGAAGCATCCAATCGAACCAGTCCAGCGCATCTTGTTGCTTTTGCAATAGGGCTTCTGTCAGCAACTGTTTGGTCTGACTTTCTAGCCTGGCGTCTATAAGACAAATCGGCGCGGCTTGAATAAAGGCAAGCTGATACTTAAGCAGCTCGCTGGGCTCTGCGACTCTGCCAAGGCTGGAGTTATGTGTGGCAATTAACTCCCCGAGCCTGCAATGCATTAAGCCAAGGCTTTCCAGCAGTGGCAGTCTGGCTTCCAAAGCTTCAGGTCTATTTGCTGCATTCAGGTTTTGGTCGACTTCAGGTCGATAGTCCGGAGCGATAAAGTTTTGTGCTGTGACTCTCTCAAGCCTTGCGCTGTAATCTTGCCATAGCGATTCGGTATTATCCCGACATGCGGGTAGGGTGAGCAGTATAAGCACTGCAGCAAGGCTGCGATAGACTGTTGAAGGAAAAGGTGTCATGGCAAGCCTTATTGGGAAAAGGGATTGAGCCGGGCGCAAGTAATGTTCTCATACAGTTACTCGACCATAAGTTTTATAAATTGTGATCCAAGAGGCTAAGCCCTGCCAAGCTGTCGTAACTAATACAACGTAGCGTTACGCAGAGTCGTGCAGAGTTGCGCTTGCTGCTATCAGTTATTTTTGAGAGCCGTTTAACCTTGTATAAAGCCTCGCTGGCTTTTTCACCAAGATCTTTCTGTGCAAATTTGCTACAATGATTGCTCGCTTTTTTATTGACCTTCCCCCGGAAATTTTTTGCCCGGGGATGATCTGCTTACCCAGACACGACTGCATAGCTACCGCCAATCTGCCGCGGCCGGGGAACTTTTCCCTCAGCAAAAGGCTTTTGAGTAAGACGGTACTCTACAGTCTGACCTTCTGTACTTGCTTGCGGCAAGAGGTTAATCAAGAAGGCGAAGCTACTGCCCGGGCTGCCACGGGCAAGGTCGGGCCCGTCAGGACCTTGGATTCATAGTCAGAAGCGACCCATCGGAGGTAAATGCATTATGACAATAGCTGACGTATTGACAGAGAAACACTCACCACTTTATCACACCGAAGACAAGACAGTTGTCTCCCACACCCAGCGGGATGAAGGCGACTGGATCCAACATACTCTGATGCTGGAAAATTGTGATGCGCCTTTTCGCTTCAAACGCCCTAAAAAATACCGTTCATTGAAAGGTTCCCGAGTGTCGGTCGACTATTACCCGCAAACAACCATAGTAGCCGGTTTTGAAATGGAAACCATGAAGGTGGTGCGGATCCGTCGCTGCTGAAAAAAAACTGCTGGAAGTTCTCTACAAATGTTAATATTTGGTGTGTTTCCGGTGGATGTTCTCTGAACCCGGGGCTATAACCCGGGTAGAACCCACCCAAATCATGCCTTGTAAGGATATTCCGGCCACATGAAGCTCGCTGCAACAGCCTACGTTAACTCCTTGCTCCAGCTGTCGTTGACCACCCTCTGCCGACTATTTGTCATTTTACCCCTGTTCCTGCTGACAACGGGCCAAAGCCAGGCCGCTGAAGATACGCACTTGGATACCGCTCAGCAACCCGCAAGAGAACTGGTTATTGCCAACTCCAATTCCTGGAAACCCTTTTCATATTTGAATGATGCCGGTGAACCGGCCGGGATCCTGGTGGATATCTGGCAAGAATATGCCAAGGCCAATAAGGTCGAAGTCCGCTTTATATTGACAGATTGGCAAGGTTCGCTGGATCTGGTTCGCAGTGGTCAGGCCGATATCCACGCCGGGCTGCTTTGGTCTCAGGACAGGGAACATTACCTGGATTATGCTCAGGGTTTGCTGGGGATCGAGAGTCAACTGTTTTTCAGTCAAGGGTTACTCGGTACCGAGCCGGACGGCTACCTGATCAACGGCGGTGAAGTCGGCGTTGTCCGTGGCGGCTATGAAGAGACGTTTGTGCGTCAGAAATACCCGAAGGCCAGCGTGCTGACTTATGCCAGCAACGATCTAATGTTAAAGGCCGCCTTTGCCGGCAGGTTAAAGGCATTTGTTGCCGATCTGCAGGTCGCCAACTTCTATCTCTATACCTCACGCGAGCCGGCGCGTTTTATTCCAGTCCGCCATCTTTACAGTGCCCAAATTCGTCCGGCTGTCAAAGAGGGGCAGAGCGCCTTGCTGGAAGAGATCCGCCAGGGACTGGCCCGGATCCCAGATTCCGAATATCAAAGGATCCTCAATCGCTGGATGTATGTGGAAACTGTCTATCCACGCTATCTGCTGCAAGGCTTGCTTGGGATACTTCTGCTCGGGATCCTGGTGTATGTGTTTATGCTGCGCCGTACCGTGGCGGCGCGCACCGCCGAGCTTGAGGCTGCCAATGCCGAGCTGGCTCACCTGGCGGCTACAGATGGCCTTACCGGTATCGCCAATCGGCGGGCATTTATGGATGCGCTCGAACAAGCCTGTGATGGCCGCGGTTATGACAGTCTGACCTTATTGCTGTTTGATATAGATGATTTCAAGCGGATTAATGACAGTTATGGTCATCATGTGGGTGATGAGGTCATTTGCCAATTGACGCAAATGGTAGTGGCCATCTTGCCGGAGGGAAGCGTATTTGGCCGCATAGGCGGAGAGGAGTTTTGTATTCTGCAACTGGGCATGACAGAAGCCGAGGCCAAGACCCTGGCCACCCGGCTGCTTTTGTCGGTAGACAGAGAGCCATTTGCCACCAAGGCCGGCAAATTGCCCCTCAGTATTAGCATAGGTGCCGTGTATGCCAAGCCCGGTGCCCGGGATGCCCAGTCTGTGCTGGCCGACGCCGACCGCTTGATGTATCAGGTCAAGGCGTCCGGGCGTAACGATCTCCTGTTTAGGCGGATCTGATAGTAATGGCATTCCAGGCTCGTATCCCGAGCCTGGGTTAGTAAACAACTCTCTTTAAGAGTCAGTCAAGTACCATAAGTAGTCTGTACTCATCCAAAGCGTATTGGTCTGTCATGCCGCTGATATAATCCTGCAGCAAACGACACCTGTGGTAAAACTCAGGATACTGATTGGCTTCAATGGCTCTTTTATAGGTGGCCAGGTGCTTGCCAGGCAGCTTATGGAACAGCCGGGTTTCGATAAGAGCTGTCTTGGGCAGGCCTTGTACCAGTTTGCTAAACTCATCTTCGCTCAATGCCAGCAGGGAGCGATAGTTATCCAGTAAGCCGGTGATGATCCTGTATCCCTGCAGCTCAAGTTTCTCCACTTCCCGATGGCAAAATACCTGCTTGATAGCAACTTGCTTGAGGGTTTCTGTAATGGCGTGTTCGTAGCCGCCATCTTCAAGCAGCGACTTGTTCAAGTTGCCGTGGTACACAGCCTCAATATTGTCGATAAAACGCTTGGCGGCGTGATTGACCAAAGGGTGGATCAGTCGAACCCGGAGGAAGGTGAAAAACTGGCTCTGTTGGTTGATTGCCAGATGGCGGGCGCTGCTGTCTGCCGCCTCAATCGATTTGCTCATAAAGTCTTTGTGTCCGAGAGCGCCTTGCTTGACCCCAATTTGCCGTTGGTACTCGGCTATCAGACTCTGTTTTAGGGTATCCAGCTCTATGATGCCTTTTTCCACTGCGTCTTCAATATCGGCCAGGCAATATGAGATGTCATCGGCGGCTTCCATGATGTAACTCACCGGGTGGCGACAACCGGGTGCCATCTCCATGGCTTGAGTCAGTTCGGCAACAAACCTGGACTCACTGGCGTAATAACCAACTTTTTTCATCAGATAGCTTTGCTCAGGATTGGCTTTATCTTTCACAAGCGTACCCGGACGGGTGTATTTCAAAATGCCGGCCAGTTGACTGTAGGTGAGATTGAGCCCGAGCAAGGTGTGGATCAAACGAATGCCTTGGGCATTACCTTCGAAATGGGATAAGTCTTGGATCAACTCAGGATACCCGGAATCGAAACCCGAAGGCGCCAGAGAAACAAGGTTGCGCTTGAACCAATCACTGATCGCGGCCTCACCGAAGTGACCAAAGGGTGGATTGCCCACATCGTGCATCAGGCAGCTCATCTCCACCAGGGTTTCCAATTGCCGTTCCAGATATTGCAGGCCCCAGCGTTCGGCGTCTTGCCCCAAGAGCTTGAATATCTTCTGTGCAATAAAGCGGCCTACCTGCTGAACTTCCATCGAGTGTGTCAAACGGCTTCGCACCGCGGCATTGCGTTCAAGTGGAAACACCTGGGTCTTTTGCTGCAGACGGCGGATGGCGG
Organism: Shewanella sp. YQ_9; assembly: GCF_043103185.1. Classification (NCBI taxonomy): domain Bacteria; kingdom Pseudomonadati; phylum Pseudomonadota; class Gammaproteobacteria; order Alteromonadales; family Shewanellaceae; genus Shewanella; species Shewanella sp. YQ_9. The sequence goes on from NZ_JBICJO010000042.1 coordinate 221,000, forward strand.
CCGAGTTAATGATGCGGCCACGATCGCTTTCCAGCGCCAGCTGCAATTTTTCTGGATTGTCTACCCGAGTGTCTTCCGGTTTACCAAAGGGACGCTGCGCAGTAATTTTGCGGCGAAAATCTATCTCAGAATGCATGTCAGACACCGAGAGAACCTCCAACAAGTGGTTGCCTAAGCAAGAAAATGACTTGGAATCCGTATGTTACTCCAATGTGCCACAGTTTATCCCATGGGGCCAATTTGTGACACTCAATGTAAATTTGCGATGAGTACGATAGCGTCTTCAGTCATCGCAGAGTACTATCCTGAAAAATCCTTTCTCAGAGATGTGTTAATGCTCAAGTCCTTAAGTGTGATGTTGCTGCTTATTTTGGCGGCAACGCTCGGTTTTCTGATGTTCCATGGCGATGATGCCATGCCGGACAGGCTCAAAGGGGAGTGGACCACAGGTTGTCTCAGTGACGGTAAACTGGGTAAAGAGTTTGTCATGCGCTTTGAGGAAAACCGCTACCACAGTGTCGCCAATCTTTATGACAACAACCAATGTACAGGGGCGCCGCTGAGCCAAATCAAGGGCAGTGCCTATATCGAGTCCATAGGCGGCAAAGTCACCACTTGTGAAGGCCAGGAAGCGGATGAGGCGATGCTGTATTGGGATGAACTCGGTGATGCCAAAGCTTTTGTCTATTACATCAATGAGCAAGGTGAGCTGTTAACCGGCCGACCCAACGAAGACAAGAGTGCTAAGGCTCACTGGTGTCTCGATAAGGACGCCAAGTTTCACCGCCGTTGATAGCAGATTTAGGGGGCGAGTATTTGGAAGCGCCCCCAATGATTTGAGCTTCATTGGCTTTACACCATTCTCGATAACAACCCTTTTCAGCCATCCGTCAGGCTATGCCGATGTTGGGCAATATCTAGCTCCCATTAACCAATTCATTCACTGCCGCACGGTTAGTGCACCCTAGTGGGCCAAACTTGGGGCTATACTGCTCTATCAGAGACTTCAGGCCCATTCAACTTAGAGTGACGTTTTCCGCCTCTGCCAGAGTAAATCTCTGGCAGAGGCGGCTATCTTTGCTTAATCGTATGACGATAGCTGTAATAAGTCCGCATGATTCATCATAGGTACCATTACGCCTTTAATATTGACGCGAACCCGGCGTTGATAGGCGTCTTCAAACTCATGATTATAGAGCTTGGTCTTTCTTACACAGTTACCTTGCCGTATGACGCGGGCACCCTTTTGGTAGTTGGCTATACCACCAGGATTACCCGTTACCCGGCCAACAGCTTTGCGCGCCTGTTTAGGGTTTTCGCCCTCTGTGTCGGTCCACAAATGTAGCATTTCGGAGTTGCGGGCTGATTTATCTTTACGCACCGCTCTGTTGAAAACCAAATACCGTACCTGAAACAGTTCCATAGAGGCGCTGAGTTTCAGCCATTCATCGGAAAAGCTGTCAGCGATTGCCTTGGTGAGGGGATCTATATCAGCCACTTGAGTGCAGCGATGGGCGATAACATCCAGGTCGACATTGTTGCAAACAACCCCCAAGCGTTCTTGCCAGGCTCGCTCAAAGGTCATTCTGTCTACCAGTGTCATTTTGACCAAAGTGGCCTTGAGTTCGTTGTAGCAGCTATCGGAAAAATCGAGCTTCACTTGCGTCTTAACATCTTCCCATGGCTGCGCACTATCTTTCCAAAGGGAATAATGTTGTTTTTGGAACTTATTCAGTTGCTTGACTTCGATTTCTGTCAGCGGCTCGGGCAGCCAAAGTTGTAAATAATGCTCGTTTAGTTCGTCGTATTGATCGTCCACCAAACAGCGTATTCCCTGTTGCTTTAACAATTCCAGTACGTATTGATGGACAGCATTAAACTTCAGATTCATATTGAATTACGTCCTATGTAATTTGGCCGCACACGCTAGCGAGTTTTTCGATGAAAATCAAGTGGTCATGCCTATTTGAACCTTCTGCAATACCATGCACCCGGCCTTCCAAAAATCATAATTGAGCAGGGGTTATCGTTCTGCCTTCTCAACAAAAGCCGTATTTTATCTGGCCATGGGAGCTATCAAGCGAACATGGAGTATTTAACCAGAGGCTTAAAACGGGCTGCAAACTGTAACAAAGCATGTCTCTTTAGCAACAATTGCTGAAAAGTCGTCGCGTCCATGATTTACTTGCGCACTATGCACCCGAAAAAACCGATAAGAATTCAAATTTCCAACAAACGGGTGCCGGGAAGGAAAATAATATGAAAAAACTCACCCTTTGCCTGGCGGTGTCATTGGCGCTGACAGGGCTGTCTGCATGCCAAACCCAAGGCTCTCCCGAGGCGATGGCGTCCAAAGTCTCTGCTGCTGTAAAACAAGATCAGAACCAAGCGTTCAGTGCGTTCAGTCAAAGCTTTATCGATTCGCTATGGCAGGTTGCGCCGACCTGGGCACTCTATAACGGCTTTCATCAATACGATGCCAAACTCCTGGTACCGGATGCGAACAGCCGCACCGCGACGTTGAACTTTATTCAGCAACAGCGCGCCAAGATGGCGAGCTTTGATTTTGCGGCGCTGACAGCGGCCAACCTGATTGACTATCGTTTGATTGAAAATGTCCTCGGCAGCATGGAGTGGGAAATCAAGCGCTTCAAGTCCTGGCAGTGGGACCCATCCAGTTACAATGTGGCCGGTGGTTTTGCGCAAATCATCAGTGAGGACTTTGCACCTTTGGATCAAAGGTTGCGCTCTGCATTGGGCCGATTGGAAGATGTGCCGGCCTATTACCTGGCGGCGCAGCAAAACATAGATAATCCTACTCTGGAGCATACAGAGTTGGCCATAATGCAAAATCAGGGTGCCTTTACCGTATTGTCCGATGAGCTGCTCGCCAAGGTGAACGCCTCGGGCCTGAACGCTGATGAAAAGGCGTTATTCAAGCAAAGAATGGATAAAGCCGTAGCGGCCATCGAAGGGCATATCCAATTTCTAAAACAGCTGGAGCAGCAGCTCAAGCGCGAAGGCAGCCGTAGTTTCCGGATAGGTGAAGCGCTTTATGAGGAGAAGTTTGCCTTCGATATTCAGGCTGGTATGAGCGCCAAGGCCCTCTATGAAAAAGCGCTGGCCGATAAGGCCAGGGTTCAGGGCGAAATGGCGAAAATTACCGATAAGCTCTGGAGCAAGTATTTCCAGGAGCCCAAGCCGCAAGACGAGAAGAAGGCTATCAGGCAGTTGATCGACAAGCTTTCGGCCCGGCATGTAAAGCGGGAAGATTTTGTGGCCGAGGTGAGGGCGCAGATCCCCGAGCTGGTGAAGTTTGTCAATCAACACGACTTGGTGACTCTGGATCCGAAAAAGCCTTTGGTGGTCAGGGAAACACCTGAATATATGCGGGGTTTTGCCGGAGCCTCCATCAGTGCTCCCGGTCCTTATGAGAAGGGCGGCAACACCTATTACAACGTGACTCCCCTCGATGACATGACCGACGAGCAGGCCGAAAGTTACTTGCGCGAATATAACCACTGGATATTGCAGGTACTGAACATACATGAGGCGATCCCCGGCCATTACACCCAGCTGGTGTATTCCAATGAGTCACCGAGCCTGGTCAAGAGCCTGTTTGGCAACGGTGCCATGGTGGAAGGTTGGGCCGTTTATGCCGAGCGTATGATGCTGGAACAGGGCTATGGCAACTTTGAGCCGGAAATGTGGCTGATGTACTACAAGTGGAACCTCAGGGTGATTTGCAACACCATTCTGGACTACAGCATTCAGGTCAAGGGGATGACTGAAGAGCAGGCCATCAAGCTGATGACGGAAGAAGCCTTCCAGCAGCAAGCCGAGGCGGAAGGTAAATGGCGCCGGGCAACACTGAGCCAGGTACAGTTGACCAGCTATTACGCCGGATATCGTGAAATTTACGACTTAAGGGAAGAGCTCAAACAGCAGCAAGGCAAGGCGTTTGATCTCAAGAGGTTCCACGAAAGCTTCCTCAGCTATGGCAGTGCCCCGGTCAAGTACATCAGCCAATTGATGCAAGACAAGTAGCAAAGGCCGGCGTAAGCCTTGTACTGCATGGCTTACGTCAGAAGAGAGGGCCTGATCGCCGCTTGCCCAATTGCCTATAGGGACAGTTTGACCATCTGTCCCTTTTTCATTATTCCTTCTGTGTGATCCTGCGCACTTTAGCCAGTACTAAAGGAGGATTTTGCTAGCTCGGTTAGGTTAACTATGTTAACGTAAATGGTAATGGTTCTTATTTGAGAATTGTGTTGACGGAAATGACGAAAATTTTATTAGTGGATGATGACCTGGAGTTCAGGGACTTGCTCAAAGAAGCACTGGAGGGCGAGGGGCACGATGTTGTTTGTGCCGCTGATGGTTTGGATGCGCTGATGAGACTCGACACTTTTACTCCGGATGTTATCTTGCTCGACTTAATGATGCCCAAACTCAATGGCTTTGAGATGTTGCTTGCCCGTAAGGACAACACTCCTGTCATAGTGATCTCGGCTATCGACAGTGAAGAAGAAAGGATCAAAGGTTATGAACTGGGGGCAGACGATTTTCTGAGCAAGCCATTTAGTGTCAAAGAACTGCTGGTGCGGATTCAGGCGCTCATAAGAAGGATCAATATCAGTAAAGGGCAGGACACCGCCGATCTTACGCTCAACAAACATATTCAGTTTGACGAGACTGATTACACTGTGGCCATTGCCGATCAGCAGCTATCCTTGACCCAGACAGAATTTCGCCTGTTTAAGTACCTGTTTGAACGCAAGGGACAAGTGGTTACCAAGCAGGAGCTGCAGCGACGAGTGCTGAAAAAAGAACTGGGGCGGTTTGACCGTAATCTGGATATGCATATCTCCAATACCCGGCGAAAACTGGAACAGACCCGTTTGCCAAGAAGCCTTATCAATACGGTGCGTGGCCAGGGATACAGCTTCAGCCTTTGGTAAGATGCTTTAAACCCCACTGATTTCCCCCTCGAATACCAGAGCCTGTTTCGGCCGCGTTTTCAAGCGCGGCCGATTTGGTTTATCCTATAGCCCACTTGCGTGAGCCTTCCCAGGCTCCACACCCTATAAAAGCAATGAAGGAAAACATCATGCGGATCAGCGCGAATTTTGATGGTGGCAATATTCAGGTCATCAGTCTTGATAACAAGGACGACATCAGACTGGCGATCCGCCCGGATCAGGGCGGAGAGTTCTACCAGTGGTTCAATTTCCGTTTTGAAGGCCAGGTAGGAAACAGTTACACCCTCAATATCATCAATGCCGGCAGCGCTTCCTATCCCAAAGGTTGGGAGAACTATCAGGCCGTTGCCAGCTATGATCGCCAGCACTGGTTCCGTCTGCCGACCAAGTATGATGACGGCAAATTGAGTATCAATGTGGAATTGGACGCCGATGCGATTCAGATAGCCTATTTTGCACCTTACAGTTATGAACGCCACCTGGACCTGCTCAGTGCAGTACAGGTGCATCCTGAAGTGAGCCTGGAGCACCTGGGTCTGACCCTGGATGGTCGCGATCTGACGCTGGTCAAGGTGGGTGACGGCGATAACAGCAAGCGCAATATCTGGATCACAGCCCGTCAGCACCCAGGGGAAACCATGGCCGAATGGCTGGTGGAAGGTTTGCTGTACCGTTTGCTGGACTCGGATGACCCTGTCTCCAAACAGTTGCTGGATAAGGCCAACTTCTATGTTGTACCCAACATGAATCCGGACGGCAGCGTCAGAGGCCATCTGCGTACCAATGCCGCCGGTGTAAACCTAAATCGTGAGTGGCAAACGCCAAGCCTTGAGAAGAGCCCCGAGGTGTACCATGTGGTACAAAAGATGAAAGAAACCGGCGTGGACCTCTTCTATGACGTCCACGGTGATGAAGGTCTGCCTTATGTGTTCCTGGCAGGCTGTGAAGGCATTCCTTGTTGGGATGAGCGCTTGACTCAGCTGCAGCAGGAATTTGCTTCGGCGCTCTTGCTGGTTAGCCCGGATTTCCAGAGCGAACATGGTTATGAAAAGGACGAGCCAGGCAAGGCCAACCTGACCATAGGCTCCAACTGGGTCGGCGAAACCTTCAACTGCCTGTCAAATACTCTGGAAATGCCATTTAAAGATAATGATAATCTGGCCGATCCGCTGGTGGGCTGGTCCCCCGAGCGTTGCCTATACCTGGGTGAAGCCTCATTGACCGCCATGCTGGCCGTCGTGGACAAACTCAGGTAAGGAGCAGCTATGGCACTGGTTGAATGCCCTTTATGCCACAAGCGGATCTCCAGTAAGGCACCCAGTTGCCCACACTGCAGTTCCAAACTGGGACCCAACACCGAGTCGCTGTCGAGGATCAGCCATATTCAGCAGTCGACCAAACTGATGAACCAGAGCTTTTTGGCCTTGACCCTGTTTATCGCCGGGGTGGTCATCTGGTTTTGGGGGGGAGAAGTCGCCGAAGGCAATCGAGCTATCGCCGGTGCCGTCTGCTTTACGCTCGGTTTTGTGGGTTACCTGATAACCCGGGTACGTATTATTTTGCACAAGCGGAAAAGTGTATGACAGATATCAACAAAGTGATTGAAGAGATGCCGGTTGAAGTCTATGAAAGACTGCGCAGCGCCGCCGAGATAGGTAAGTGGGAAGATGGTACTGTGCTGACCGAGGAGCAGCGGGAAAACACGCTGCAACTGGTGATGCTCTACCAAGCCAGGCGTTTGGATCAAACCGAGCACTTCACCATAGGCGCCGGTGGGCAGATCAACGAACTGTCCAAGGCGCAGCTGAAAAAGCAGTTTCGCGGTGAGAGTATTGCTGAATTCAAAGAATCTGATCTGTAATTAATTACTAGGATTCTATTTATAAAAAAGCCCTGTATATACACAACGTAGATCAGATAAGGATCGGTTGACCGATCCTTCTGATGAGAGACAATCGGAAACCTGTTTGTAGGTTTCCGATTTTTTATGTCTATTCAAAACTGCTTTGCCGACTTTCTTGAAGAGAGTCCTGTTGATGTCGCTCAGCTAACCACTTTCTCCGAGCATATTCCTGACGAGTGGATTGCTAAAGCGGCAACACTTTCCGATAAAGCGACGATTCGTCGACGTCGTTTACCGAGTGATATGGTTCTTTGGCTTATTGTTGGAATGGCGTTTTTCCGCAACGAACCGATTGCCGAAGTCGCACGGCGAATGAATGTCTGTGCCGAGGGGTTAGCTAATGAGGAGCTGTTAGCAAAAAGTGCTTTAACGCAAGCAAGGCAACGCCTCGGCAAAGCAGCCCCAGAATGGTTGTTTAGGCAATGCAGCCATAGGTGGGGGTTAGAGCGTTACCCTGAGGATACTTGGCAAGGTTTGCAAGTCTTTGCTGTGGATGGCGCGCTTTTTAGAACCGCTGACACACCGGAGTTAAGAGACCATTTTGGGTCGGGTAATACATCCAG
>NZ_JBICJO010000043.1:0-666 GCF_043103185.1 Shewanella sp. YQ_9
GATGCTGACGGTGAAGGCGGCGGTCTCACCCTCGGTAACACTGCTTTGATCGGCGACGATGCCGACCACAGGCGCATCCTGGGCGTCGAGAATAGTGGTGTCGGCGCTGTTGTTGCTGCCTATCTCCAGTTGTTCAAGGCTATTATCGACGTCAGTAACACCACTAATGGCGACGCTTAGATTTTCGCTATTTTCATAGACACCATCGTTAATGGTATTAACCGTAAAGCTTTGATGGCTATCACCGGTAATGGTCACGCTTGGAGGTAAATTATCAACATCTGCCGCAGATGCTGTACCACTCCAATCAAGTGCAAGGGTAACCGAAGCACCACCAGGAAGGGTTACCGGGTTACCGTTGGCATCGACCAAAGTCACTGTATAAGTGATTTCACCACCTTCAGCGACACTGGTTTTGTCTACGCTGATCTGGGCAAAAACTGTGTCGGTAGTGTCATTTACCAGTGTGGAAGCTGTGTCACTGGTATCCAGGTTTTCAAAATTACCACCTTGTGCACTATCTATACCTACGGTCAGAGTTTCCGCATCAACAAATACATCATCGCTGGGAGCATCAACGGTCACGGTGCCGGACGTCTGACCTGCCGCAATGGTGATGCTGGCGCCGTTGGACAGGGTCAGTACCAAGTCAGTTTCGGGGGCATT
>NZ_JBICJO010000044.1:0-32738 GCF_043103185.1 Shewanella sp. YQ_9
GCAGTGCGGGCTTTTTTATTGAGCAAATGCTTACTTGTGGTACTGGGCAGACAGCTCGTGTACCGACTTGACGAAGGCTCCGGCGTGCTCAGGATCCACATGCTGGTGGATGCCATGGCCCAGGTTGAATACATGGCCCGTACCTTGACCATAGCTGGCCAGGATCTGTGCCACTTCCTCACGAATACGCTCAGGAGATGCGTACAGAGTCGATGGGTCCATATTGCCCTGCAGGGCCACCTTGTCACCCACACGCTTGCGGGCATCGCCAATGTCTATGGTCCAGTCCAGACCCAGAGCATCACAGCCGGTTTCAGCCATGGCTTCAAGCCACAGACCACCGCCTTTGGTAAACAGGGTCACTGGTACCTGACGGCCTTCGGCATGACGGTTCAGACCATCGATTATCTTCTGCATGTAACGCAGTGAGAACTCGCGATAGGCCGCATGAGACAGCGCGCCGCCCCAGGAGTCAAAGATCATCACGGCTTGAGCGCCGTTGGCAATTTGGGCGTTCAGATACAGGGTTACGGAATCTGCCAGCTTGTCCAGCAGCATGTGCAGGGCGGCAGGCTCGGCATACATCATCCGCTTGATCTTTTCGAAGGCCTTGCTGGAACCGCCTTCAACCATATATGTGGCCAGTGTCCATGGTGAACCGGAGAAACCGATCAATGGTACTTCACCCTTGAGTTCACGGCGAATGGTGCTGACGGCTTTCATCACATAACCGAGCTCATCTTCCGGATCCGGTACAGCCAGCTTTTTGATGGCTTCAATGGTGTCGGTTGGACGCTCAAAGCGAGGGCCTTCACCGGCTTCGAAATACAGGCCCAACCCCATGGCATCAGGCACAGTCAAAATATCGGAAAACAGGATTGCCGCATCCAGTTCAAAACGACGCAGCGGCTGCAGGGTAACTTCACAAGCCAGTTCGGCATTACGGCACAACGCCATAAAATCACCGGCTTCGGCGCGGGTAGCGCGATATTCTGGCAGATAGCGGCCAGCCTGGCGCATCATCCAAACTGGGGTAACATCAACAGGTTGCTTGAGCAGCGCACGTAAATAACGATCGTTTTTTAATTCTGCCATTGGGCTTATTCCTACTCCGATTGAGATCTGCTGGGGCGGTAGTTTAGCATTTGCGGCTGTATTGTAACCTGTGTCTGAGTATTTATGTGACCACAGGCATGGATAAATACTATTCCAGTGAGAAGTTTGCGGACTGCCAAGCCATCCAGGCCGCTCCACAGGCAAACTGATAGGCACCAAGCCATGGGTGTGAACCAAAAGCAGTAATCAAACAGATAAACGGAATACAGGGGAACTTGATGAAGTTCAAGACTTGCCAACACAATCGGCACGGGATCACATTCTCACAACAAAAGTATAAAGATTGAGGCGTCAGACTAATGTCTTATGACAGAAAAAAGTTGCACAGGTTCCCACCCTTTGGTATAAAAAGTCTGCGCTAGCAAGAACAATCAAGAAGCTCGTCACATCGAGCCTGTTAAAACTTTCCTCGCCCAGCTGTAGTTTCTACCGCTGGGCTTTTTATTTCCCATTCCACGCCTGGATACACAATTTAACATTTGAGTTGTTTTTGTATACAAAACAACTGGTTTGTCCATGTGTAAAAAAGTCGTCTACACACCGAAAAGAGTTGATCACTGGCTAACTTGTCACCTAAATTAGGAACAAGTGCGGCGATAAGGATGAGAAGATCATGCTGAAACAACTTGAACAGGCCGAGCAAAAATGGGGCGGAGCCAATGCTCTGGTGGATCAATGGTTGAACAACCGCAGAAAGTTACTGGTTTATTACTGTAAGTTGGCAGGACTGGCTCCTTATGAAAACCGTGACAAGTCACTGCCCTGTGTCGATCAGGTTCGCAGCTTCTGCAATCTGCTGGTGGATTATGTCTCGGAAGGTCATTTCGAAGTCTTCAACAAGGTAGTCGACGCCTGTGACGAACAGGGACAATCGAACAAGGCACTGGCACAGCAGTTGCTGCCCAAGATTGTCGAGACCACAGATCAGGCCCTGGACTTCAGCGACAAGTATTCCGAGCTGGAAAGCGACGATCTGCTCTACCAGCTGGATAAAGATCTCGCCGAACTGGTGCACGCCCTGGAGACCCGCTTCCAGTTGGAAGACAGAATGTTGGAAGTGCTGCACAACAAGAAGTTAGCACCGACCATCAACTGATCCCTTAACGAGTCTGCAGCTTATCGCCGTTCCTTGCGCCTTATTGCACTCGCTTGCAGCTCGTTTCAGACACAAAAAAGCCAGCTCTATGAGCTGGCTTTTGTTATTGCGATAACTTAAACCGCTGACTGGAAGATCACTTCACCGGCTTTCTTGGTGTAAGACTCCAGTTGGTCGAAGTTCAGGTATCTGTAGGTATCGGCCGCTGTTGCGTCCAGTTCCTTGGCATATTCCTGATACTCTTCAGGGCTTGGCAAACGTCCCAGCAGCGCTGCAACGGCAGCCAGCTCGGCAGAGGCCAGGTACACATTGGCACCTGTACCCAGGCGGTTCGGGAAGTTACGGGTAGAAGTCGAAACGACAGTCGCGCCTTCGGCAACCCGTGCCTGGTTACCCATACACAGAGAACAACCCGGGATCTCGATACGGGCACCGACGCGGCCGAAGATACCGTAGTAACCTTCTTCGGTCAGCTGATCCTTGTCCATTTTGGTTGGTGGAGCAATCCACAGACGAGTAGGCAGCGTCTTGGCGAACTTGTCCAGCATCTTACCCGTGGCGCGGAAGTGACCTATGTTGGTCATACAGGAACCGACAAACACTTCATCAATCTGGGTGTTGGCTACCTGAGACAGCAATACGGCGTCATCGGGATCGTTCGGTGCACACAGAATAGGCTCTTTGATCTCATTCAGATCGATCTCAATAACCGCTGAATACTCGGCATCCTTGTCGGCTTCCATCAGTTCAGGGTTCGCCAACCACTCCTCCATGCCCTTGATACGACGTTCTATGGTACGGCGGTCGCCGTAGCCTTCGGCAATCATCCACTTGAGCATGACTATGTTGGAGTTCAGGTACTCGATGATAGGATCTTTATCCAGCTTGATGGTACAACCGGCGGCAGAGCGCTCGGCGGACGCATCAGACAGTTCGAATGCCTGCTCAACCTTGAGGTGCTCCAGACCTTCGATTTCGAGAATACGGCCGGAGAAGATATTCTTCTTACCCTTCTTCTCAACAGTCAGCAGACCCATTTCGATGGCCTTGTGCGGAATCGCATGCACCAGATCACGCAGAGTGATACCAGGCTGCATCTTACCCTTGAAGCGCACCAGCACAGACTCAGGCATATCCAGTGGCATAACACCGGTAGCGGCGGCAAAAGCCACCAGGCCGGAACCAGCTGGGAAAGAGATACCGATTGGGAAACGGGTGTGCGAGTCACCACCTGTACCTACGGTATCAGGCAGCAGCATGCGGTTCAGCCAGGAGTGAATAACACCGTCACCTGGACGCAGGGAAACACCGCCGCGGTTCATGATGAAGTCAGGCAGAGTGTGGTGAGTATTCACGTCAACAGGCTTGGGATAAGCGGCTGTGTGACAGAAAGACTGCATGGTCAAATCGGCGCTGAAACCGAGACAGGCCAAGTCTTTCAGCTCGTCACGTGTCATAGGGCCGGTAGTGTCCTGAGAACCGACAGAAGTCATCTTGGGTTCACAGTATTGGCCGGGACGGATACCTTCTACGCCACAAGCCTTACCTACCATCTTCTGCGCCAGGGTGTAACCCTTGCCGGTATCGGCAACGTCACCTGGACGCACGAAGACATCGGAGGCTTCCAGACCCAGAGCTTCACGGGCTTTGTCGGTCAGACCGCGGCCGATGATCAACGGAATACGGCCACCGGCACGCACTTCGTCCAGCAGCACATCAGTCTTGAGTTTGAATTCAGAAATAACTTCGTCGCTATCGTGACGGGTCACTTTACCGGCATAAGGGTAGATGTCGATAACATCGCCCATCTCCATATTGCCCACATCCAGTTCAATCGGCAAAGCACCGGCATCTTCCATGGTGTTGAAGAAGATAGGGGCTATCTTGCCACCGAGGCAGAAACCACCGGCACGCTTGTTGGGCACGAACGGAATATCATCGCCCATGAACCACAGCACAGAGTTGGTCGCCGACTTACGGGAAGAACCTGTACCGACCACGTCGCCCACATAAACCAGTGGGAAGCCCTTGGTCTTGAGTTCTTCAATCTTCTTGATTGGGCCTACTGCGCCTGGCTGATCCGGCTCAATACCGTCGCGGGCGTTTTTCAGCATCGCCAGGGCATGCAGTGGGATATCGGGACGTGACCAGGCATCAGGAGCCGGAGACAGGTCGTCGGTGTTGGTTTCGCCTGTGACCTTGAATACGGTCAGAGAGATTTTATCGGCCAGCTTGGGACGGCTGAGGAACCACTCGGCATTGGCCCAGGACTCAACCACTTGCTTGGCATAGGCGTTACCCGCCTTCATCTTCTCGACCACATCGTGGAAGGCATCGAACATCAGCAGGGTGTGGGACAGAGCCTTAACCGCCAGCGGGGCCATCTGCTCGTTGTCCAATTGGCGGATCAGGGGTTCGATGTTGTATCCGCCCTGCATGGTACCCAAGAGTTCCAGCGCACGCTCGGCGCTCAGGATTGGGGATTTCACCTCACCCTTGGCAACGGCATCCAGGAAACCGGCCTTAACATAGGCGGCTTCGTCAACACCTGGGGGAATACGATTTTCGAGCAGGTTAAGAATAAATTCTTCTTCGCCTGCAGGTGGGTTTTTCACTAATTCAACAAGCTCAGCCACTTGATGTGCATCCAATGGCTTAGGGACTACGCCCTCAGCAGCACGCTCTTCGACGTGTTTACGATATGCTTCTAGCACGGCAACATTCCTCTTTGTTAGGCGCTCTTACGACTGCACGTCTTCATGAATGAAGCTGACAGCCCCACAGGATCGACCCGTAAATTCCGGCCTGCAGTATACTACAGCTTTGCAAAAGTATGAATGAGATCACACTAAGGCAACTGAGAAATCGTGGCAAAATCCCAAGGTCGGCGACACACTAAGCCCCTCATTAAACAAAGGAAATTAGACAATAGTTTGAAAAAATGATTTTTTCATTTAAATACAAATAATTAGATTGTAGTAATCGAATTAAATTCAAACGCCTTCAGCCAAGCATCTCCTAATCTCCCCTGCCGGGATAATTTTGCATCCCGGGGCCGCTTTTCGTTATCCTGCGTCCAAATCCGCGCCGTTTTTGAGACTTTTCCATGCAAGCACCCGCAATACAGGCCGTTATTTTTGATATGGATGGGATATTGATCGACTCAGAGCCCGTCTGGCAGCAAGCCGAGTATCAGGTTTTGCAGCAGCTGGGGATGACTGTCAGCCGTGAAGCCATACAGCAAACCACCGGCCTGCGAATCGATCAGGTGGTGGACTTCTGGTTACAGCGCTTTCCCGAGGTCAAAGTAGAACCTCAATATATCGCCGATCAAATCATAGCGGCGGTAATCGCCTATATCCGCCGCGATGGCAAACCCATGCGTGGTGTTGTCGATGCCCTCAGCGCCTGTCGCAGCCGAGGCCTGAAAGTGGGCCTGGCCACCTCATCCTCCTGGGATATTATCGATGCCGTGCTTGGCAAACTCGCCATCACAGAAGCCTTCGATGCGATTCAATCGGCTCAGGATTTTCCACTCGGTAAACCCCACCCTGAGGTTTATCTCTCCTGCGCCGCTAAACTGGCACTGGTGCCAAGCCGCTGCCTGGCGGTGGAAGACTCTTTCAACGGCCTGATAGCCGCTCGCGCCGCCAATATGCAGACCTTGATAGTCCCGGCAGCCGAGCAGCGCCAGGATCCCCGCTGGGCTGCGGCGCATCATCAGCGTGATAGCCTGGAAGCCCTGCCGGCACTGCTTGATACCCTGTAAGCCCGAATACAACAGAGCCAGGCATCTGCCTGGCTCTGTTTTCTGATAATCCGCCTTACCAGATCTTCACTCTGTCCTCTTCCGACAGATACATCTTGTCAGTCGGCTTGAGGTCGAAGGCTTTGTAGAAACCTTCCACGTTGCGGGGAGTGCCCATGGCGCGGTAGTGGCTGGGGGAATGCGGGTCAGTCAGCAGACGACGTCCCAGCTCCTCGTCACGGTAGTTGCGGCGCCACACCTGTGACCAACCGACGAAGAAACGCTGATCGCCGGTCAGGCCATCCATTACCGGCGCTTCTTTACCGTTGAGGCTCAGGTGATAAGAGCGCAGGGCAACGGTCAAGCCACCCAGATCGCCTATGTTCTCACCCAAAGTCAGGTCACCGTTAACGAACTTGCCGGGCAGAGCTTCAAACTGGCTGTACTGGGCAGACAGCTGCGCGCCGCGTTTCTGGAACTCTTCGCGGTCTTTGTCTGTCCACCAGTTGCGCAGGTTCCCGTCGCCGTCATACTTGGCACCCTGATCATCAAAACCATGGCTGATTTCGTGGCCGATCACCGCGCCTATGCCACCATAGTTCACCGCGTCATCGGCTTCCATGTTGAAGAAAGGCGGCTGCAGAATGGCGGCCGGGAACACGATTTCGTTCATCACAGGGTTGTAGTAGGCGTTCACCGTTTGCGGTGTCATGTGCCACTCGCTGCGATCGATTGGCTTGCCCAGCTTAGCCAGCATGTCCTGGTACTCGAAACGGGCATAACGCTGGTAGTTACCCACCAGATCGTCGGCCTTGATCTCCAGATTGCTGTAGTCTTTCCACTTGTCCGGATAACCTATCTTGTAAGTAAACTTGGACAGTTTTTCCTGAGCCGCTTTCTTGGTCTCAGGTGTCATCCACTCCAGCTCATCGATGCTGACTTCAAAGCCCTTGATCAAGTTCTTGATCATCGACTCCATCCGCGCCTTGGCCTCAGGCTGGAAGTGACGGGCAACGTATTCTTTACCCACCAGCTCACCAATCACTTGATCGGCGCCATCGACGGCCCGCTTCCAGCGTGGTTTTTGCTCCTGAATACCCATCAAGGTTTTGCTGTGGAAATCAAAGTGCAGATCGACAAACTGCTGGCTCAGCAAGCTGGCATAGGAGTCCACCAGATGGAATGCCAGGTAGTCTTGCCAGGCCGAAACAGGGAACTTGCCGAACTCGGCGCCCAGTTTCTCAAAGTAGGAAGGTTGACGCACTATCACGTCCTGGGTCTTGCCGGTGAGACCGGCAGCCTTGGCGAAACCGTCAAAGTCAAAGCCGCCCATCAACTGCTGCAGCTCTTTCAGGCTCATCTTGTTGTAGGCCTTGTTGGCGTCACGAGACTCGACCCGGCTCCACTGGCTCTGGGCAATAAAGAGTTCAATGTTGGCGACATTGGCTGCGGCGGCATCTGCGTGAGGGTAACCGGCGGCGCTCATCAGATTGCGGACATATTCACGCATCGCTTCGCGGTTGGCGACAAACTTGGGATCGTCCTTGAGGTAGTAATCACGATCCGGCAGTGTCAGGCCACTCTGGTACAGGTAAACCCCGTACTGGCTGGAATTCTTGGCATCGTTGTTAACGTAAAAACCAAAGGGAATGCCGGAGCCATCGGTCAGCAGTTTGCCCATCAGCGCGGCAATATCGGCGTGGCTGGCGGTTTTGGCGATATCTGCCAGTTGCCCCTTGAGCGGCGCAATCCCCAGTTGGTCAGTCAGAGTGCTATCCATATAGGCGGCATAGAAATCGCCTATCTTCTGCTCCACTGAACCTTCGGCCTTATTGGGCTTGGCGGCAGCTTCTTCGATAATCTGTTTCAGGGCTGCCTGGCTTTCTTCGTAAAGAACAGAGAAGGCACCATAGTTGGATTTGTCGGCCGGGATAGGCGTAGTGGCCAACCACTTACCGTTGACGCTGTAGTAGAAATCGTCCTGATGGCGAACCTGATGGTCAAAGTTTTCCAGCTCAATACCGGAGGCCTTTTTCACTTCTACTTGCGACTGCGGCGCTTGCTGGCTGGCACAGGAAGCCAAACCAAGGCTGAGGGCGATGCCCAATGCCAGGGTGCTTATTTTGCTCATTTTCTTCCCCGAATTTGTGATTGTTCAGATAGTTATATTGTTACAAAGATACCAGTTTCAAACCTTAGCACTCCCTGTGACCAGTCTGTAGTGGATTTTTGTAAATATCTATGAACACTACAGAGCGGGTCACAGACGGGCCAGGCCCGCATTAGAAGTTTTTGCCGATAAACAGGTAGACAGCATTTTCGCCATTATCGCTGAAACCAAAGCCCAGTGCCGCCGGCCCCAGTTGGGTATCTGTGCCCAGGAACAGGCTGCTGGAATAGATGAGATCGTTAAACATCACATGTTCATCCAGCCCCCAGACATTACCCGCTTCCAGACTGGCCCCCAGGTATAGAGGGAAGTCCTTCATCCCCAGCGCATCACGGCCGAGATCATACTGATAGATAAAGGCACCAAACACCTTCTGGGCGCCGGCAATAGAGTTCTTGTGGTAGCCGGAAAGATTAAGGAAACCGCCGAGGTCCGATACATAGAGAGTAAAGTTGCCATCTTTATCCACGGTTGAATAAGAGGCCTTACCGACGAAGGAATGATTGCCGACACTGACCACCCCTTTCCAGTCTGCTTCAATCTGCAGCGAGTGCTCGGGATCTGTCTTGAAGTCGCCCTCCTCATACTCCTCATTGCGCAGGTAGATATTCAGGGTGAAACGATTGCCCGAGGTAGGGAAGCTGATGCTGTCCAGAGTGTCGTAGCCAAACTTGAAATAGGCGCCGTAAGTGTTGAACTTGAGATCTTCAAAGAAGGCCTCGTTGGACACCACCCCCGACTCACCTGTCAGCCCCAGCTCAATCCGGCCCTGTTTGACATAGTTGTACCCCAAACCCAGGTCGATTCTGTGGCTCTTGCGATCCAACTCGAAGTAGAGTTTGTTGGCATCAAACAGATCCCAGCTCTTGATCTCGTACTGGTAACGGGCGCGGGCATAAAACTGCTGATCCCGGTCCAGAGGTTGATAAAACTCGGTGCCGAGCAACTTCTCGAAGCCCATCTTCACTTCATTGCGCCACTCACCGCCATTTTCGGTCAGGTCTGTCATGGTCAAAGCAGCATCCAGAGTCACTGCCGAGTCCAGCGAAAAGTCGTCTTCCCAGTTAAAACCAAACTGGAAGTAGTTGGGGCCCCAGGACTTGGCCTTGGTGGTCACGGTTAACACCCGGCCTTCATCTGTGTCCTGAAACTCGGCGCTGACCCGCTCAAACTTGTTCAGCGAGTAAAGCCGGGCAATGCTTTCGTTCAACTGCTGCTTGGTGACTCTGTCACCCACCTCGATATCCAGTATGTCATCCAGCAGTGAATCACTGACTTTGGACTGATTGTTAAGAACTATGCGGGTAACGGGCCTCTCCAGATTATCGAGCCAGTCGCGACTGGCGTCGCGCTTTTGCTGCACATAAGCACGGTATTCCTCGGGGGGCACCGCCAGTTGGCTCAACCTGGCCGTATGCTGCACCGCGGCCGTCACCCCGGCTTCCAGCGCCTTGGGCATATCAGCAAAGTCTGTGGTGCTGAGCTTATCTATGGCCGGACGGATCAGGATATCGTCTTTGGTCAACAGTGCCTTTTGCCGCTCTGTACTGGCATTGGTCAGCATGGTGGACAGCTGGTTCAACACCGCTATGGTGCCGTTGAGCTGATCCTTTTTCACCAATGGCGAGCCAATATCGACGGCAATAATCACATCCGCGCCCATGGCCTTGACCACATCCACGGGCATATTGTTGGCAATGCCACCATCCACCAGCAACTTGCCATCGATTTCAGCCGGTTGCAGCGCTCCCGGCACCGTGGCCGAGGCCTGCATCGCTTCCACCAAGCTGCCACTGCTGATCACCACAGGCAGACTGGTTTCCAAATCGGTGGCCACTGCCCGGTAGGGAATGGACAATTCGTTGAAACTGTTGAACTCCCGCACCAGATCCGTAGTGTTGCGGTACAGCTGCGACATGGTTTGCCCGAGGAGCACGCCACTCGGCGACTGTACTTCACCGCCGCGGATCCCCAGGTTAAGCGGAATATTGTATTGATCTCTTTGCTGCTTATCACGATAACTCATGGCCTGGCGCGGAATGGTATCCGAATACCCCTTGGACCAGTCTTCATTCATCATGATGGTTTCAATTTCAGTGGCACTATAACCCAGCGCATAAAGGCCGCCGACATAGGCGCCTATGCTGGTACCGGCAACATAGTCGACCGGAATATTGTTGGCCTCGAGCATCTTGAGAACCCCGACATGCGCTGCGCCCTTGGCACCACCGCCACTGAGAACCAGGCCCACTTTGGGACGTTCGGCCGCCACGGCAGCCACACTCAACAGAGTGCCTATCAAAACCAGTAAGCGCAGAGAGGTCTTCATACCTAGCAAGAGTTCCAGAATTAGAGTCGGCATATTCTAACAAAGAATTTACAGTAAAGAGAAAGTTCCAAGTGAGTATAAGCAGCGATTATTGGTGGTGCGTCTCGTAAAACCAGGATGCCAGTTCGGCGGCCGGCACAGGTTTGGCAAAGTAATAACCCTGAATGATGTGGCAGCCTCTGTGAGTGACCTGTTGCAACTGCTCCCGGGTTTCCACCCCTTCGGCCACGACCTTGAGCCTGAGGTTACGGGCCAACTCGACAATACTGCTGACAATCGCCTGATCGGCACTGTTGCCGGCAATATCCTTGAGGAAGGAGCGATCTATCTTCAGAGTGTTGACTTCAAAGTGGCGCAGATAAGCCAAAGAAGAGTAGCCGGTACCAAAGTCATCGATAGCGACTTCTATGCCGTGGGCTCTCAGCTGTTTCAAATGCTGACGGGCAATGTGCAGCTCTTTCATCAACACCCCTTCGGTGATCTCCAGCGCCAGATATTCGGCCGGCATCCCGGTTTCTTCGAGGATATTGAGCACGCCACTGATAAATTCCGGGTGACGGAAATGCACGGCGCTGACATTCACCGACAACTTGAACGGCTCGGCCGCACTCTGGCTCCAGCGGGCACCATCCTCACAGGCCTGGCGCAACACCCAACGGTCGATGGCAACAATCAAACCACAGGACTCGGCCACCTTGATGAAAATATCCGGCCGCACAAAACCTTCACTCGGATGATGCCAGCGCAGCAAGGCCTCCATGCCGATAAACTTTTGCTGCTCCTTGACATCAAACTGGCCCTGATAATAGAGCTCAAACTCGCCCTGCTCTATGGCGTGGCGCAACATGGCCTCCAATTTCAAGTGGTACAGCGCCTCGGCATTACGCTCACTGGAGTAGTATTGGAAGTTGCCGCGCCCCTCTTCCTTGGCATGATACATGGCCTGGTCGGCGTTCTTGATCAGCGCCTCCGGCTGCCTGGCATCGTCGGGCCAGATGCTGATCCCTATACTGGTGGAAATAAAAAACTCCCGTCCATAGAGTTCGAACGGCTGCGCTATTTGCGCCAACAGGCGCTCACACAGACGGTTGAGCTTATCTATCTCGGCCTCATTCACCAGGATCACAAACTCATCACCACCGAAACGACACAGCACCTGCTCCTGATCCATCACAGACTGCAACCTGTTGGCGGCCTCCACCAACAGGGCATCCCCCATACTGTGGCCGTAAGAGTCGTTGACATGCTTGAACCTGTCCAGATCCAGAAACAGCAAGGCCAGTTTCTGCTGTTTGTCATCGGCTCTGTCTATCGCCTGCTGCAAGCGGTTGGCAAACAGCGAGCGATTCGGCAAGCCGGTCAGCACATCATAGTTGGCCAGACGGCGCAGATCGGCTTCGGTGCGTTTCCGCTCTGTGATGTCGGAGAACACCACCACATAGTGCTGCACCCGTTCCTTGAGATCCTGCATAGAGGAGATATTGAGCCACACGGGACAACGCGACCCGGCCACGCCGACAATTTCCAGCTCGCCGGTCCAGGACTCCACCCCTTGCAGCAGAGTGGCGACTTTGTCTTTGTGGAAGTTTTCGCTAACCACCAACTCGCCAAAGTGTCGCCCTTGCAGGCTATGTCTATCCTGACCCACTATCGACTCAGCCGCTCTGTTGGCTACCTTGATGACCTCATCGGCATCCAGAATAAACACCCCTTCAGAGGTGTTTTCAAACGCCTGAGCCAGCAACTCGACTTCGTCTTCCAACTGGCGCTTGATGGTAATGTCAGAGTAAATCCCGGCAGCCTTGCTGACCTTACCGGAAACCGGATCATGACTGACAGGCCTGCCGCGCACCCTGAGCCAGCCCCAACTGCCATCACGGCGGCGATAGCGGTATTCAGACTCGAACCTGTCGCTCTCTCCTTCGACCATCTTGTTCCATTCATCCAGCGCAGTGGCCTGGTCGTCCGGATGCACCGGCAGCTTGTCTATGGCGATAAGAATAAAGTCTTCATCACTCCCCAGCACGCCGCCGCGATTATCCAGATGAAACAGGCCTGTATCGCGGCGCCACTCCCAGAGATCCGATTCACTGCCCCTGAGCGACTGCCTCAGCCTGTCATCGCTCTGGCGCAGCGCCAGGTTCATGGTCATAAAACGCCGCACCTGGCGCTGACGCAGCAAGACTATGGTGAACACCATAGCCAATAATGCCACCACCAACAGACCTTTGAACCAACGACTCTGCCACCAGAACAGGTCAACAGTGAAAGGGAAACGGAAAGGTTCCGACTGCCAGATACCGTTATTTTGGCTAAGCACCTCCAGTTGGTAGGCACCGGGGATCAACCCTGAAAGGTTGATCTGTGACTGATTTTCCAGCAGTAAATAGTTCAGCTCATCCTCACCAGGACGTCGTAAACGGTACTTGAGGCTGATAGGCGCATCGTCCAGATAATCCATACTGGTCAACTGAAAGCTGAGCATTCTGGCACCCGGGGCAATGAGCTGTCCCGGCGTAGGCACCAGACTCAGCTCTGTCTTGTTGTCATAGTAGGCGGCAATGGATTCGAGAATGGCGCCGTGCCTTGGAATACGGTTTACCAAAGAATCGACATCCAGCAACATCACTCCATCCGGAGTGCCCACATAGAGCCCCTGCTGTGGTTCATAGAAATAGGCTCCTTCGTTGAGCTCCTTGCCCAGCAAGCCATCGTCGTCGTTGAATACCTTGATTTCACCACTGTGTTTGTCCTGACGGATCAGCACATAAGTACAACCAACCATACGATAGTCGCCGGTATCCTGCAGGAAAAATACGGTATTGCAGTCCAGTTGCCACTCTTGCGTCAAACGGCGGATCTTCATGGTCTGCAAGTCCAGCTCTATCAGGCCTCCCTGACGGGTAGCCAGCCAGAAGCGGTCTGGGCTCAATTCCAGCAGTTGGCTCACCGTGGGCATATGCGGCAATTCATCAAATACTGTCGCCAACGAGCGAAAACCGCCGCCCTGCTCCAGATAACCGAACGACTTGTTGCCACCGACCCACAAACGTTCGCTGCTGTCGCGGTAAACGCTATAAATAATCGGATTACTGCCGCTGTATTCGGCGCCGGGCAAATTCCTCTTATTGATGCTGCCCTGCTCCTTGTCCCACTCATAGAGACCATTGCTGGTTGCAAACCACCAGAGATTGCCCTCATGCAGGGTATTGAGCACTGTCTTATGACTCAGGGACTGCCCGCTGCCGCTCCACTCTCCCAAGGGTTGCCCTTCCAGAGTCTGCTTATTCATCACAAACAAACCATTGGTGGACGAAAGCAGCAGGTGTTCTGAATCCAGATTATCTATCTTGTAGATGCTGTCATTGACCTCCATCCCTCTGGGAACCGCCGTTTTGGTCTGCTGAGTCTTGCGGTTAACGGCAATCACGCCCGAGTCGGTACCCAGCCACAACATCTCGTCGTCAGCCAATATAGTCCACACCATTTCATCACTGAGCTTATAGGGTTCGGAGGCGCTGAAACTATCCAGTAAAAACTCGGGGGAGTCGGCCACCACGGCCAACGAGTGTCCTGTACCACCGACCCAGATCAAACCATTGCTGTCCACCTGCAGGGCGTTGATATATTCGATACCGGCCCTGAGCTTTAACTGCTCTTTGAACTGTTTTAATTTGCGGGTGCGCGGAGACCATTTCAGCAACCCCTGCTTGCTGGCAATCCACAGGTTACCCTTGAGATCTTCGGTGATCACACTGGTGAAAAAGGGAATTTCGGCCACGGCCTCTATGCGGTTGCTTTCAAGGTTAACCCGATAGAAGCCTTTACTGGCCGCCATCCAAATCTGGTTGTTACTGTCGAGAAACAGGGCATTGAGGCGGCCATAACTGCCCTGCCATGACAAGCGTTGTTTGACGCTGCCATTTTGCGATCTCAGCTCCACACCATAGGCGTTACCCAACAGCAAGTCGCCGTTCTCAAGCTGCAGAATTTGACTCCATAGCAGGTCACTGTCGTAGGGTAGGTCAAACAGTTTCTGCAGCTGTTGCAGGTCCTGACTCAAGCGCCAAACCTGGCCTTTTTCGGTTAACAACAGCCAGTCACCGGCCGCCGATTTCAAACTCTTCATTAGGCCGCCGCCCTGATACTCGGGGAACAGCTCATCGCTGCCAAACTGACGGAAACGGTTATCGGCTATATGGTAGAGGTAGGCGTGAGACAGAGTGCTCACCAACATCTGCTGTTGCCCGAGAGACTTGACCAGGGGCAGATATTCATCAGCCATCCGCGACTCCAGGCCGTCGCGGTCCAAACGGCGGATATTGGCGTTACTGAGGCGATACAACCCCTGCTCGGTGGAGAGCCAGATAAATCCACGCTCATCCATACTGATGTCGAGAATACTGGTATTGATCAAGCCGTCTCTGGAGGAGAACACTCTTTTAACCAACTCATCGGCATATGCCGGTGCTGCCCCCAAACAAAGGCAGAGCAATAACCCAAGACCTGCTGTTATTAGTTTTCTTATCATCGGCTGATGAATAACCTTGGTGACCAATCTTGAATGTACCAGCTAGGCCGCTGAATTTCATCTTGCAAACAACAATTCATTTACATACCCGAGCCAAAGCACAAAAAAATCGGGCCCAGTCAACTGAGCCCGATTTCAATACTGCCTGGGGACAAACGCCCAATCAGCAGATTACTTTTTCTTTTTTGCCTTTGGGTTAGGCAGATCTGTGATTGAACCTTCGTAGATCTCGGCTGCCAGCCCTACAGACTCGTGCAGAGTCGGGTGAGCGTGGATGGTCAGCGCCAGATCTTCAGCATCACAACCCATTTCGATGGCCAGGCCGATTTCACCCAGCAACTCACCGCCGTTGACACCCACAATGGCGCCACCGATCACTCTGTGAGTCTCTTTGTCGAAAATCAGCTTGGTCATACCTTCGCTGGCATCGGAAGCGATAGCACGGCCGCTGGCTGCCCATGGGAAGGTCGCGGTTTCGTAAGCTATGCCCTGCTCTTTGGCTTCTTTCTCAGTCAGACCAACCCAGGCCACTTCAGGATCTGTGTAAGCGATAGATGGGATGACTTTAGGATCGAAGAAGTGCTTCATACCGGCAATCACTTCTGCAGCCACGTGGCCTTCATGCACACCTTTGTGAGCCAGCATTGGTTGACCCACGATATCGCCCACGGCGAAGATGTTGCCCACATTGGTACGCAGCTGCTTGTCGACATTGATAAAGCCACGCTCATCAATCTTGACCCCAGCCTTGTCGGCATCGATCAGCTTGCCATTGGGAGTACGGCCAATGGCCACCAGCACTGCGTCGTAACGCACTGGCTCGGCAGGCGCAGCCTTACCTTCCATAGACACATAAATACCGTCTTCTTTGGCT
Organism: Shewanella sp. YQ_9; assembly: GCF_043103185.1. NCBI lineage: Bacteria > Pseudomonadati > Pseudomonadota > Gammaproteobacteria > Alteromonadales > Shewanellaceae > Shewanella > Shewanella sp. YQ_9. Next base: position 15,865 of record NZ_JBICJO010000044.1, read on the forward strand.
TCAACCGCTGTCACCTTGGTTTCCAGCATCAGGTTGAATTTCTTCTTGATCTGCTTGGTAAAGACCTTAACCACGTCTTTATCGGCCGCAGGGATCACCTGGTCGAACATTTCAACCACGTCGATTTCACTGCCCAGAGACGAGTAAACAGTACCCATTTCCAGACCTATGATACCGCCGCCCATGACCAGCATCTTGCCTGGGATCTCTTTCAGTTCCAGTGCATCGGTAGAGTCCCAGATACGTGGATCTTCATGAGGAATGAAAGGCAGCTGAATTGGGCGAGAGCCGGCAGCTATGATGGCATTGTCAAAGTTAACCACTGTGGTTTCACCGTCGGCACCTTTCACTTCGAGGCTGTTGGGGCCAGTGAACTTACCGAAACCGTTAACCACCTTAACTTTACGCATCTTGGACATGCCGCCAAGACCATTGGTCAGTTGGCCGATCACTTTCTCTTTAAAGCCACGCAGCTTGTCGAGATCGATTTTTGGCTCGCCGAACACGACACCGTGATCCGATACCGCCTTGGCTTCTTCAATCACTTTGGCTACATGCAACAGGGCTTTGGAGGGAATACAACCCACATTCAGGCATACGCCACCCAGAGTGCTGAAACGCTCAACAATCACTGTCTCCAGGCCTAAATCTGCCGCGCGAAAAGCCGCAGAATAGCCAGCAGGGCCAGCACCTAATACCACTACCTGAGTTTTGATTTCGTTACTCATTTTTTCCTCTGATTTCTTTCATTCCGTTGGGGACTGCCAGCCCAACCTGCGATGCGCCAGCTCGAAAGTGCTTGTCTCGTAAGGTGGGCGCATTTTAACCCGTGTTTGACACTGATCACAATAAACAAAAGGCCGCCCCGAGGGGCAGCCTGTTGTGTTAGAGGATCATTGTACGAATATCGGACAAGATACCTGACAGAGTGACGCTAAAGCGCGCCGCCAGGGCCCCATCGATCACCCGGTGATCATAAGACAGTGACAGTGGCAACATCAGCCTTGGCTCAAACTCTTTGCCGTTCCACTTGGGCTTGATCTCAGACTTGGACACCCCGAGAATCGCCACATCCGGATAGTTGACGATAGGCGTAAACGCGGTACCGCCGATACCACCCAGGCTGGAGATAGTGAAGCAGCTGCCTTGCATGTCGGCTGCCTTGAGCTTGCCGTCGCGGGCCTTGATCGAAATTTCGGTCAGCTCGCGGCTGAGCTCGATAATCCCTTTCTTGTCCACATCACGCACCACAGGCACAACCAAACCGTTTGGCGTATCGACCGCCACCCCGATGTGGAAGTACTTCTTGCGGATCAGCGATTCACCGTCCGGGCTCAGGCTGGAATTGAATACCGGGAACTGCTGCAGCGTCTTGGCAACCGCCTTCATCATGAACACCAGCGGAGTGATCTTCACATTCAGCTTCTGCTTGGCAGCCAGTTCGTTCTGCTGCTTACGGAAAGCTTCCATCTCTGTGATATCAGCCTCATCGAACTGAGTCACATGGGGAATGGTCACCCAGTTGCGGTGCAGGTTAGGGCCGGAGATCTTCTGGATCCGGGTCAGTGGTACTTCTTCCACTTCACCGAACTTGCTGAAGTCCACCTTAGGTGCATCGATAACCTGCAGACCACTGCCGCCGCCGACTGAGGTCGCCGCCGTAGCCTTGGGCCGAGACAGTTCATATTTCACATAGGCCTGCACATCCTCTTTGAGGATACGGCCTTTGCGACCTGTACCTTTCACCTGAGTCAGGTCCACACCGAACTCTCGGGCCAGGCGACGTACCGCCGGAGAAGCGTGTACCGCACCTGTGTTAGGCTGGGCACCGGCACTAGGATGATGTGGCACAGGTGGACGACTCTGCGCTGCAGGCGCGGCCGCCGGTGCCGGAGCTGCTACCTCTGCCTGAGCAGGGGCTTCTGCCGGTGCAGCAACAGAAGCCACCGCGGCGCCTTGGGTCTCAACCCTGGCAATCACGCTGCCCTGAGACACCTTGTCACCCACTTTGACGGTCAGAGAAACCAGCTTGCCACCGAAGGGCGCCGGTACTTCCATGGTCGCCTTGTCGGTTTCCAGCGTGATCAACCCCTGATCGGCACTGATCTCATCACCTACCGCCACCAGCACTTCGATAACGTCCACATCGGCAGCATCACCGATATCGGGAACGGCAATCTCTTTCACTTCAACTTTGGCAGGCGCAGCTGCCTGAGCGGCCGCCGGCTGTGCGGCTGCTTGAGCCGCTGGCGCTTGTGGCGCTTCGGCAGAGGCACCAACTTCCAGCAGTAATACCAAAGAGCCCTGGGAAACCTTGTCGCCAACCTTCACTTTCAGTGACTTGACTGTACCCGCCTGAGGCGAAGGTACATCCATGGTCGCCTTATCGGTTTCCAGCGTGATCAACCCGGCATCGGCTTCGATAGCCTCACCTTCGCTCACCAGCACCTCAATAACATCGACATCTGCGGCATCGCCAATATCCGGCACTGTCACTTCGATGACCTGGCTGCCGCCGGCTGCAGGTGCGGCCGGCGCCGCCTGTGCTGGAGCGGGAGCCTCTGCCGGAGCAGGCGCAGCTTCAGCCTTGGTCGCTTCTGCAACAGCTGCAGCTTCTGCGCCTTCGGCAGCCATCAAGGCAATCAGGGTGCCTTCAGACACGCTGTCGCCAACGGCCACTTTCAGCTCTTTGAGCACACCGGCGAATGGCGCAGGAATATCCATGGTCGCCTTGTCGCTTTCAACGGTAATAATGGAGTCTTCAGCCGCCAGGCTGTCACCCACATTGGCACAGATCTCAATAACCTGTACCTCGTCCCCGCCAATATCGGGAACCAGTACTTGTTTCATATCAGCCATTCTGCTTCCCCTCTTACGCGTGCTGTGGGTCGATCTTGTCGGCGTCGATGCCGTATTCGGCAATGGTCTTGGCCAGAACATCTACCGGCAGCTCGTTGCGGTCCACCAGCGACTTGAGCGCAGCAACCACGATGAACTTGGCATCCACTTCGAAGTGGTGACGCAGGTTGGCACGGCTGTCAGAGCGACCGAAACCGTCGGTACCCAGCACCTTGTAGTCACAAGGCACGTAAGCGCGCAGCTGCTCGCCGTAGATCTTCATGTAATCGGTCGCCACAATGGCAGGCGCATCTTTGGCCAGCACTGTGCTCACATAAGGCACCTTGGCGGTTTCTGTTGGGTGCAGCATGTTCCAGCGCTCAACCGCCTGGCCATCACGCGCCAGTTCGTTGAAGCTGGTAACGCTGAACACATCTGTGCTGATACCGAAGTCTTTCGCCAGCGCCTGTGCCGCCTTGCGCACTTGCTCGAGAATAGTGCCGCAACCCATCAGCTGGACTTTGCCTTTGCCGGAACCGGCAACGCTTTCCAACTTGTAGATACCCTTGACTATGCCCTCTTCCACGCCTTGTGGCATTTCAGGCTGAACATAGTTCTCGTTCATTGTGGTCAGGTAGTAGAAGATATCTTCCTGATCTTCGCCATACATGCGGCGAATACCATCCTGAACGATAACGGCAATTTCATAACCATAGGTTGGGTCATAGCTGATGCAGTTAGGAATGGTGTTGGCCAAAATATGGCTGTGACCATCCTGGTGCTGCAAGCCTTCGCCGTTCAGCGTAGTCCGGCCGGAAGTACCACCGACCAGGAAGCCACGGGCGCGCATGTCGCCGGCGGCCCAAGCCAGATCGCCGATCCGCTGGAAACCGAACATGGAGTAATAGATATAGAAAGGGATCATCGGCGTATCATTGACCGAGTAGCTGGTCGCAGCCGATACCCAAGAGGACATGGCGCCCAGTTCGTTAATCCCTTCCTGCAGTACCTGACCGGACTTGTCCTCACGATAGTAAGCAACCTGATCCGCATCCTGAGGCACATATTTCTGGCCTTCGTGAGCGTAAATACCCACTTGCCGGAACAGGCCTTCCATACCAAAGGTACGGGCCTCATCCGGGATGATAGGTACTATCTTCTTACCTATGCCCTTATCTTTCAGTAAGGCGGTCAATACCCGCACAAAGGCCATGGTAGAAGAGATCTCACGGCCGTTGGAGCCTTTGAGAATCGCATCGAAAATCTTCAGCGAAGGCACTTGCAGCTCTTCGCTGAACTTCTGCCTACGGGCTGGCAGATAACCCATCAGGGCCTCACGGCGTTCCTTGAGGTATTTGACCTCTTCGGAATCCGGTCCAGGATGGTAGAAGGGGATCTCTTCCAGCTTGTCATCAGGGATTGGGATGTTGAAACGGTCACGGAAGTGACGAATGGCTTCAATATCCATCTTCTTGACGTTGTGGGCAATGTTCTTGCCTTCACCGGCATCACCCAGACCATAGCCCTTGACTGTCTTGGCCAGGATCACTGTTGGGCGACCCTTGGTCTTCTTGGCTTTATCGAGCGCGGCGTAAATTTTCACCGGATCGTGACCACCGCGGTTCAGGCGCCAGATGTCATCGTCTGACATATTGGCTACCATCTCGGCAGTTTCAGGATACTTACCGAAGAAGTGTTCACGGGTCCAAGCTCCGCCTTTGGCTTTACAGTTCTGGTATTCACCGTCAACAGTTTCGTTCATCAGTTGCAGCAGCTTGCCGCTGGTGTCACGGGCCAGCAATGGATCCCAGTAACGACCCCAGATAACCTTGACCACTTCCCAACCAGCGCCGCGGAATTCACCTTCCAGCTCCTGGATGATCTTGCCGTTACCGCGCACAGGGCCGTCGAGACGCTGCAAGTTACAGTTAACGATAAACACCAGGTTATCCAGCTCTTCACGAGCGGCCAGGCCGATGGCACCCAGCGCTTCCGGCTCGTCACACTCGCCATCGCCCAGGAAGCAATATACTGTTTGCTCGGAGCAATCCTTAATGCCACGGTCAGTCAGGTACTTGAGGAAGCGCGCCTGATAGATGGCCTGGATAGGACCCAGCCCCATGGAAACCGTAGGGAACTGCCAGTAGTCAGGCATCAGCTTGGGATGCGGATAGGAGGACAGGCCTTTGCCATCCACTTCCTGACGGAAGTTGGCCAGCTGTTCTTCGCTCAGACGACCTTCGAGGAAAGAGCGGGCATAGATGCCGGGGGCAATGTGGCCCTGGAAGTAAACCAGGTCGCCGCCATCTTTCTCGTTGGGAGCACGGAAGAAGTGGTTAAAGCACACATCATAGATAGTGGCACTGGATGAGAAACTGGAAATATGACCACCAAGCTCCAGATCTTTCTTGGAACCACGCAGTACCATGGCCAACGCGTTCCAACGCACAATGGCGCGAATGCGACGTTCCATCTCCTGGTTGCCCGGCATATGAGGTTCTTGCCCGGCAGGAATGGTATTCAGGTAAGCAGTAGTGGCAGTGTAAGGCAGGTGAGTACCGTTACGGCGAGCCTTTTCGATCAGCTTTTCCAACAGGTAATGAGCACGTTCGGGACCTTCCTGCTCCAATACGGCCTGCAGGGATTCTACCCATTCCTGTGTCTCTAACGGATCCAAGTCTTGTAGCATATTTTCAGACATGACACTGTCCTTCTATACATTGTATTAATAGTGATTACGACGTCCTAAGGTGGGCACTGGGCCGCCCCTGGGCTACACGCCGCTCTTCAAACGGCGCAGGCTACGCTGCAACCGGCTATCTTCTTCCCGTACCGACAACATGACTTCCTCGATATAACTCAAGTGGTCATTGGATGCTTCACGCGCGGCTTCGGGATCGCGGCGAACAATTGCGGCCAACAGGGCCCGCCTATGTTCATTTGCCATGGAAGAAGCTTCTTCGCGACGGCTCAGAAGCTCCAGGTTTTGCGCCACATTTTGATGCAGCACAGGAGTTAAACTCAGTACCAGATGCAACATGGCAACATTGTGTGATGCCTCGGCCACAGCCCGGTAAAAATGCACAATGGCAGCGGCTTGCGCTTCGATACCCTCGGCGTCTTCCACTTCCTGGATCATCCGCTTGATATTCTGCATATCGGCGTCTGTTCCGCGCAGGGCGGCAAAATAGGCCATCATGCCTTCGGTGGCATGACGGAACTCCAGCAAGTCGTATTGACTCTCCGGATCACCCTGCATAAGTTCGACTATGGGATCGGCAAGACTCTGCCATAACTGTTCTTTGACGTAGGTACCGCCGCCCTGACGGCGCAGCAGTAATCCTTTGGCTTCCAGCTTTTGAATCGCTTCCCGCAGTGAGGGGCGGGAGACTTCAAATTGCAACGCCAACTCGCGCTCAGGAGGTAACTTCTGACCCGGCTGTAGGCTGCCTTCAAGGATCATCTGTTCCAACTGATTCATGATGACGTCAGAAATCTTTGGCTGACTGATTTTGCTATAAGCCATCTGGCCCTCAGCTCCTATTGTAAATTGGTCTTACCAATTTCTACGAGTGAGCGCACTTTATCAAATCACACTTTTAAAGTCCAGTTAGTGATCTGCATCAAGTCAACTCACGATGTGTGAGCATAGCCTATATTTTTTCTTCTGGGGTCAGACCAATTAACAAGCCTCAACCTGCCTATTCCTTCACCGCAGCTCAACCTAAGAAAGCTGCAACAAACTCACCTTCCCTGCAGCGGTTAACCCATCGAAGCGCCCAAGCCGGTTCAGCGCTTGCTTAACTGACCAGACCAAAGATGGTCAACAGCGACAAAATAGTGATCAGCAAGGTCGAGTTGCGCTTACTGAGAGCCAGCAGTGCCAAGGTAGATTGTACTGAAACCGGCACATCTTCATCTTCCGGCAGGGTTTCGGCGGCCAGGGCCACTTCTGTCACTATTTCTCTCGGCTTAGAGTCCAGACTCAATGCCAGTTGGCACCAACGGGGAAAAGCATTGCTGAAATGGCCGCACAGCACATAGCCAAAACCTATTATCCGTGCCGGCAACCAGTCAAGCCAATACAGCAGGGTATGTACCACGGGCCACTCTTTGCCCAGGCGCTGACGCCTTTCATCAAAAAAACGCACGCTGCAATAAAACACGGCACCCACAGGACCAAACAAGATAAGGAACAGCGCCACGGCGCCATAATAACGATAGTTGAGCCAGGCTACGCTCTGCCCCACCCGGCTGCCCAGTTCACGCTCGCTGACCGCATCCAGGCACTCACTGCAATCCAGCTCACCGGCAAAATGAAAACTGGCCTGCACATCACCACGGCAGGCAGCCTGCACATAACGCTTAAACAGGCGTCTTTGATACTGATGGGAAAAACACACTACCGCCAGCGCCACCCACAACAGCAGCGAAGGCAAACCCCAGAACCATCCATTCACTACCCATAGTGCCACTGCTACTGTCACGGCAGGCAATAGCAGCGCCAGTATCATACCGCCCACAGTACCCAACTGGCTGTCGGTAAACATCTGCTTTTGATACCAGCGCAGCCCACTGTCCAACTGCCAGCGGGCAGGCAACAGCTTCAAACGTTCAACAATAATTGCGACCAACAGGGAAAACAGTGCCATCTTTTCTTCTCCTTGCTATCTTGAGGCCTGCGGCCATAACAGAGCTACACCAGTCACAACGCCTGTAAATATCTTTGCCAATCAAATCCCGGGCCTGGGTCTGTCTTGCGCCCCGGCGCGATATCGCTATGACCCACTATTCTCTCTTTGGTGATATCCGGGTAAGCCTGCTGCAAACTCTGGGTCAGGGTAATAAGTTTATGATACTGCTCTTCGGTAAAGCCGGAATCATCTGTGCCCTCCAGCTCTATACCAACGGCAAAATCATTGCAGCCGCTGCGACCTTCAAAGTTCGATACCCCGGCGTGCCAGGCGCGCTGATCCACAGAAACAAATTGGCGCAACTCGCCATCACGGCGAATCAGAAAATGTGCCGAAACTTCCAGTCCTTTAAGCCCGGCGAAACTGGCATCAGCCTCAATGTCCAGAGTGCCCAAAAATAGCTGCTCTATATAAGGCAAACCAAAGCGGCCGGCCGGCAGACTGATATTATGGATCACCAAAAGGCTCACCTCGCCATCGGGCCTGTGATTAAAGTGAGGTGAAGGGCTGGGCTCAGCCTCTTTATACCAGCCTTCAACCCATAGCTTTTGCGCCAAATGCTCACTCTCCTGACTCGAATAACCATACATACAGCAGCACCTTGGCTGTAGTCACATTGGCTCAAAATAACTTCGAGCCTAGCCACGGCCAATTGTGCCTCCAACACAATACCAGCAGCGCCCCTTATTATGCTAATCTAGCGGCATAAATTTCCCCAATAATCCCGAGTCAATCAAGGACGCGCATCATGCTCGAAAATGATATCAGGGTCAGTGTCAAAGCCGCACTGGACGAAGACCTTGGCCACCAGAAGGCCTCCGAGGGCGATATCACCGCCCTGTTGATCCCCGAAGATAAACACGCCGAAGCCACCCTTATTACCCGCGAAGAAGGTGTCTTTTGCGGTAAGGCCTGGGCCGAGCAGGTATTCAATCAGCTCGGAGGTGAAGTGGCGCTGCACTGGCATGTGGATGATGGCGACTTTGTGCTGCCCAATCAGCTGCTGTGTGAACTCTCCGGCCCGGCGCGCCTGTTGCTCACCGGCGAGCGCACCATGATGAACTTTATTCAAACTCTCTCAGGGGTAGCCAGCCTGACCAAAGTCTACTGCGACAAGCTGGTCGGCACCCAGTGCCGCTTGCTCGATACCCGCAAGACGCTTCCCGGCCTGCGCACGGCGCAGAAATATGCCGTCACCTGCGGCGGCGGCAAAAACCACCGTATCGGTTTGTTTGATGCCTTCCTGATCAAAGAAAATCATATTATGGCCTGTGGCAGTATCGCCAATGCCATCTCCGCCGCCCGTGAGCTACGCCCCGAAAAACCTGTGGAAGTGGAAGTAGAGAATCTGGAAGAACTGGCTCAGGCACTGGAAGCCGGCGCCGACATAGTCATGCTGGACAACTTCGATGTGACTATGATGCTGCAGGCAGTTGAGCTCAATAACGGTTTCAAGGCCAAAGGGCTTGGCGCCAAACTCGAAGTCTCCGGCGATGTCACGCTGGAAACCATAGCGGCTTTCGCCCAAACCGGCGTCGACTACATCTCGGTCGGAGCTCTGACCAAGCATGTGCGAGCCATGGATCTCTCCATGCGCCTCAAGGGCTGATAACCTCTTTTAGGCATACCCTGATATCTATGGGTATGCCTTTCCAGCCAGGGCCCCAAGGATAGCGGTTAAACCTGCAGCTGAAGCAAGCCGTGGCAAAGTACTTGGCGCCAATCAATAAGCTCCAAGAAGTCATACCAAGCTGTGCTTTGCCAGATAGGCCCCCTCATAATCGACAAAACACCATCATATTCAAATAGCTAGAACAGCTATTCAGCAATATGTCAGTAAGCATCAGTCAATGATGCTCTTAATCAGCTACTTGGCCAGTCCTGATACCGGTTGCAAACAGGTAAATGCTTGCTCACAACCCGCCTAATCACTAAGAAACAAAATTGCAACAATTGTATTTAAGCAAATGATAAAATTACCTGTTTTTTTGACAACGCCACTTCCCTGACACTTAATTCAGTAACTGTCAAAATACTGTTGCCGGTAAAACTTGGTGATCAGTAACATTTTTGATTTTTTTCCGAAATTTACGCTGCTTTTTACCGATTGTGGATTCCATTTTCAGTAACTTTATACTAACTTTTATGGCAGGCGAGATGGCCGTTTTTGGCCAACCTCACCGACAAGGTAACCACCCAAACTGATATTTGTTTATGGCATAACGCAGTTACAACTGTAAAATACATGCTTTGAGTAAATACTCAGTTCCTTGAGGTGCGGTTTGCCGGAACGACATACGATAAACTTAAATGGTTTTGCTGAACTGATTGAGTCTGATCCAACACGCTCTGGGGCATAAAGCCACCCGAGCTGGAATCGCCAGCAACACAACTGAACAGGTTTCAGGCTGGTAGGAATAAGAGTAACAGGGACTAAGTTACCGATTCGCTCAAGAAGGCAACGATGGAGAAAGCAAATGAAAGGTATCAAACTTAACAAACGCGCTCAGGGTTTCACCCTGATCGAACTGATGATCGTAGTAGCCATTATCGGTATTCTCGCGGCTGTAGCACTACCTGCATACCGTGAGTATGTGGCAACTTCACATGGCGGTGCTGTAATGAAAGGGGTCGCTGGTTATGTATCGAAAGCCCAGGCATGTATCCAAACCAATATTGGCTGCACTTCTTTAAATGCCGAAATTAAAGCAAATAGTAAAATCACAGATGTCACCGTCTCAGAGGCTAATGCCGTGGACTTGGTTTATTCTGATGGTGCTTGTGCAATTACAGCTAAGATAGGTGCTGATGGTGCTCTTGAGTACTCAATTGCTGCCGGTACTGATGGCACGGCAACAGCTGCTCAGTGCCAAGAAGGTGCAGGGCTGTAACAGTTTAGTATGCCAACATCCGGCTTACACCTAGGTCTGTCGACTCTTTTTATCCGTAAAGGTCTACTGACGGAAAATCAGTTAACCGAAACGATAAGACATTCCCAGAAAAATAAACAAACACTGGTCACCACTCTGGTGGCCAGTAATCTTTTATCCGCTCGCACTATCGCCGAACTCTGCTATGAAGAATACGGCACCCCGCTGCTGGATCTCAATGAGTTTGATTTAAACAGTATCCCGGAAGAATTTCTCAATAAAAAGCTGATCGATAAGCACCGCTGCCTGCCGTTATTCAAGCGTGGCAACCGCCTCTATATCGCCACTTCAGACCCCACCAATATTGCCGCCCTGGAAGATTTTCAGTTCAGCGCCGGCTTGCACGCCGAAGCGATACTGGTAGAGGAAGATAAGCTCAGTAAAGCACTGGAAAAAGTGCTTGAAGAGGACTTGAGTTCGCTGGATCTCGATGGCCTCGATGAGGAGTCCCTCGCAGGTATCGAGGTCACCGACACCGACAAACGTCAACAGGAAGATGGTGAAAGTAAAGATGACGCCCCCATCGTCATCTATATCAATAAGATTTTGACCGATGCCATCCGCAAGGGCGCATCGGATCTGCACTTCGAACCCTACGAGAAGCGCTACCGCATCCGTTTCCGTATCGATGGCATCCTCCACGAGGTATCTGAGCCCCCCATTTCTCTCTCGGGCCGTATCTCAGCCCGCTTGAAGGTGATGTCCAAACTGGATATCGCCGAGCGCCGCGTTCCTCAGGATGGCCGCATCAAGATGAGGCTGTCGCGCAACAAGAGTATCGATTTCCGGGTCAGTACCCTGCCCACTCTTTGGGGTGAAAAGATAGTGATGCGGATCCTCGACTCGTCTTCCGCGCAATTAGGCATCGAAAAACTCGGCTATGAGGAAGACCAAAAACAAGCCTACCTGGAGATGCTGGCAAGGCCCCAGGGGATGATTCTGGTGACAGGCCCTACCGGCTCTGGTAAAACCGTTTCCCTTTATACTGGCCTCAATATCCTCAATACCGAAGAGCGCAATATCAGCACCGCCGAAGACCCAGTGGAGATCAACCTGGAAGGGGTCAACCAGGTACATATCAACCCCAAGGCAGGGCTAACCTTCGCCTCGGCGCTGCGCTCCTTTTTGCGTCAGGACCCGGATGTGGTGATGGTGGGGGAAATTCGCGACCTGGAAACCGCCGAAATCGCCATTAAGGCGGCACAAACCGGCCACTTGGTACTCTCGACCCTGCATACCAACTCATCGGCCGAGACTCTCACCCGCCTGCTTAATATGGGGGTTCCCGGTTATAACATTGCCAGTTCGGTCAACCTGATTATTGCCCAGCGCCTGGCCCGCCGCCTCTGCCCCGAATGCCGCCAACCGGAAGATATTCCCGAGCATGAACTGCTGCAACTGGGCTTCACTCAGCAGCAGATAGACGCAGGCTTTACCCCTTACAAGCCCTGTGGCTGCGATCTCTGCTCCGGTGGTTATAAGGGCCGGGTCGGTATCTATGAGGTAATGAAGATGTCCGACGAAATCGCCAGAACCATTATGGAGGGCGGTAATTCGCTGCAGATTGCCGCCACTGCCAAACAGCAGGGGATGCGTGATTTGCGCCTTTCCGGCCTTTTAAAAGTGATTCAAGGCGTCACCAGTATCGCCGAGATAAATCGGGTCACCAGCTACTGATTGAATTAGTAGACCTATTGGATATCCGAAGCGATATTACTCTGGGACTAGCCAAATAGATAACTGCCAGAGAGCCAGTGAGTAAGCATTCGCCTGTGACTCTGACTAAAATTAAGGCAAGCTAACAAAGAAGCGTATTGCAAGGAACAATTATGGCAACCGCAACGGCGACAGCAAAAAACAATAAAGCCAAGAATAAAGGCGCCAAAGCCCAACCCAAGATCCACACCTTTACCTGGAAGGGGAATAATCGCGACGGCAAACTCAGCTCCGGCGAACTGCGTGGCACCAGCATCACCGAAGTAAAAACCCTTCTTAAAAGCCAGGGGATTAATCCCAAGACGGTACGTAAAAAATCAGCGTCTATGTTTGGCGATAAAAAGATCAAGCCGATGGATATCGCGGTGATCACCCGCCAGATAGCTACTATGCTGGCTGCCGGGGTTCCCTTGGTAACAACTATTGAATTGATCGCCCGCGGCCATGAAAAAAACAAGGTGCGGGTACTACTCGGCACTGTATTGGCCGATATCCAAGCCGGCATCCCGCTGTCCGATGCTCTTCGCCCCCATAGAGCATACTTCGATGATCTCTACGTCGACTTAGTGGCCGCCGGTGAACATTCAGGTTCCTTGGATGCTGTATTCGACCGTATCGCCACCTACAGGGAAAAGTCAGAGGCCCTTAAGTCGAAAATTAAGAAAGCCATGTTTTACCCTGCTGCAGTGGTGGTAGTTGCCATAGCCGTTACCGTGCTGCTGCTTGTTGCCGTTGTACCTCAATTTGAAGAAATATTTAAAGGCTTCGGCGCCGAACTGCCTGCCTTTACCCAATTAATTGTCAATATCAGCCGCGGCCTTCAGAGTACCTGGTATCTATTTCTGGCTGGTATCGTTATCAGTGCCTGGCTCTTTGTCCGTGCTCATCGAAATTCAGAAAATTTCCGTAACCGTATCGACGAAATGGTGCTTAAGATCCCCGCGATAGGAGATATCTTACATAAAGGTGCCATGGCCCGTTTTGCCCGCACTCTGGCCACCACTTTTGCTGCCGGGGTGCCGCTGATTGATGGCCTGGAGTCTGCCGCCGGCGCCTCCGGTAATTATGTTTACCGCAAGGCGCTATTAAATGTGCGTACCGAAGTGATGGCCGGGATGCAGATGAACGTGGCCATGCGCACTACCAAGCTATTCCCCGATATGCTAATCCAGATGGTGATGATAGGTGAAGAATCCGGCTCATTGGACAACATGCTCAACAAAGTCGCCAATATCTATGAGATGCAGGTGGATGATGCCGTAGACGGTCTCTCCAGCCTGATAGAACCCATTATGATGGTAGTTATCGGCACCATAGTCGGCGGGCTTATCGTCGGCATGTATCTACCTATCTTCAACTTGGGTAAAGTGGTAGGTTAATGCTGGCTATTCGCCGAAGTGTAATAATAAAACCAACACTTAACTGTTTTAGGGTCGCTTAGTATCGCATGTCAGAATTTATTGCCGTATTGAGCCACAACCAGTGGCTCTTTCTTGTTCTCTGTTTTTTGTTTGCCTCTGTAATAGGCAGCTTTCTCAATGTGGTAATCCATCGCCTGCCGGTAATGATGAAGCGCGAATGGCAGCAGGAATGCAACCAATACCTGCAGGAATATCAACCCGAATTCGCCAAACAGCTGGGTGAAGCCAAGCTTAATGCACCAATAGATAACTATCCGGCCAAATACAATCTGTTACTGCCGAAATCTGCCTGCCCCAAGTGTGGCGCCCATATCAAACCCTGGCACAACCTCCCCATAATCGGCTATTTGTTGCTTGGCGGTAAATGCGCCTCCTGCAACACAGCTATTTCAGCGAGATACCCGATATTTGAGCTGCTGACCGCCCTGCTTATCAGTACTCTCGGTTGGTATTTTGGCCCGACACTGCAGTTTGTTTACGCCACTATTCTCACCTTTGGATTGATAGCCCTCAGCGGGATAGATCTGGATGAAATGCTGCTGCCGGATCAGATTACCCTGCCGCTACTGTGGCTTGGTTTACTGGTTAATATCTCGGGCACCTTTACTAATCTGACCGATGCCACCATAGGGGCCGCTGCCGGCTATTTAAGCCTCTGGTCGGTCTACTGGCTATTTAAACTGCTCACCGGCAAGGAAGGCATGGGCTATGGCGATTTCAAGCTGATGGCATTGTTTGGTGCCTGGCTTGGCTGGCAGATGTTACCTCTAATTATTCTGCTCTCTTCTCTGGTCGGTGCCCTAGTAGGCGTTTTACTTATTCTGTTCAAGAACCTTAATCGGGGTAACCCTATCCCCTTTGGCCCTTATATTGCTATCGCTGGTTGGGTCGCTTTGGTGTGGGGACAACAGATTGTCGACTGGTATTTGGGAACACTCTAAATGGCCGAATTTATTGTAGGGCTCACCGGCGGTATCGGCAGCGGCAAAACTACGGTCGCCAATCTGTTTGCCGAGCAGGGAATCGTCCTGGTCGATGCCGATATCATTGCCAGGGAGGTGGTCGCCAAAGACTCAGATGGCCTCAGACAAATTGGCGATAAATTTGGCCCTCAGATGCTGACTCCTGAAGGCAATCTAAATAGAGCGGCGCTGAGGGAACAGATATTTCATCATCCGGAAGACAGGGAATGGCTCAATGCCCTGTTGCATCCCATGATACGTTCTCGCATGTTGGCACAGGTTAAGGCGGCAAACTCCCCTTATGTCATCATGGTGGTGCCTCTGCTTTTTGAGAATGGCCTGGATAAACTGGTGAATCGCACTCTGGTGGTAGATATTTCACCAAAATTACAGTTACAGCGAACTATTGAGCGGGACAAGGTGTCTAAGGAACAGGTTCAAAACATTATCAATAGCCAGAGCGACCGCAATAGCCGACTCAACAAGGCTGATGATGTGATTGACAATCAGGGAGAAATCACCGCGCTACAAGCTCAAGTACTGGCGCTGCATAATAAATACTTACAGCTGGCAGATCCTATACACCCATGAACACGACAGAACTGATATTCGAACAGCCGTTAAATGAAAAGATCCGCAGCTATTTGCGTCTGGAATATCTCGCCCGTCAATTGGACAATAACCTCCAGCAAGATCATCAACATAGATGCTTCTACCCACTATTCTCCCTCTGTGAACTCACCGAACGCTGTGATTACCGCAGCGAAGTCATCAAAGATATCGACCGCCAATTAATCCAACTGCAAAGCTGGCAACAGCAGGACGATGTAGACCAGCAGCAACTCCAGTACTATCTCGAGCAATTCTCCCACGCCAGAGAAGAACTGCAACGTCCACAGCGCCCCGGCAGTCAGCTTAAGCAAGACAGATTCATATCGGCGCTCAGACAAAGATTCAGCATGCCTGGTGCTTGCTGTAACTTCGATCTGCCACAACTGCACTTTTGGCTGGCCAAGCCTTGGGAAGAACGCTGTCAGGAGTACCTCCAATGGACCAGTCACTTCAGCAGCCTACTACAGCCCATCAGTCTGCTGTTGCAACTTACCCGTATGAGCTGTGAATATCGTGATGCTGTAGCCCATGCCGGCTTTTACCAAGGCGACAGCCAACAAAGCTTGTCGCTGGTCAGAGTCAAGCTGGATGCAGAGCAAGGCTGCTACCCCACCATTAGTGGTCACAGAAACCGCTTTGCCATTCATTTTGTACAGTTCGAACAACAAAAGCATTCCGACAAAACCGTCAAATTCCTACTGGCGACCTGCGGCTAAACTCTTTACCATGGGCGCCATCAGTTAGCCCAAGAGACACAAAAATGCCTATCACTGTTAAGTGCCCCACCTGTCAAAAAGAGGTGGAATGGGCCCCCGAATCCAAATTCAAGCCCTTCTGTAGCGAGCGCTGTAAACTCATCGATCTCGGTGATTGGGCCTCGGAAAAACATGCCATCCCGGTCAAGCCAGAGTTTGATGAACAACTGCTGGATGAACTGGGCTACGATGAAGGTAATTTCTTCAAGGATCAGTAATGACAAAAAGAGTACATGTAGCGGTCGGTATCATTAAATCCGGCGAGCAGATCCTATTGGCCAAGCGTCATGGGCATCTGCACCAGGGAGGAAAATGGGAATTTCCAGGAGGTAAAGTCGAAACCGGCGAAACCGTCACCCAAGCCTTAGCCAGAGAACTTGCGGAAGAAGTCGGGCTTAACATAGCCGCCTCTACCCCTTTTATGCTGTTGTCTTATGACTATCCAGATAAGCAAGTGTTACTGGATATTCACCTGGTCACTGAATTCAGTGGCAATGCCTATGGCGTAGAAGGACAGGAAGTCGAATGGGTGCACTTGGATAAACTCCAGGAATATACTTTCCCGGATGCCAACCAACCGATTCTTGATAAAATCCTTACAGAGTTTTCAAACTAACCCCTAAGCCAGCCGCCTAAGCTGGCTTTCTTGTTATCCCTATCTTTCAGATTCAGATGTCCCAAATCCCCCCAACAGTGGTCATCGTTGATGGTGCAGGCTGGCATACTATGGATACGGCAATACCTTTCTCAAATCTCACTTTGATTAAGCTACCCGCCTATTCTCAATATCTCCACAGCACCATCTCACATGGGGGCGAAAGACATCTGCTCATCAAGCACAGCTTGATAGATGGCTGTAGCGCGAAGCAGCTTGGCTGCGAGCTGAGGGGCACACACTGCGCCAGCAGCTTTGGGCTGCATGTTAAGTCGTGCTCGCTGGAAGCGA
>NZ_JBICJO010000045.1:0-16675 GCF_043103185.1 Shewanella sp. YQ_9
GCCAAAGCCGGGTTTGTTGTTTCAGTAACAGCTGTTAACCCTGCGCGAAGGGATCGTCAATCGACTTGGCCGGCTGGGTAAACCAGCGTGGCCCCTCTGCCGTCATATAGAAGTGATCTTCATGGCGAACGCCGAACTCGCCGGGCACACAAAGCATGGGCTCATTGGAAAAACACATACCAACGGCCAGTGGGGTATTGTCGCCATCAACCAGGTAGGGCCACTCATGAATATCCAAGCCTATGCCGTGGCCAGTTCTATGGGGCAGTCCCGGCAGTTGATATCCGGGCCCGAAACCGGCCCCTTCCAACACAGCTCTGGCCGCCTTGTCGACACCACTGCAGGGCGCACCTAAAGCCGCCGCTTCAAAACCGGCCCTCTGCGCTGCCTGTTCCAGCGCCCACAATTGCCGCTGCCGCTCGCTTGGCGTACCAAATACATAAGTGCGGGTAATATCCGAGTTGTAACCATGCAGCTGACAGCCAGTGTCTATCAACACAGTGTCACCCGGCTCCAGCGTCTTGGGCGACTTGACCCCATGGGGATAGGCACTGTCCTCACCAAAGAGCACTATGCAGAAATAGGAGCCACTGGCCCCCACGGCTCTATGGGCCTTGTCGATAAAATCTTCCACCTCGGCGGTACTGATCCCCGGGCGTAATATTCTGGCGGCGGCCTTGTGCACTTCGAGCGTCATATCCATCGCCCGCTGAATCAGCCTCAGCTCGGCGGCCGATTTATGCATTCGCAGTTGGGCACTAACCTTGGCGCCGTTGACAAAGGCAAGCTCGGGGCAAGCCTCACGCAGGCCATCAAACAAAAAGAAAGGGGCAGATTCATCTATAGCCAGAACGGCGCCCGGGCGCAGACAGCCCATGCGCTCAAGCACATTGCGGCACAGCTCATAGGGACTCTGGTGCTCATGCCAGGTGTTAACCCGTCCAGGCTGCAACATAAAGCCCTTGAGGGTGTCGAGCTCAAATGCCGGCGCCAGGTATTCCAGCTCACCACGACTGGGCAAAATCGCTCCTACCATACGCTCACTGGCATACCAACGCAGACCGGAGAAATAATAGAGATTGGTGCCGGCGTTGAGATAGAGGGCATCTATCCCCAACTCTTGCATCAGCGCCTGGGCATTTTGTTGCCTGGTTTTGAATTCGGCGGCTTCCACCGCTGTGACATCCCGGGTCATATCCACCAGCTTTGCCAACTCCTGCTCCGGGGTTGAGCCGCCAACGCCTGTGCTCATAGAATTCTCCTGCTTGATTACTTTTAGTCGTTATTTGCTTGGGTATTAATGTGCTCGAGAGTTTTAGCATATTGTATGCAAATTTTAAAGGCAGCAAACGAAATTGCCAATTTCCGGCGACCGCTGGTATGCTGCTTGCGCCAAACGCGGGAGTACAATATGCAGGATCTTGCCAACTATATTCTGGCCATAGAAGGACGGACAAGCAGCGCTGAACTGTTGGAGTCGGTGCAAATTCACACCACGGACGATGAAGGTTTATGGCAATATCACTTTGCCGATGGCGCCATTATAGAAAAACAGCAGGAGCTGGAACAGGAGCCAAACCAGTCCAATATCGGCGAGCTTTGTGAAGATAACTGGACCCGTTATCGGGTGCTGAAAGGAAACGATATCAGCCCAAAACAAAAAGCCTTCAGCAACCTGTGCCAAAGGGCCTTCTGGTTGAAGATGCGTCAGGCCTGCCAAGAACCGGCTTGAAGGGGGATGTCTCCCCCTTGAATCAGACTATCAGGCCTGTTGCATCAGCATTACTTGCAGGCCGCGGCAGACCAAGGTCTCCATATCGTCGACCCGACTTATCTGACACTGACTGACAGTGGCAGGAACCGCCAAGTCTTTAACACCGCTGACACAGCCCTTGTAGTAGTCGGCATTGGCCAACATGTTACCGGCGAGCCAGAGTTTTTGCGGGTTGAGCAGGTTAACCGCCCAGGCAATGCCCATCCCCAGATAGGCCCCGGCGCGGTAGAGTTCTACCGGGTTGCGCAAGCGTCGACGCCGCACCGACTCGCCACTGGCCAACTGTTCGAGGCTGAATTCCCCTGACTCCGTCATCACCCGGCAAGCCCCAAGCTCACCGGCCAGACCATTGGCACCACTGAACACCCGGCCGTTGAGCGCCAGTGACATGCCGATCCCTGTGCCACACATCACCAGCAGTTCGCACTGGTGTTTTACGCTGGCAATGGCGTGCAGACCGGCGTGGATATCATTACTGATGGCCACCAGTTCACCACGGCTGCTGAGTTTTTCCGGGTTGAGCCCCACCAGCGCCGGTAAGGCACGACAGGATATTAGTTGGTTGTCTCGCACCATGCCGGGGAAGGCCAGAGCCAGACGGTAGTTTGCAAGCCCATAATCAGATTCAAGTTCAGCCAATTGCCGATTGAGATCTGCTATGGTGAAACTCTCTCCGGTGGGGATTTTATATTGTTCTGTTGTTTCCCCTTGCCGCAGCTGAAACAGCGCGGTTTCAGTCCCCACTTCGATCGTTAATGTCGACATCAATAAACCCCTTTTTACCGTACCGCCAGAGGCGGTAGACGGCCTAAGATGTTAGCACAGTGCTGCCGGCACCGCACCTAATCATCAAGGTTCTGTTATTTGTAACGCTTTGCTTTTACTTAACTTCCACCATGCTATCAGGATAAGTTGGGTCGCAATGGCGGGAATACAGATCACCAGCAGCAGTTGCCAGCCGAGCTGATAAATGACCCAGCCGGCCCCCAGAGACGCCAATGCTTGAGAGCCAAATACCAGAGAATCGTTGAAAGACTGCACAGTGAATCTCTCTTCGGGGCGATAACAGCCAGGCAGCAGCGAAGTGCCGGCAACAAACAGGAAGTTCCAACCCACACCCAACATCACCAGCGCACTCCAATAGTTGAGCAGATCACGCCCCGCCAGCGCCAGAGCCAAGGTCAGGCAGTAAAGCGCCAGCCCGGCCAACATGATGCGGGTGTGACCCAAGCGGGCTATCAGGTAGCCACTTATCAGCGAGGGCAGATACATGGCAATCACATGACTCTGGATCACCCACTTGGTATCCTCCAGGCTGTGATGCTCTATGTGATGCATATGTACCGGGGTTGCCGTCATGATAAAACTCATCAAGGCGTAGCCTATAACTGCGGCGCCGCAGGCAACCCAGAGTCGGCTTTGACGCAAAATAATTGGCAATGGCCGAATGCCCATACGCTCAACCTTGGAGGCTTTGAGTACCGGGCCTTCATCTTGATAAAACAGCAGGCAGGCCAGCGCCAGCACACCGACCAGAGTCACCATCAAAAATGCACCTGTGTAGGTTACCGGCAAAATATCCTTGGCCAGCAAGGCAAGTTCTGGCCCGAGGAAGGCGGCGAGTAAACCACCAAGCAACACCCGGCTGGCTGCCTTGGCAGACAGAGTCGGCGCCACTGACTCCATGGCGGCAAAACGGTATTGCTGAATAATGGCGCCGCCGCATCCGAGCAGCAGACCACTGCCACAAAATCCCCAGAACTGGGCATACCAAACACTAAGCGCCGCCATAGCGCCGGCCACACTGGTCAGCAGGGCGCCACCGATAAATACCCGCCGCCGCCCCAAACGCTGCATCAAGATATTGATGGGCACAATCGCCACAGCGACTCCGACTACCATCATGGCGATAGGCAGTGTCGACAGCGAGGGAACCGGGCTCAGCTCTGCCCCTATGATGCCTCCGAGCAATACCATGATAGGTGTGGCACTCATGGCAAAGGCCTGCGCCAACATCAACACCCAAACATTTAGCGGCATAAAGGCATCCTTGAATAAAAGTCGAGACAGATAAAAACCTTGAACAGGTCAATAAACATACATAGAGTTAACCTAAGCCAATCAGTTTTAACATTTTCATTCAAGGAAGAACACTGTGGGAAAGCGAAACTGTATCAGAGTGCTACTGTTGACCTTGCTTCTGGGCATGGGAGCAGGCTGCAGCAACCAGCCATACTCTCCTTCTCAGGATCTCTATGACAACGTGGCCGACAATGTCGAGCAGCGCAATGAAAAGCTGGCGCGGGATCAACAACCAAGCGATGACAGAGTACGCAGTGAAGATGTCAGCAAGGGAGTGATGGCTACTCTGGTTAGCTCCTTTTTGGTCGGCATAGCGACTCTGTTTGGCAGCAATTAACTTGGCCCCCTTTACAGCAGTTAAAGTTTTTTCAACATGCCCACCCTTGCGAAGCGACTTCAGGGCTTGCCATAATCCGCTATCACTCATAAAGACAAGGTCGGCCAAGGGTACCCAAGCCGACCATCAGCGGAGCCCCTATGTTGCAATCACAATCGCCCAAGAGCCCCCATATCGCATCACGGCTTAATGCCGTGCGCAGCGAAATGGCCAAACACCAACTCGATGCCTTTATCCAGCCCCGTGCCGACGAGTATCTCGGCGAGTATGTGCCGGCGCACAACGAGCGTTTGCATTGGCTGACTGACTTTACCGGCTCGGCGGGGATGGCGATTGTGATGAAGGACAGCGCCGCCATTTTTACTGATGGCCGCTACACAGTGCAGGTGAGGCAACAGGTGGACTCGACCCTGTTCAGTTATGAGAGCCTGACAGATATGCCCCAGGCACAATGGTTGGCGGAAAAGCTGCCGGCCGGTTGCCGCATTGGCTACGATCCCAGGTTGCATACCCTGGCCTGGCAGCAAGATGCCGAAGCCACGCTGAGTAAGGCGGGTATGACATTGGTGGCGCTTGACAACAACCCGGTGGATTTGCACTGGCAAGACAGACCCGTGCCGGAAAACAAGCTCATTATCCTCTTCAATGCCGAGTCTGCCGGCAAGAGCAGCGAACAGAAGCGCAGTGAAATCGGCGCCCTGGTGAAAAAGGCCGGGGCCGATGTAGCGCTGATAGCGGCGCTGGACTCCTTCTGCTGGTTACTCAATATCCGCGGTCAGGACGTGCCCAGGTTGCCCGTGGCACTGGGCTGTGCCCTGCTGGAAGCCAATGGTGAGATGACACTGTTTACCGAGCTTGCCAAATTACCCCAGGGGATTGAAGCCCACGTAGGGGCCGGTGTCAGCTTCCGCGCCGAGTCGGAGCTCGCCGAAGCGTTGCAAGCGCTTGAAGGCAGAAAGCTTTTAGCCGATCCCAATAATGCCAACGCCTTCAGCCAATTACAGGCCAAAGCCGCCGGCGCCAAACTGATCGCCGGACTCGATCCTGTGACACTGCCCAAGGCCTGTAAAAACAGTGCCGAACTGCAGGGAATGCGCGCCAGCCATATCCGTGACGGCGTTGCCGTGAGCCGTTTCCTGGCTTGGTTGGATGCCGAAGTGGCCGCAGGCCGCCTCTACGATGAGGGCACACTGGCAGATAAGCTTGAGAGCTATCGCCTTGAGGATCCTCTCTACCGCGAGCCAAGCTTTGACACTATTTCCGCCACCGGCGGCAATGCGGCCATGTGCCACTATAACCATCTCAACGGCACTCCTGCCATGATGGAGATGAACAGCATCTATCTGGTGGACTCTGGCGCCCAGTATTTGGACGGCACCACGGACGTTACCCGCACCATAGCCATAGGTGAAGTCAGCGCCGAACAGAAAAAGATGGTGACCTTGGTGCTCAAGGGGCATATCGCCCTGGATCAGGCCCGCTTCCCGCGGGGCACTACGGGGCAACAACTGGATGCCTTCGCCCGTCAATACTTGTGGCAGCACGGTTTTGACTACGACCACGGCACGGGCCATGGTGTTGGCCACTTCCTCAGCGTTCATGAAGGCCCACAAAGAATAGGCAAGAACCTCAATGCCATTCCTTTGCTGCCCGGAATGGTGCTTTCCAACGAGCCCGGCTATTACCGTACAGATGCCTTCGGTATCCGTCTGGAAAACCTAGTGGAAGTACGCCCCTGTGAAGCGCTCAAAGGGGCCGAGCGGGAGATATTCGAGTTCGACGCTCTGACTCTGATCCCTATGGATAAACGCTTGATAGACAAGAGTCTGCTTACTGAAGCTGAGCTCAATTGGTTCAATGACTATCACAGCCGCGTTTATCAGACCCTGTCACCGCTGATGAGTGGCGAATCACTGGCCTGGCTCGAACAGGCCACCTCGCCGCTGTAACGCCCAAGGGCGCCGTCAATGCCCGGCGCCCTTTGTCAAACTCTCTGTGCTATTCGCGAGAAGATCCGCCCCTTGAATTGGGATATAATAGCCGCCATATAGCCGTTATTATTTTGCCATGAGAATCTCAATCCCATGATAAGTACCACCTTTGATCAGTATCTGGAGTTTCCAACCTCCTTCCCATTTAAAGTGGTTGGCGATGCCAGCGATACCCTGGCCGACCGCGTAGTCGAAGTCGTCCAGAAGCACGCCCCCGGCGATTACAGCCCCACCACCAAGGCCTCCAGCAAAGGTACCTATATCTCGGTGACTATAAATGTGAGAGTGACCAGCAAGGAACATATCGAAACCTTGTACACTGAACTTGCCGCTATTGAAGGCGTTCGCCGAGTACTCTGATACCTGGCACTCGGCAGAGAAAGTGTGATCTGGATTACATTTTACCTGCCGAAGCGTATAATACCTGCCGGTATCAAAGAGTGAGCACAGCTTGATACTGATTGGTATCATCTCAAACAGAGGGGGAGACGTTGCCCTTGCCAGACAATACATTGCATATCCGCCACTTGGGTAACATGGATTATGAGACTGTATGGCATGCCATGCAGCACTATACCGACACCCGTGACGAACACAGCCCAGATGAACTCTGGCTGGTGGAGCATCCACCGGTTTTCACCCAAGGCCAGGCCGGTAAGAGTGAGCATCTACTCAACACCGGCGATATCCCGGTGATCCAGGTGGATCGCGGTGGCCAGGTAACTTACCATGGCCCGGGGCAGTTGGTCGCCTACCCTCTTATCAACATCAAACGGCGCAAGCTTGGGGTAAGACAGCTGGTTACCGACATAGAACAAAGCCTGGTGGAGCTGCTCAAGCGCTTCGATATTCCAGCCTACGCCAAGGCCGATGCGCCGGGTGTCTATGTCGAGGAGCGTAAAATCGCCTCTTTGGGGCTGAGGATCCGTAAGGGATGCTCATTCCACGGCTTGGCGCTGAATGTCGACATGGATCTCGCCCCTTTTCGTCGTATCAACCCCTGTGGTTATGCCGGACTCGAAATGGCCCAGTGCAAAGCACTCGGTGGCCCCCAGAGTGTCGAGGAGGCAGGCCAACACCTGATTGAAACTTTTAGCCAACGTTTGGGCTATGAGCAAACAGTGCATCACCAAGGATTAGCAGAGTCATATGAATAGGCCAGAAAGATTACAGCCCGGTGTGAAATTGCGGGACGCCGAAAAGGTCGCCCGAATCCCGGTCAAAGTTGTGCCATCAGAGCGCGACACCATGCTGCGCAAGCCCGATTGGTTGCGGGTTAAGCTGCCATCTTCCAATCAGCGGATCCTGGATATCAAACAGGCACTGCGTAAAAATGGTTTGCACTCAGTGTGTGAAGAAGCCTCCTGCCCGAACCTGGCCGAGTGCTTCAACCATGGTACTGCCACCTTTATGATCCTCGGCGCCATTTGTACCCGGCGTTGTCCCTTCTGTGACGTAGCCCATGGCCGTCCACTCAAGCCTGACGCCGAAGAGCCACTCAAGCTGGCACAGACCATCAGGGATATGAAGCTCAAGTATGTGGTGATCACCTCTGTGGATCGTGACGATCTGCGTGACGGCGGCGCCCAGCACTTCGCCGACTGTATCCGTGAGATCCGCAAACTCAACCCTGAGATCAAGATAGAGATATTGGTGCCTGACTTCCGCGGCCGTATCGATCAGGCACTGGATATTCTGGCGACCGAGCCACCGGATGTATTCAACCACAACCTGGAAACGGCTCCGGCTCACTATCGTAAGGCCCGTCCCGGTGCCAACTATCAGTGGTCATTGGATCTGCTCAAACGCTTTAAAGAACGCCATCCGGATATCCCGACCAAGTCGGGGATCATGCTCGGACTGGGTGAAAGCAATGAAGAGATTGAACAGGTGCTCAGAGATCTGCGCGCTCACAATGTCAACATGCTGACTCTGGGCCAGTATCTGCAGCCATCCAAGTTCCACTTGCCGGTGGAGCGTTACGTGACTCCCAAGGAGTTTGACGACTTCCACAACCTGGCAACCGAACTTGGCTTTACCCACGCCGCCTGTGGCCCGCTGGTTCGCTCAAGCTACCATGCCGACCTTCAGGCCCAGGGGAAAGAGGTCAAATAGACCAAGCCCAAGCACCTAAAGAAACAGCGCCCAAAGGCGCTGTTTTTCTATTCATAGGTACAATGATGGGCCTAAAGATTAGCGGCAAAGGCTCTGACATAGCAGCCTCTGTCCATATTAGCCGGGATGAGCGAAGAAGAACCAAGAGACTAAGAGGAGTGAAGAGACAACTCCATCAACAGAGCATCTTCCCGGCCCTCTTTGGCCTGATAGTAATCGGCCCTGGAGCCGGTCTCAATAAAGCCCAGGCGCCGATACAAGGCGATAGCGCCGGCATTACCCACCCTGACTTCCAGCAATAATCTCTCCACACCAGTCTCTTTAAGCAGCTCGATTGCCGCCTGTAATAATTGCCGCCCCAACCCCTGACCTTGTGCGGCAGGAGCGATACAGATATTCATCAGGGTCGCTTCCTCGAACAAGACCTGCAGCAAGCAAAAGCCTTGAAGCTCCGGTCCTAGATATAACCCCAAAGCCCGGTAAAAACGGCCAAAGCAACTGCCCAGAGTCGCCTCACTCCAGGGAAACTCATGGGCCAGTTGTTCAATTTTCATCATCTCGTCGAGGTCATCGGCCTCCAAGGCTCTAATTGCGATAACCTCAGTCACTTCGCCTCCAACCTGTGCCAAATCTGTTGCCATAGGGCGCGCTTGCCCTCACTGCCTGACATCAATTGCGCCGGCTGCGATGAATGCAGCCAGGCCCCTTCAACAGGCTCAGGGAACATATTCCATATCACCTCTTGCCCAGCCACAGGCCGATTACCGACGCTGCACTGCCCGGCCTCCAGTCCCAATAACGCCAACACCTTGAGCACCAGAGGATGTTGCAATACGCTCTCATCAGCATCAGGCACCAACAGCATGAAAGGCACCTGGGAGGGAGAGTCTTGTCTACTGCGCCACAGCTCTATTCCCATGGCGTGCAGATATTTATTCATGGTGATTGCGCTCCGCTTTAACGCAGTTTGAAAATGTCGCCCAAAACCCATAGCCGAGGGACGAACAAGAAGGGCAAAAAATGACTGAAAGAAACCCGCAACAGAGCTTCCAAGTTAAGCGCTTTAGAATACCAGCTTGCTCAGCAACTGTCTGTGACCTGAGAGCAAATCCCCCGGCAATCCACTTAAACAAAATCGATTGCAGAAATCTACTTTATCCACTTTAACTAATTAGCTTCCGGAGTAGTATAGAAAACAGATCATTTATGGAGGTTATATTATGAATATCAATATCGGGATCAACCAAGCCGATCGCCTGGAAATAGCCAACGGTTTGAATCGCTTACTTGCTGACACCTACAGCCTTTATCTTAAGACTCACAGCTTCCACTGGAACGTGACAGGCCCCATGTTCACCAGCCTACACCAACTGTTTGAAGAGCAGTACACCGAATTGGCTGCCGCGGTGGATGTCATAGCAGAGCGGGTAAGAGCCCTGGGTGAAAGAGCCTTGGGATCCTACAGCGCCTACGCCGCTCAGACCGAAATCAAAGAAGACTCAGGCATCACAGATGCCAAACAGATGCTTGAGGAACTGCTGGAAGGCCAGGAGATCATTATTCGCAACGCCCGGGCACTCTACCCTCTGGTGAACCAGGCCAATGACGAAGCAACGGCAGATCTGCTGACCCAGCGTATTCAGCTGCATGAAAAGACCGCCTGGATGCTTCGCAGCTTGTTAGTGCAGTAATTACTGCACTAACACCCAAGCCGACGGCAAAGGCCAATGAGCGACATAACGCCGTCCGTGCCAGTCTTCGAGAGTTAGCCATAACTTATCGGCCGCGCCGAACGCGGCCGGAGCTATGGCGTGTACATGTTGACCGTGGCGACTTCCGTGCAAGATGCCACTCTCACCTTGCTGCAACACCTCCAGCGCCAGTGGCTCAGGACCAATATTCAGGTATCCCTGGCGAATATCACTCACTTCTCCTGCAATAAACCTCAGGGCAAAGTCCTTCACATATTCACCATGGTGCAGATAGGCCGGCGCCATATCGGCCGGAGTGGCCTCTACCTCAAACGGTCCGGCACTTACTGATGACCAGCTCACTGGTAATTCTGGCGTCAAGGAGCGATAGAGAAACCAGATGGGCAGCAATAACAACACTCCGTTGAGCTTGAATTTATTGCGCTGCCAAAAAGAAAGCCGTTTCTTCATCAATAACTCTCCTGTTGCTCTGCCACTAGTGGCACATCTTGCTGACGCCTGCTCGCCTTGAATATGCGACTGCTCCAGATCATAAATCCGGTGATAGACATACCACTGAGCAATAAGCCAAACAGGAACCAGATTATCTTGGTCCAAACGCCAGCCAAAGTGCCGTAATGCAAGGGATTGGCAATATGCATCATAGTTTGCAATGTGGTCATGGTTTGTGGTGACTTGCTACTGACGATTGCGCCGCTCCAGGGATCCAGTTCCAGTCCGTAGGCATACTGGTCATAAAACAGGAAATCGCCACTGCCCTGCAAACGATAGAGGTCCCGGTTGTGCTCCGGCAAACTGATATAACTGGGATGAAAGTCGGGAAACTGCTCTTTGGCCTGTAACAGAGCCTGTTTAAGACTCAAAGAGGGCTGAGGTCTGGCTTCGCCCATTGGCACATCGGCGATATCAACCAGAGGCGTGTGGGGCTCGATATCGACATCGGCATGCCACATTATTCCTTGTGCCAGATACCAAAGACCGGTAAGACTCATCAGGACAATAAACCAGATAGACCAGACACCCAGCAGGCGATGCAAATCTGTCACCAGGGTTCTCTTACCTTGGTTGAATCTTAATTTGGGGCTGAAGAAACTACGCCAGAAACGCTTGTATATAACCATCCCGGATATCACAGACCCCAACATCAACAGTGATAAACCACTGACCAGGTAATACCCGACACTAAAACCATTTTGCCAGGGAAACAGCAACCAACCATGCAATGAGCGCATGAATCCTATGAAGGTAATACCACTGTTCACCTCCTGGATCTCTCCGCTGTACTGGTTCACATAAGCGATAGCAAAGGGCTTGTCGACATCGGAGAACACCACGGCATTCACCAGATAAGGCTCAAACAGCATCACATTGCTGACATCGGCATCAGGGTAAGCACGCTGCACATTCTCCACCAACTCGGCAACGCTCTTTTCCGGTAAAGCATCCGGATTCAATGCCCTGGCCGCGGGATTCGTCAGCCAGGTAATCTCATGGCTCAAAACAGCCACTGTCCCGGTCAAACATACGAAGCAGAACAGCAACCAGATAGGCAATGAACACCATCCGTGAAACAGGAACCACATGCGATTACTTATCTTCGGCATAGTTTCTCTATGGCTAAAAAAATAAAGCTGAATTGTAAATACAATAGAAATCATTATCAATATCGCAATAATAACTACAGAAAAACCAAGTTCAGCTAACACAAGCCATCATATTGAGAGGGGAAATATGCACAGAGTCGTCACTGCCAGCCTGTTGGCGGGCATCAGTCTGGTACCGCAGGCATACGCAAAGGACCAGGAAACCACAACAGACTCAAGCGATATTGAAGTAATACAGATCAAGGGCAGTCGCCTGGACAAGGCTGCCACGGCAACTGGACTGCCACTGACACTCAGGGAAACGCCGCAATCTGTGTCCATCATAGATCAGGAGTTTATTCAGAGTTTCTCTTTGAATAATATTGCCGAGGTCATGACCCTTAGCCCAGGGATCTATGCCCAGCAGGCTGAAACCAATCGTTACTTTTTCAATGCCAGAGGCAATCCTATCACCAACTTCCAGTTTGATGGGGTGCCGGTCAACTACAGCAGCTTCTTCAACGATGCGGTTACAGATACCATCATCTTTGACCGAGTGGAGATAGTCCGTGGTGCCACAGGGCTCCTGACAGGTGCAGGTGAACCCTCGGCCGCCATCAACCTGATCCGCAAACGCCCCAAGGCCTATCCATCAGGTTATCTGAGTGCCAAGCTAGGCTCCTGGAATAGTTATCGAGTCGAGGGTGACGGCTCATTTGATCTGGACCAGGATGGTAAGTACCAGGCGCGGGTTGCTGCAGCCTACGAGGATAAAGAAAGCTACGTTAATCTCTCGGAAGAGCAAAATCTACAACTCTATGCTGTGTTCAGCGCCGCTCTCAGTGACCAAACCAAACTGTTGATCGGAGCCGATCATAGTAAACGCGATCCCAAAGGCTCAACTTGGGGTGGGTTACCACTGTTTTATGCCGATGGGAGCCTGGCGGATGATCTGTCCACCTCCAGTACCACTGCCGCATCCTGGTCCCGTTGGGAACGGGAAGGCACCAATGTTTTCGCTTCAGTTGAGCACAGCTTCGATAGCGACTGGGATCTGAGAATCGACTTGGAGCACAGAGAAGATGAAATGGATGGCCATCTGCTGTACTTGTCCGGTTATCCCGATAAAACAACCGGCCTGGGAATGGGGGCTCTTCCCATGATTTACCAATCCTGGCGGGATCAAGATGCAGCCAGGCTGTTTGTTTCGGGTCCCTTCGAACTCTTTGGTCGTAGCCACAGGTTGACTGCAGGTCTGCTCTATTCCAAACAGGAAGTGGACGCCGATTCATATTACAGCAGCGACACTCTGCAAGTGGGTAATTTCTTTGAGTGGGATGGCAGCATCAATGAACCCACCTACACACAAACTCCCCAGCGCAGCGAATCGACCGAAACCCAGCAGGGTGCCTATCTGGCCAGCCAATTATCTCTGCATGACGATGTCACTCTTATCTTGGGTGCCAGGTTGAGTAAATATGAAATGGAGGTAAACCAGGACAACAAGGATTATAAACATGATGATGTTTTCACGCCTTACGCCGGACTGGTATACAAGCTCAACGATACCCTGTCGCTTTACGCCAGCTATACCGAAATCTTTCAACCCCAGAATGCCAAAGACGTTAATAACCAGTACCTGGATCCCGTCACAGGCAATAACATAGAGTTGGGGGCCAAGGGGGACTTCTTCAACGAAGCGCTGACGGCAAGCCTGGCGGTATTCAAGGTGCAAAAAGATAATGTCGCCGAAGCCGATCCCGGGCAACCACCGCTACCGGATGGCAGCTTCCCTCAACGAGCGGTGAAAGGCACCAACAATAAAGGTTTTGAATTGGAGCTTAGCGGCCACCCCAGCGACGACTTGGACGTGTTCTTCAGCTATACCTATAGCGAATCAGAAAAGGCCGATGGCAGCCCCTTCGGGACTCATTTGCCCAAGCATCTGCTGCGTATTTCCAGCCTGTATCACTTCGACGGGGCGCTGAGCGATCTGACTCTGGGAGGCAACATCAGCTGGCAAAGTAAAACCTACAAAGACCAGGTAGGCCCTAACAAAGCTTCTTCTAGGCAGGATAGCTATTTCCTGGCTAATCTGATGGCCAGCTATCAAATACAGGACAATCTAGTTGCCAGGTTAAATGTCCGGAACCTGTTCGACAAGAAGTATTATTCCAGCATCGACTTTTACAACCAGGGTTTCTTTGGTGAACCGAGAAGCCTGGAGCTGAGTATCAACTACACTTGGTAATCCCTGCTTGCTCATGGTTCAGTAAGCAAAGTGGTAGCTCAAACAGCAGCCTGTAGGGCTGCTGTTTTTATATCGAGAACAGAGAAACTTTGAATGCAGCCATAAAGGAAAACGGCCCGCATATTGCTATGCAGGCCGTCTGGAATGTGGCAGGGGTGGCAGGACTCGAACCCGCAACCGTCGGTTTTGGAGACCGCTGTTCTACCAATTGGAACTACACCCCTGTGGAACGAGGGGCATTATGCAAAAAGCCTTCCTAAAGGTAAAGGACTTTTTGGCACAAACACCTCTGATTGCAGCTTTTTCAGGCAAAGCCAAGCCGTGGTGGGCATCCAGGGTTTTCTCTAGACAAAACCAAGCAGCCGTAAACAGCGAACCAGCCCAGAACATAAGCCAAAGACTCAGGAATATTCGGGCTCAGGTAACAACTGCCGCCAATCAAAAGTCCGTTGCTTATCATGCCCTTTTTGCTGCAGCTTAACATCTTGTCTGAAATCTGGAGCGTGAAAGGTTTTCGGATCAGCCTCAGCTATTACATGAAACCTGTCATTCCAGTCGATGCAATATACATGCTTACCATCCTTGGCAAAGTAGTGATTGAAAACTACCAAACTTGCACCATCCAATTGTTTGTTTTGCAAAAGATTACGATAAATCACCCTGCCATTATTCAGGGCAAGACACTCAGCGGAGATAAAGCGGCAATTGCTTTGGTAAACCGATTGAGACTTGGCGTTTTTCAACTCGCGGTCATGACGATAAAGCTGTCCTGCAATACTGAAATAATGGTGTCCGAGGTATTCAAAGTTCTCCAGCATCACACGACTCAATTTCTTGCCCCGATAATAGAGCGACAGGCCATCACTCAATAGGTATTCAGAGTAAAGCTGTACAACATCTGGCTGAACACCTTTCAATATCTTGCCACGACAGATGACTTTGCTCCCATCAGTGAAATACTCACCACCAATACAAGTAAACGTCGCGGCATTGACCTTACTGAGCTTTAACGCACAAAAATGGTACCTGTCTTCAAGGTCTCGCCAGTAGAGTTGGCAGTCATACAGATAATAGCCCTGCTGTAAATATTGGAACTTGCCCGGTGCCAGTTCAGTCAAGCATTGATACTTGTCCTTATCCTGCAGTCGTCCTGCATGGCTTCCTTGCAGACTTTCTCCCGCCAAGGCAAAAGGCGGTAGCGTGAAATAAACCGCCTGCTCAGTAACGGCAAAACCATCACCCAAAAACTGCCAGTTGGGTTCCGTTTCGTCGGTACTGCTTTTGCTGTTTAACAGCCAGGAGTATGTCTGTTCACTTCCCGGATAGAGACTGAGGAAAAGTTGAAGATCTTTTATCTCCGCACTATTCAAGTCGGCCTTCCCCAGATTGTAGCCCCTGTATTTGTCGATGGCATCGAAGCCTAATCCCGTGCGTTCGTTGAAGTTAAAGCTCAGAAAACTATCAGGGTCAGCGCCTTCAATGGCCTTGCCACGAAAATACACCTGACTCGCATCTCGGGCATAATCGCACTCCAGGCCGATGAAACTGGCAGCGCAGCTATTGTTTATTCTGGTCGAATTTATGTAGGCATGTTTACTATCGACAGCATAGTATCCCTTTCCCGGAGGTATCCTGAGTTCCCCCTCAATACGCCTACGAGCGCCAAACATCCCGGAGTAAAGATAGCGCTCATCAAATGCATACCATTCATTCAATATTCTCAAGTGACCGTGGACCAGAGGAAAGACACCCCAGCGACCGCTGCGCTCAGGACGTATATAGAGATGAGTCTTATCGCCGTAGAAGTGGCCGCCAAGATGGGCAAAAGCCTTAGTATCTATGCCATAGATAGTGGCTCCTTCCTTATCTTTAATCGGCAACAGACAACCCTTATCATCCGCTAAGAAAAAGATGTTATCTTCCCCCCGGTATAGATTAGCCTCAGTGCCATCGACTCTCAGCAAGCGTTCAACCGTGAGTTTCTTTTGGGAATTGGTCTGCTTCATGCCTGACTCCTTTTTCTGGCAATCCCAAGATCATAAACAACCCCAAAAGAAGCACAAGCTGTGATCGATTCATTTCCTAGGAGTCCGGTAACTGTCATCCAAGCGGCATCAAATAGTAATTGAGGGAATAATGGAAAGGTGAACGATGATAGGTTAGCAAGATAGGTGAGTCATCACCATACAGCGCCAGACATCTAGAGCTGGATTAATGCAAAATTCACAGGTTCCAAACGCAAAAAAGCCACCTTGTTCAGGTGGCTTCTTTACTTAAGCCTCGAGTACCTTTATTGAGGATACCGGTTGGGTGAAGTCTTTGTGCTCCAGAGACTGGATAAATCTGCCCAGACAATCGGGTCAATCTATTCTCAATATCTCCACAGCACCATCTCACATGGGGGCGAAAGACATCTGCTCATCAAGCACAGCTTGATAGATGGCTGTAGCGCGAAGCAGCTTGGCTGCGAGCTGAGGGGCACACACTGCGCCAGCAGCTTTGGGCTGCATGTTAAGTCGTGCTCGCTGGAAACGAGACAAACAAAAAAGCCCTAGCATTTAGCTAGGGCTTTTTTGTTACTGTTTTGTCTCCACTTTTTAAGAAAGTGAAGATAAAATTGGGCGTCTGGCGATGGCCAGCTTCGAGCAAGCTCTCCGCGTTCGTCTGTCGCATCAAACTGAGTTTGATAAACGCGATAACCTCACCCTACTCCACATGGAATTGTGCCTCACTGCGTTCGGACTCTTTATCTTCCCCATGTGAGAGTGGACATTTCAAAATGCAATTAAAACGAAAAATCCCCAACACAAAGTGCTGGGGATCCATCGTT